>NZ_JBEPNA010000012.1:0-101079 GCF_040546025.1 Marisediminicola sp. UYEF4 | reverse complement strand
CAATCGCCTTCCAGACAGGCAACGGCAACGCCTGGACCGGGAACGTGCTGCAAAGCACCGGCGCACTCGTCGCCACCCCTGGACGCGGCTAAGCGTTCTCCACGCGCCGAAGTCGGGCGTCAACAAGCGGCACCAGGGCACACGTCCTGGTGCCGCTTCGCGTTTCATGAGTGTGCCGCGCTAATGTGAGCAGATGATCGACTGCCTCGTCATCGTCGTGGCATACAAGAGCGCCCGTGACCTGCCGGGGCTCATCGAGTCGATTCCGCCGGCGATGAATGACCTGAGTTGGCGCGCCGTCGTGGTTGACAACTACGGCGAAGACGACCTCCGCAATCGGCTCTCTGGGTATGACCACGTCACGGTGATCGACGCCGGTGCGAACCTCGGGTACTCGGGAGGGCTCAATCACGGAATGGCCCACGCCGAGTCATCGCGGTTCGTCCTCTTCCTCAATCCCGATCTTGTGCTCGAACCCGCAGCGGCGTCCGCTCTCCTCAGCGCGTGCGTCACCGCCGGCGTGGTCGCGGCCGTCCCTCTCGTTCTCGCCGAATCCGGAGCCCCGCAGCCTTCCCTGCGACGAGAACCCACTGTGCTGCGATCGGCTGGGGAGGCGGTCTTCGGCGATCGATGGCCAAGGCGCCCGCACTGGCTGGCGGAGATGATTAGGGACGGCGACGCGTATGCGGTGCCGACGCCGGTCGACTGGGCCACGGGGGCCGCGCTCCTCGTGCGGAGCAGCACGATCGAGCTCGTCGGTAAATGGGATCACACCCGCTTCTTCCTCTATTCCGAAGAGACCGACTACAGTCGCCGAATACGGGAGTCGGGGGGCCGAATCCTCTTCACCCCCTCTGCCGTCGTGCGCCACCGCGGAGCAGGGTCGGGCAGCTCGAACCAGCTCGAGGCGCTCTTGTCGGTGAACAAGGTGCGATACTTTCGCAAATGGCATGGACCAACAGCCACTGCCGCATTCTTCGGCGTCGCGGTTTTGCACAACCTTCTGAGGCTGGGCCGGCCCGCAGCACGTGCCAGCCTCACCGCGCTGCTCTCGCCGCGAGCTCGTCGCGCCCTGCCGGGTTCGTCGAGGTGAAGGCGCCCCTCGGCGCCATCGTGATCGCCGCCCACAACGAGGAGGCAGTCATAGCGCGCTGCCTTGCGGCGCTGTCCTCGGTCATCGTGTCGGGTGCAGCGCAGGTGGTTGTGGTGTGCAATGGGTGCGGAGACGACACGGCGGCGATCGCGCGCCAATTCGATTCGGTCGAGGTGGTCGAGCTCGAGGTCGCTTCGAAGGTGGGTGCGTTGCGCACCGGAGATCAGCTCGCGGTCCCCGGCCCGCGCATCTATTTGGATGCGGACGTGGTGATGACGGGCGCGGCGGCGATGGCAGTTCTCAGCCGTCTCTCGACGGGGGGAACACTCGCAGCCCGCCCGCCCATCAGATTCGACTCCACCGGAGCGCGCTGGCCGGTGCGACGATGGTACGAAGTGCGGGAGAGGCTCCCCTCGATCAGTCGGGCCCTGTGGGGTGCTGGCACTTACGCGCTCTCCATTGACGGGAGGGCGCGCTTTGGGGAGTTTCCCGATATTGTCTCCGACGACCTCTTCATCGACAGCCTCTTCTCCGAAGCCGAGACCGACATCGTCGACACTGACCCCGTGATCGTGACGACCCCGCGCAGAACTGGTGACCTGCTCAAGATACTCATTCGGACGTACCGTACTCAGGGTGATGTTCAGCGGGACGATAGCCACATTCCCATCTCACGCGGGCAGCGAGGCCAACTCCGGGATATTCTTGCCCTCGTCCGACGACAGCCGGGCCTCGTTCTCTCCGCCGCCGTCTACGCTGTGCTCATCTTCATCGCGAGGCTGCGAGCCCGCTTTCGGTCGCGTCAGGGCGCATGGGAACGGGACAATAGTTCCCGGTCCACGTAGGAGCCCGTCGAGAAGCTACCTCTGGAGCGTGGAGTCGGTGCTCTGTGCGGTGAAGAATCGCTCGTGCCAGACCTCAAGGGACATGAGCGTCCAGATCCGGTTCTCCTCGTTGAAAGTCCCGCTCTCGTGTCGCTGCAGAAGGTCGCGCACGGCCTTCCGGTCGAACGTCGCGCCCACGAACGAATCCGCTCCCGTAAGCCTGTCCCACATGGAGTCCCGCAGCTCCCCACGGAACCACGCGTCGAGGGGTACGCGGAACCCCACCTTGCGACGGTCGACGACCTCGGCGGGGAGGTATCGGCGCGCGACCTCCTTGAGAATCCACTTCGTGCGGCCATCCCGCACCTTGAGGTCGGACGGCAGGCGGAACGCCAGGTCAACGAGCCGATGGTCGAGCAGCGGCGGGCGAAGCTCGAGCGATGCGGCCATCGACATCCGGTCACCTCGTTCGAGAAGATTATCGGGAAGCCAACTGCGAAGGTCGCCGAGCAGCATTCCACGGATGACATCAGGGTTGCTCGGGTCCATCACGGGTGGTCGGGACTCGACTCCCGCCAGCAGGGCCCGGCGTTCGCTCGAGGTGAATGGTGCGAACCAGGTTCGGAACTGGTCCGCCTGGTGCCGTTCGCCCACCACGCGCAGCCCAATCCTCGCGCGGCCAAGACGGTGCGGGAGATGTCGATCAAGGGCCCCCGCGACCGACGATCGGAGGCCGCCGGGCAAAGTGGAGATCGCAGCCATGGCTTTCGCGGCACGGTACTTGGGGTAGCCGGCAAACAGCTCGTCTCCGCCCTCTCCGGAGAGGACAACCGTCACCTTCTGGCGCGCTGTCTCCGCGAGCCGGTAGACGGCAATGTCGGCAGGCTCTGACATGGGCGCGTCGCGATGCCACGTGAGCTTGGGCCAGAGGTGCTCGAAGTCGGCGGCATCGACGTGGACCTCATGGTGGTCAGTTCCCACGTGATCGCTGACCCGACGTGCCCAAGTCAGTTCGTCGTTGCGCGGATCGCCGAACCCGGCCGCGAAAGTCGTGACCTGATGTTCCGGCTGAACCTCGGCGATTTTAGCGACAATGAGGCTGCTGTCGACTCCTCCGCTGAGATATGCCCCCACCGGGACGTCGGCGACAAGCGCCGATCGGACTGCCGCTGTCACGGCATCGTCCACGGCATCGACCGCCCGCTCGGGCGTCCAGGCTCCTGCCGGATCTGCCGGCGGGGGTTCCCAGTAGCGGGTGAGCAGGACGCGCCCGTCGGCCGTGACCTCGGCGCGATGGGCAGGGGAAAGCTTCGAGATGCCATCGAAGAGGGTGTTCGGCGCCGGGACCGAGCGGCCCAGAAGGTAGGCGTCGAGGCTCGACAAGTCCACGTCGGGTCGTTGGGGGAGGCCGGCGAGAACCGTCTTGACCTCGGAGCCAAAGACGAGTTCCCCCGTTGTGTTCGAGTAGTAGAGGGGGATAACCCCGAGACGATCCCGAACGAGGTGCACGCTGCCGGTGTCGCGGTCGACCAGAGCGAGCGCGAACTGTCCGAGGAGACTCTCGATGAATGAGAGGCCGTGCGCCACGATCCCCGCGAGAATGACCTCGGTGTCACCGTCAGAGGTGAACGGGTAGCTCAGCTGGGCGCGCAATTGGCGGTAGTTGAAGATCTCACCGTTGAAGACGAGGACCCATCGACCGTCCGCGCTGACCATGGGCTGCCGGGATCCCGCGAGGTCGATGATCGAGAGCCGCGTGTGCCCGACGCCGATCCCGCCCTCCTGCCAGAATCCGGAGTCATCAGGACCACGATGGTGGAGGGTCGCGACCATGCCAGCGAGTACCCTCGCGTCGACCTCCGGTTTCGTGAAGCGACGAATCCCCGCGATCCCACACATGACTTCAGCCTATCGGTCCCGTAGATTGCGGCTCCAGCATCCGGTACATTGTGAGCAAAACTATTGGGGCGTCGAGCGCCTCGACGATGGAGGTCACCAGAATGCGCCATCCGCGCGTGCTCATCATCGTCCAGAACCTGCCCGTGCCGCTCGATCGGCGGGTATGGCTCGAGTGCCAGGCGCTTACGGCGCAGGGGTACAGTGTCTCGGTGATCTGTCCGAAGGGCCCGGGCGACCCTCGCTTTGCGATCATCGACGGTGTCGGGATCTATAAGTACCGTCCCGCACCGGATGCGAAGGGTGTGGCGGGCTTCGTGGTGGAGTTCGTCTGGTCGTGGGTCCGAACGGCACTCCTGTCGCTTCGGGTGCGACGGGAGCGAGGTTTCGACGTGATCCAGGCCTGCAACCCGCCCGACACGTACTGGCTACTCGCCCGCCTCTGGCGAGCGCGCGGAGTGCGTTTCGTGTTCGACCAACACGACTTGAATCCCGAGTTGTTCGTGTCGCGGTTCGGTACTCCACAGTCGCTGGGTCAGAGAATCCAATATCGGGGCCTGCTGTGGTTGGAGCGGATGACGTACCGCACAGCGGATCGAGTCATCTCCACGAATGCCTCGTACAAGAAGGTGGCCGAGACCAGGGGAGGCCGAAACCCGGCCACGGTGACCATCGTGCGCAGCGGTCCTGACACCACGGTCATGCGGCCGGTCTATCCCGATCCGGAGTTCAGGGCCGGTGCGGAACACCTTCTCGTCTACCTCGGCATCATGGGGCCCCAGGACAACGTCGAAGTGGTTCTGGACCTTGTCCAAGAACTGGTGCACCGCCGTGGACGCACGGGGGTGCGGGCGGTGGTGATGGGATTCGGCGACTGTCTTGAGGAGCTCAAGGTGAGATCATCCGAGTTGGCGCTGGACGAGTATGTTCTTTTCACCGGCAGGGTGGGCCTCGCGACGATCGCCCAGTACCTCAGCGCGGCCGATATTGGGATCGGCCCTGACGAGAAGTCCCCGCTCAACGATGTGTCGACCATGAACAAGACGATGGAATACATGGCTTACGCGCTTCCTTCGGTATCGTTCGACCTCATAGAAACGCGCATGTCGGGAGGCGATGCCGCGCTTTATATTCCGTCCGGAGATCTCGCCGCGTTCGCAGACGCCGTGGAGTCGCTCCTCGACGACGAACAACGCCGTGTCTCCCTGGGCCTCGCCGCGCGCGATCGTGTCACAACAGAACTCGACTGGCGCGCGCAAGCACAGGCTTATGTCGGTGTGTTCGACGACCTGACGGAAAATGCACCTGACGAGGAAAGGCGAGCAAATTGGCCGTTCCGACCTCGCCCGACCGCTCAATTGGCGGAGGACGGGCCTCGATTCGTCGGGCTCGACCACGGCGAGCTTGGGTCGTTCATTGCCGCACGCGCGCGTCTGGGGGACGGGGTTGGCTGATGATGGGCCAACCCTTCGTGTGGCATACAGCTTCCCCCACACCCTCGGCCGGCCGGGAATTGCGGAGACAGCGCTCCAGCAAATCCTCGGCCTCGAGCGTGCGGGTGTCGCTCTAGCCGTGTTCTGCACCTCGCTCGGCGGGGTCGAGCTGCCGGAGTCGATCGTCGTGCACGAGACCATGGTTTTCGCTGGGCGGCGCGTTCCGCACCGGGCGATCGGGGTGCAACGGGCCTACGATTTCCACGACGTGCGCGTGGCACGATGGCTCCGAGCGAACAACGAGCGCGTCGACATCGTGCATACCTGGCCTCGGGGGTGCCTTCGTACCCTTCAGGAGGCTGCCCTGCTCCACACGGGCGCCGTGCGCGAATCACCGAATCCGCATACCGCAAGCGTCATGAGGGCCTCTGCGGCGGCATCGAAGCACGCAGGGGTCTCCCTGCCCCGCCACCATTCGCATTCTCAGGATGAGCGGGTGCTGATGAAAGAGATCGCGGAGTACGACGCGGCGACCGCCGTCCTCGTCCCTTCCGACTACGCGAGACAGGAGTTCATCGCGGAGGGGTTCGACCCGAGTCGCCTGCTGCAGCATCGCTACGGCTGTGACCTGGTCCGGTTTCCTGCAAGGCTCGAGGCACCCCTCGCTGAGGGCACACAACCCTTCCGCGCTGTGTTCGTTGGACGAGGCGACCCGACGAAGGGACTGCACGTCGCCTTGGACGCGTGGCGGCGAGCGGAAATCGAGAACGGAGAGTTCCTCGTCGCCGGAACGATTATCCCCGAATATCGCCGGGCGCTTGTGGCGGATCTCGAGTCTCCCGGAGTCCGGGAGCTGGGCTTCGTGACCGATATTGCCCGAATTCTGACCGAGAGCGATGTGCTCATCCTCCCGAGTTGGACCGAGGGCAGCGCCTTGGTTATCTTAGAAGCTCAAGCGAGCGGATGCGTCCCGCTCGTGAGCGAGGCGTCGGGGCCGATCGGGGTGGCGGGTGTCGATTACCTCGAACACCGTGTCGGAGACGTCGACGCGCTCGCGGCACAGCTCGCCGAGCTCGCGGTCGATCCACAACGTTTGGGTGACATGTCGGCACGCGGCACGCGGCAGCGCGGCTTCCTCTCCTGGGACCGGGCGACCGAGGCGCTGGTGGGCTGCTACCGACGCGCCATCGCAATGAAGGTCGCTTCCGGCCCGTCGCAAGGACGCCCCTGAGCCGCGCCTCGCCATCGTGGTCGATCCATGGTCTTCGTCGGCAATGCCGAGCTCACCGGTCCATCACGCCCTCCCTGGAGAGAGCGCGATGGAGACGCCAGCCGGGTAGGCGCCTTCCGGCAGCGATGAGGGCTACTGCGCAAATAAGTGCGACGCCGACAATTCCCGCGGCGGCGGCCGGTATCCGGACTGGCCGCTGGTAAACCTCGATGTTCGCGAGGCTTCCATCAAGGCGCACCTTGAGTGCCGATGGGATGCCCCGATTATTCTGGATCAGATCAAGCTGATTGCCGAGTTCCCGGCGCACGACGCCGGCGTCCCGAAGAGCGTCCTCGGCGCTAGCCGACCTCGCGGCGATCCGCATCAACTCGCCGCTGCCAATGACATCGGTGCGCGGCCCCAGGCTTCCGTCACCCACGGCAACCGCATAGTCGGCCACTGAGTCCTCTGCCAGTCTGACCAGCACATCAGGACTTGCCATGATCACCCGCATCAATTCGGAGACGCCTGGTATATCGATCTTGTCGTCGAATTTATTGGGTCCATCCGGTGGGGCGAGAAAAACGATGGTTCCCGTCGCTTCAAATGACGGCCGAGCGGTCCGGGTCGCCAGTCCGCCGAGGGCGAGCACTGCGAGGACGACAGCCACGACGATAGCGGTCCACCGTCGTGACACGCGGGCGAGCGGTGTGCGATATTCAGCCGAGCCGGGGGATCCGGACCGCTGAAACCGCCAGAACGCCCCGACCGAACCGAACATGAGGCATTGAATGCCGAACGCCATCGGAAACCCGAACGAGTCGAAAGTAAACGACAGCACAAAGGTCGCGAACAGCCCGGTCGCCAGGGCGAGTCCCCGATTGCGTTGGAAGCGGTCGTCGCGCGCGTTCCAAGCCGCAATAATCGCTGAGATGATTCCGCCAAGAAACAGGGCCAGCAACGCGGCGATGCCAATCAGTCCCGTTTCGATCGCGGTGGCCAAGAACTGGTTGTCGAGCGTGCGGTAAAGCTCAGGGACGAATGTCCCAAATCCACGTCCGACCCAGGGTGACTCGGCAACGAACGCTGTCACCGCTCGCACATCCTCGAGACGACCCGTGATCGAATTGTCTTCCGCGGCGCCGAAGATGAGGGACCGAATCGTGCCCAGCAGGCCCGGAAGCACAGCCCTGAAGGCAAGGGCAGCGATGACGGCCGCGATGACCAAGGCCCACCTTTGCTTGCCGGTTGCGGTTGCGCCGACGAAAATGAGACCGATGACCATCGCCACCGCGCCCGATCGCGCTACCGTCAAGGGCAGCGACACGAGCATCAGCAAGAACGGGAGCCACTTCCACCACTGAGCCCGCGACGAATGGACTGCCAAGTGACCTGCGATGGGGAGCACCGCGCCGACCACAAAGGCAAACTCGATTGAGTGCACAGCTGTCCCACTCACGCGTGCGAATCCGGATCGCTCGTAGAGGCCGCCGTAGTCCGAGTTCTGGGTCAGGCCCGGAAGATGGAGGACCTGAACGAAATCGAAGCCGGTCGTGAACTGCACGAGGCCCATCACAGCGAGCACCGTGCCGACACCGACGATCGAGTTGAGGAACGCAGTGATCTGCTCCGGCGTGACCATGGTGTCGATCGCGAAGAGAATGACCCCCACACCCGACGCGAGAGTGATCAGCGCTCGTAATGAAGAAGAATACTCGATCACGTTTGTCGGCCGGAGCATGCCGGCGCTGAATCCGATCAACATGGCCACCACGAAGGCCGCGACGAGCCAGTGCATAGGGGTCAGCCCCAGAGGGGTGCGCAAACTCGTCGTCCGGCCGACCAGCCACAGCACGAGGAGAAGAACCCCGAAGATCGTCGCTGGGGTGCCTGCGGCACCGAGTGGCTTGATGACATAAATCGACGGTGAGAACACCAGCAAGCCCATGTAGATCTGGAACACCACGAGCGGCTCGAACGTGCGAACACTCGGAAGGAACCCGACGGTCACCGACTCTGGCCCCGAGGCGTCCGATCACGCCGAGCCATGGGCACCAGCCCCTCTCGCGTCGACCGTCTGCGATCGGCAAGCGCGACGATCGCAAGGAGAAGGGCCATGACCCCGCCGAAGACGATCACGGCGTTGCGGATCGGGTCCTCGAAGCCCACTTCCGGTTCGGGGTCCCGCGAGATGGGGGTGATGGTCACCCATTGGCCTCGCGGAGCGCCGGCGTCCTGCTGCAGTGCCACGAGGCGCCGAGTCATATCTTTGCCGAGCGAATCAAGCGTGTCATACGCCACCTTGGCATCGGTATAGGTGACAGTTATCACCATCAAGGGAGCGGTGATAGCCCGGTCCCTGGTGGCGCCGTACTCGAGGGTGGGGGCGTCCTCGGTGTACTTTCGTTCGGTGGCGCCATCGGTGAGAGACACCGCGAGAATATCCACGGTCTGGGCGACGCCGTTGCCGAGCTGCAAGAACGGGTTTCCGGCGACACCCTTAGTGTCGACGACCGGCGAGAGAAACAGATAGCGGGCTTCGACCGTCTGAGTGTACGGGGTGTACCAGAATGCGGCAGCGCCGCCCACGAGGGCGACCAGGATTCCCGGAATGACTACCCAGCGCCAGCGGGAAATAACGGCCCAGATGCTTGTCAGAGTCATGAATGCGTCGATTCGTGGGTGGCAGGAGTGGCGCAGGCGGATTGAACCGCCTCGACGACGGCGGCCTGAGCCGGACGCCAGGAAATCTGGCCGAGACTGGAGCGGAGCGCGGCCGCCCCGACCGTGTGCTGTCGGTCCACAGCCTCCGCAAGAGCGCCGGCGATGGCCCGCGGGTTCGGCCGTGTCCATGCGACGTGCGCGTTGGCCAGGTCCGCCCTAGTCCCGGTCCAGTCGTTCACTACGGGAACGACGCCCGCCGCAAGGAGCTCGTTGGCGATGAGCGAGATATTGGTGAATGACAACGCCAGGCCCGCTCCGCACTGGTTGTACAGGTCGTTGAGCTTGTCCGGCTCCACGTGTGAGTGAATCGTCGCGGCGAATGGGAGTCGGCGTGCCTCGACCCCAAAGGTGTGAATCTCGATCTCGGGTCGTGCGCGGTTCAGTAGTTCGAGGGCGAGTACTCCGAGTTCGTAGCCCCGACGGGCGGTCCCTGGCTTCGCGTAGAAGACGACGCCTCGGCGCTCGCCGGTGTTCGTCACCCGGTAAGTGGCCGTGTCGCAACCGAACTCGGCGACGATGCTCTCGAGTCCGAATCGGGCCTGCAGCTCGTCGGCGACCATATGCCCGACGGTGATGGGACGGAATCCGAAGCGGTAGGTGTCTTCTGCCAGCTCGTATGCGGAGCCGCGCGGGTAGAAATACGGCTCGAAGTCCTGAATGAGGTAAAACCGCTCTCCGGGGAGGTTCGCATGGCGTGCAAGCACGTGAGCGGTCATCCAGGCGGTTGCCACATAGGCATCCATGCCCCGCATCCCGTTTCGTACAGTCCGCACATCGGCTCTGACCTTTGGCCACCAAGTGCGAATCACGCTCTCGTACTGGCGCGCGTCGCCGCCTTGCCCGTCGTAGACGAAGAGCACGCAGGTGTGCCCTGCCGATTCCAGTGCCTCGACGAACCGAAAGATGGTGGTGTGTCCTCCCGACGCCGGTCCCGGCGGCGTGATCACCCAGCCGATCGTCAGTTTGTCGCCGAAGGGCTTCGGGGCGGCTGGCGGCGGACTCCCCAGGGAGGAGGAATCGACGACGTCATCCGAGAGGAGGTGGAGCGGTTCGCCGAGCGCACCCCAGCGCTCGTTGGCGCGTCGGGTGAGCTTCTCGGCGACTCCAGATATCCCGTGCTGTCGAAAAGCTCGCACGACCTTGCTGGCATTGCTCAAAAGTGGCATGGGTGGATCAGATTCCCCTCGATCGACGAACAGGCGCACCCAGTTCGCGAGTCACCCTGTACAACGCAGCCCAGCCCAACAGCTGGGGAGAGCGCCGCGACCGGACGGGCCCGAGGCGCTCGGCTCGGGCGAAACTGGTCGCCGCGCGGAGTCCGCCCAAGTCGACTCCGAGCCCGCGGGCGAACGACAGGTATCCCTCCGACTCAGGTGTGGCGCCGCGCCCCTTGGCGTACGCCGATACCGTGCGGGAGAGCGCCTCGTTAGCGAGAGCCATCCGTGCCAAACGAAAGAGGCGGGCGTTCTCCGACACGTCCCCCATGCCGTCCTCGAAGAGAAGCCGGAAGGCATCCACACGCTCGTGAAAATCAGTCATGACGTCCACCTGCCTGGCTGAGAGGCTGTCCGGGTGGTCCCGATGCAGGGCTTGGTCGCAGCCGCCGACCCAGCCGACATCCGAGTCGCGTGCGAGGCGAAACCACATCTCCATGTCGTGGGTGTGTGCCAGCGCCCGCTGGCCCCCGACCCTGTCGACAACGCTTGCGCGCATGAGAACCTCGGGGGAGGTGATGCAATTGACGCCCAGCTGGCAGCGTCGCTCGAGCCAGCTCGCTCCGGACCAGATGTCCCAGAATTTCGCGCGGTCACGGTGTGACGCTGGAGCACTCCCGCTGAAGTGGACCGGGTAGCCATAAACCATGCCGACTTGCGGATGCTTCTCGGCGAGGGCCACCGATCGTGCGACAGACCCCGGCGTCAGGAGGTCGTCGGCGTCGAGGCGGATGAGAAACTCCCCGCTAGCCATGGCGAGGCCGTCGTTGAACGCGGCAACCGGGCCGAGATTGTGTGCGTGGGCGATGACTTGCACCCGGGCATCATCCCGCGCGATGCGCCGGGCCACGGCCAGGGAACCGTCGGTTGAGGAGTCGTCGACGACGATAACGTCAATGTCGATATCGCGCTGGTCGAGCGCGCTCGCGATCGCACCGGGTAGAAACCGGGCGTAATTGAAGCAGGGGATGATGACTGTGACGGTTGAGCGACGCTGCGGGCTCTGGCTGATGTGATCGCCTCGCAGGCGTCGCACAATCGGAGCAGACAGCGTTTGCGACATCATGCTGATTCCCCCACCACCGATCTCACTGAGTCTGCGACGTATTCCTGCTGTTCGGGCGTGATCCCGGGGAACATCGGAAGCGACAGAATCTGGTCTGAGTATTCTTCGGCACGGGGGAGCGATCCGTCAATCCCCGCGAGGTGCCGAAACGCGGGAAGTCGGTGGATCGGAGCCGGATAGTGCACCGATGCCCCCACGCCCCTCGAGACGAGCCCAGCGACGACACGGTCACGTTCGGGTGCCCGCACTACGTACAGGTGGAATACGTGTTCGTTGCCTTCAGCCGTGGTTGGGGTCACGATCTGCGGGGTACCGGCGAGCAGTTCGTCGTAGAGCGCCGCTGCTGCCCTTCGCTCACTGTTCCAGCCGTCCAGAAGTGCGAGCTTGGCCGACAGCACGACGGCCTGGATGCTGTCCATACGGGAGTTGACGCCGATCTCGACATGCTCATAGCGGCGGATGCCGCCGTGGTTGCGCAGCTGAGCGATGTGGTGGGCGTACTCCGAGTCGTTCGTCATAACGGCACCGGCGTCACCATAGGCGCCGAGGTTCTTGCCGGGGTAGAAGCTGGTGCCCGCGATATGCCCGAGCGATCCGGCCCGCGCGCCCTGTCGCAGTGCGCCCTGCGACTGCGCCGCGTCCTCCACGATGATCACGCCGGGTCCGACGATCTGCCGGAGTACCTCAACGGGGGCTGTCTGGCCGTAGAGGTGCACGGCCATGATCGCGCGGGTCTTGGATGTGAGATGTTCGGCTACCGAGTCGGGATCGATGAGGTAGTTGTCATCGTTGTCGACGAGGACAATCTCGGCACCGGCGCGCATGACGGCCTCCGCCGTAGCGACGTAGGTGTTTGCGGGCACGATGACTTCGTCGCCGCGTCCGATTCCTGCGGCGCGGAGAGCGAGTTCGAGAGCGTCGGTGCCGTTGCCGACCCCGAGGGCGTGCTGCACCCCGCAGTAGTCGGCGAAATCCCGCTCAAATTGTTCGACTTCTGGTCCGAGTATGAAACCTTGGTGGACCATTACCGCGCTGATTCCCGCGCTGACGACGTCGGCGATTTGACGATGCTGGACACCCAGATCGACTAGTGGCACACTCATCGTTGCTGATCGCATCAGGCATTCCCCTTGTTCATTTGCCAGCTTGTCATGTGTTCACGACGTCCTCGCTGCCGAGATGCGAATCGCTGGCCGTCTCGGTGTCACGCATGCGCTTCAGCCGTCGCCGGATCCAGCGATAGCTCAGAAGTGCATAGGCAGCGGCGCCGAATGCTCCTCCGACGACGAGGACGATCCATTGTTCGGCAATCAGCGCTGACACTAGGATCGCGCCCCCCACGGCGGGTAGCACCATCAAAATGGGCGGCCAGATCGCAGAACCGATCGACGGGAGGCGCGCGCCCACCCGCCGGAGCACGATGAGGTAGGCAGGCGCGACAATGAAGATCGATACGACAACGTGCGCGACTCCCGCGCCGACTATCCCAAACCACGTGGTTCCGAAGTACATTGTGGGCAGCAGCGCCACGATCCAGAGCACCTGCACGACCACGATCGCGCCCGAGGCTCCATGGGCAAGCAGATAGGCGACGAAGACGTCGAAGGTCGCCCTCAGTGCACCGAATAGCGCGAGGACGGCGAGCACAGTGGCCGCCGCCGCCCAACGCTCCCCATAGACGACGTTGACCAGGGGGCCAGCTAGCGTTGCAAGTCCGGCCGCGATTGGCAGCGAGAGCGCCCACGTGAGGGCAACGGCGCCGCCGAGGCTGTGATCGCGAGGCAGGTGCAAAGTTCGCGCGAACATCGGCATCGCGACGGACCGTACCACCTGCCCGACGGCTGTCATCGGCCATGCGGAGATGTTGAATGCCAACACGTAGAGCCCCAGCGCGACCGGGCCAAGTAGGATCGCGATGACGACTTTGTCGATTCCCAGAAGCGCCCAGGACAGCACATTGGCGGCAGAGACGGGCACACCGAATCGGAGGATCGAGCCGATCTCCGCGCGGTTGAAGCCGTACCGCGGGCGCTCGCCTGAGAGAGCAAACTGAAGAATCAGTGACCCCACCTGAGCGACGACCCGACCAACGGCGAGGGCCATGACCCCCCAGCCCGCGGCCACAAGGAGCAGCGTTATCGTCGTGCTGACCACAAAGTCGATGATCCCGATCAGGAATAGGGTTTTTTGGTCAAATCGTCGCTGAAGCATCGCAAATGGGACGACGCCCGCACCCGCCAGGAGGAGGGTTGTCGCGAGCACGCTGATCGCGGGAGCCGCGGACGGGCTTCCGAGTGCGGTAGCGACGGCGGGTGCGCTGAATGCCATCGAGAGCGTGAGTATGGTTCCGGTGACCAGGCCGAGCGAGGCCACAGTCGGCGCCCTGGGCGCCGGGTTGCGCGCTCGGATGAGGTCTGCGCTCAACCCGAAGTCGGCGACGGCCATGAGAACGCCTTGTACGGTCAGCGCGACGGCGTACACGCCGAACTGCTCAGGTGTGAGCAGCCTCGCGAGCACGATTCCGACAAGCACGCCACCGAGCCTCAACAGCAGATTGCTCCCGGAGCTCCACATCACCCCTCGACGTACCGTGCCGTGCAGCTCTTCACCGTCGGTCTTCATGATGGCCCCCGGCCGGTGGCGCGGTCGACTTCCTCCTGAGCATGGAGGTGCGCACCCTGCGCGAGCCCATGACGGTCTTGTACTTTGCGAGTTCAATCGCGGATTGCCCGAGAGACAAGGACTTGGCTGCCGCTACCGTCGGTGCGTCCACGGCGGTTCGATAGATCTCCTCGAGACGTGACGACGCGCTGAGGAGGCTGAATCGTTCGACGGCGATAGAACGGCCGAGCGCCCCGAGACGGCTTCGGTGGTCCTCGTTGTCGAGCAGCTTACGGAGTTCGCGGATCAGATCTGACGTTCCACCCCCGCCGTGACCGAACCAGCCCTGCTCAAGGAATATCGGGAGCGAGCTCTCGTCCAGCAGGCGCCAGAACCCACCACTGCCTTGGACGACGAGTGGCTTACCAAAAGCAATCGACTTGATAGCGGACCCACCCATGCCGAACATGATGTCCGCCGCGTCGTAGGCCTCCCGCGGGTCGAGCAGACGCCCGGTGACGATCACGGTCTCAGCTCCGCGTCGTGAGTTGACCGCATTCGCGCGGGCGCGGACCTGCTCGAGTCCCTCCCCGTCGCCCACTATGAGAAGCCGGACGGGGTGACTGTCCGCGAGCGTATCGACGGTATCGATCGCGGCCAGAACACCCTGCACCTTCTCGTGTTCCGTCACCAGACGACAGACGACAGAGATGACAATTTCGTCAGTGCGGAATCTCCATCGACCTCGCGACGTCACAGCATCCGTCGGTGAATTTGTCGTCGTGTCCACCGGGGGCTCGATGAGTTGGAGATCGGGGCGCAACCCGATCTGAGTCGCGATCAGGTTCCGTGTACCGAGGATGAGCGGGAGGTGGGTCGGAATATGGGCGGGAACGTCCATCGACATGACCGACACCACCAGTGGGGTGCGTCGTAGCAGGTGGGAGCCGAAGGCGAGTTCGACCGCGGGCCCCCACTCGTAGGCGTGCGCGACATCGATGGCACGCTCCCGGACGAGGCGGTCAAGCGCGACCATATTCCGCATCGATGGCCATGAGTGGGCGACAGGGGCGCGAGCGACCTCCAAGCCCCAGGCACTCGCTAGTTCGACGAGCTCCCCGTCCGGCGCAAACACGACCAATTCATGCCCTTGATCACCCATCTGGCGGGCGAGTTCCAGGGCGTTCATCTGACTCCCGCCCATCTCCATCATGTGGGGATACACAAGTACCTTCATCGCGGAATCTCGGAGGTCGCGAAGTCTGGCCGAGCCGGCACGCCGTACCATGTCTGGGCAGACGGCATGTCGCGTGTCAGGACGGCACCCATTCCCAGCACGGCGTCGGCACCGATGTGCACACCCTCGCGAACACTCGAGCTCATCCCGAGGTAGGCGCGTTCACCCACGGTGACGCCCCCTCCCAAGGTCGTCCCAGCGCACAGCGTGACGAAGGATCCGATCACGTTGTCGTGCGTGAGCGTGACGTGCGGCATGGCGACAACGTGTCTGGCAACGGTGACGTCTGTCGTAAGGACTACCCCAGCGAGAAGGATGCTCCCGTGCTCCACTGAGCAGGTCGGAGGGACCTCAACCGACTCATGTACGACTGTCGCGTAGTCGTCATCCCGATAGCCGAGGGCACCCAGTCGACGCGCAATGCCCTCACGGTGGATACCCTTGCCCGCGCACAGAACCAACTGGGCACCAGAAAAATCTTCGGCCGCATGAATGCCGCCGAAGATCGGCAGACCGCTGAGCGTGGTTCCCCACTTCGCCTCGTCGTCGTCGACGAAGCCGATTACGCGGTCGTGGCCCGCCGAGCGGATGACCGCAAGTACTTCGCGCGCCAGCCCGCTTGCCGCGACGAGAATCAGGTCAGCCATTTGCCGGAACCGCGGCTGGTGCGAGCAGGACATCAATGACCGAGCGCTGATCCTCCTCGCTGAGCTGGTGGTAGACCGGCAGGATGAGGGTCTGTTCGGTCAACCGCTCGGTCACCGGAAGCGGACCCCGGATCGACACGCCACCCGCATAAGGGGGCTGGCGATGGGCCGCCATGATTCCTCGACGCGCAGAGATTCCCTCGTCGGCAAGCTTGAGAAGGAGCTCCTCGCGGTTGAGCGGGTACTCGTTTCCGATTTCCACCCACAGCGACTGGAAATTGCACGTCCCGTGAGCCGGGTCGGTGAGCAAGCGCAGTCCGGGAATCGTGGTGATCGCCGCGGCGTACGCGGACGCGATCTCACGGCGCCGTTCCACCATCGCGGGGAGCTTGCCGAGTTGCACGATTCCGACCGCGGCCTGCAGGTCGGTCATCCGGTAGTTGAAGCCGACCTCTTCATACACCTCGGGCGCGGACACCAGCTCGCTGTGGCGGTCCGCTGCTGACACGCTCATTGAGTGTTCACGGAGCCGTCGCGCCCGGGCAGCCCACTCAGGCCGGCTCGTGGTGAGCATTCCGCCCTCGCCCGTGGTCAACACCTTGCGAGGGTGGAATGACCACGCGGTGAGTTCCGCTCCCGCACCGACAGGGCGACCCTTGTAGCGTGATCCTGCGCCGCATGCGGCATCCTCGATCACGGTGATGCCGCGAGGATCGCACAACGCGCGGATGGGGTCGAGGTCGACGGGGGTCCCACCCTGGTCGACGACGATGACGGCGCGGGTGCGGTCGGTGAGAGCAGCGGCGATTGTCTCCGCTGTGACGTTGCCGGTTGCCGCCTCAACGTCGGCAAACACGGGAATGGCGCCGACATAGGTCGGCGCGTTCGCGGTGGCGATGAACGAGAACGACGGAACGACTACTTCGTCGCCCTGTTCTACCCCGGAAACAACCAGCGCGAGGTGCAGCGCTGTCGTGCAGTTGGACGTGGCGACCGCATGGGCCGCATCCATCGCCGTGGCGAAGGCCTCTTCGAAGGCAGCGACGCGCGGCCCTTGCGCGACCCAGCCGGAGCGGATAACCGAGGCGACGGCTTCGATTTCCTCGTCACCGAGCCACGGGATCATGACGTTGACGCGACCCATTAGTTCACACCCGCCGGCAGCCAATTACGGACTTCAACCTGGTCGATCATCTCGGGCGACTCATGTTGACGTTCACGGAACCACTGTGTGAGCTCCGTGATGCCCTCGGCAAAGCTGATCCGCGGAGCGAATCCGGTCAGCTCGTGGGTGTGGGACGGATCCCCGATGAGTCGACGCACGTCACCGGGCCGCGCCTCGAGGTGCTCGGCGGTGAGATCGGGCCGTCCCACCGTGTCGGCGACGACCGTGCAGAGCTCGTTCATCGAGATCTCGGTGCCCGAACCCAGATTGAAGGTCTCGCCGCTGACCCCGTCGGCGTCCCCGAACAGTGCGAGCGCCGTGGCGGTGTCGGACACGTGCATGAAGTCGCGTGTCTGTTCTCCGTCTCCGTAGATTACGGGCCTCTGACCCGAGAGCATCCGAACGATCGTCCGCGGCAGAATTTCGCCGCTGTCGCCCTCGAAGTGGCTACGAGGACCGTATGTGTTGAACGGCCTGACCACGACGGTGTCCATGCCGTAGGTGCGGAAGTATGCCCGCGCGTAGGCCTCCCCGGCGAGCTTGCCTCCGCCATAGACGGTCTCCGGCCACGTAGGGTGGCGTTCGTCCATCGGAGCGTACTGGGCGGTGCCGAAGACCTCACTCGTACTCACGTAAACAAAGCGCCCAACACCTCGCTCGCGTGCCTCTTCGAGCATCTGCAGCGAACCCTCGGCATTGACGCGGTGGTTCTCGAACGGGTCGTGCAGGCTGTGGCGAACTCCCAGGCATGCGAGGTGGTAGACGACCTCGGCGCCGTTCATGGCGGCCGCGCGCGCGTCGGCACTGCGGATGTCTCCGACAGTGAGGGAGAATCTCGCCTCGCCGTGGAGATGAGCGAGGTTGTCCTCCGTGCCGTTGGTCAGGTTGTCGAGCACACGCACTTCGGCGGCGCCTCGGGCGAGCAGGGTGTCGACCAAGTGGCTTCCGATGAAACCGGCGCCACCGGTCACGAGAATGCGGGATCCGGAAATCGATGTCATGAAGCTACCTCCAGGGCGTTCAGTTCGGAGTGGACTACCGATGCAGTTCCGGCATTCGCAAGGCTGCGGGTCGCGGCATCGAGCACGGACAGCACACGCAGGCCCGCCGAGCCGTCGGTACGCGGAGTCCTGTGCTCGGCGATCGCGTGCGCGAATTCGGTAGCCATTGACGAAAGAGCCTCAGTCTCCGGGAGCGCGGGCGACCAGGTGTCGCCCAGCCGGTAGGAGACCGATGCGGCGGCGCGTTCGGCGCTCGACAACGATTCGCGGCTGATTTCCACGCCGCGGTCATAGACGCTCAAGCGCTGCTGCGGGTTGAGATCGTCCCAGACGAGCGTGCGCTTCGTGCCTCCGACGACCATTTGTCGGATCTTGGTGGGGCTGAGCCAGTTCACGTGCACGTGGGCGATGGCTCCGTCGCCGATCGGCATTGAGAGATACCCGATGCAGGATTTGCCGGTGCGGAGCGGGTCGGCCCCCTGAGCAGACACGGTCTCGGGGGCGAGCCCGCCTGGCAGGATGAAGTCGATGATCGAGAGGTCGTGTGGGGCGAGGTCCCAGAAGACATCGACGTCCGGCTGGATCAGTCCGAGGTTGATCCGCACGGAGTCGATAAACAGGACCTCACCAAGCGCATCGTCCGCGATGAGTTCCTGGATCTTCATCACTGCGGGGGTGTAGCAATAGGTGTGGTCGGTCATCAGTACGAGGCCGAGCTCTGCCGCCACCGCCACCATTTCGGCGCCCTCGGTGCGGGAGGGAGCAAGTGGCTTTTCGACCACGACGTGTTTGCCTGCTCTCAGGGCCGCGAGCACGATCGCATGATGGGTATTCGCCGGGGTCGCGACCGCGACGGCGTCGATGCTCGGGTCCGCGAGCACATCGTCGAGGCTCGTCACGACGGCGACGCCGCCGACCAGGTCAGAGACCCGCTGCGCGCGATCTCGATCGAGATCGCACACAGCGGCGAGATCCCACTCCCGGCTGCTGCGGAAGTTTCGCGCGAGATTGGGGCCCCAATACCCGGCCCCGACCACGGCAACATTCAGTTTTTTCGTCATGGATCCCCCAGATGTACAAGAAACGTTACTCAAGGATTGGCAGCAAACAAAGCGTCGACCCAGAAGTTGTGGGTGGTCACCGTGCCGGGATAGTTGGTGCTGTAGGTGTAGGCACCACCAGGGGCAAAGGTGGTCAGCGGGCCGCTTGAGATCGTTGCGGAAAGACCGTTCAGGTCGACGGCGTACCGGCCTGTTGTCGAGTGCAGGCTCACCCGATATTCGACCCCGGGCACGATCGCGACGGCCGTGCTCAGCATGGCCACCTGCCACCCGCTTGCCGTCTCGTTGGTGAAGGAGATCTGAGCGAGGCGCTGTCCAGCGGCGTTCCACAGGTAGCCCGTGTGGGTACCCGTGTTCAGCGCGCCTTTGTAATACCGGATGCCGGTGATGGTTCCGGCGACCGACGTTTGGAATCGTGTGCCGACCTGCACCGCGTTCGGGTCGTCCCAGTTCGCGTTCACTGGCGTGCTGTTCTCGGGGAAGATCGTCGTCACCGCGACGGTCGGTGGCACCGCCGCGGTCGTGAACGACCACCCTCCTCCGGTGAGCGCGGTCCCGTCGATCAGAATTGCCGCCGTGTAGGAGGCGCTCCACGCCAGCGGCGTGCTTGGGGTGAAGGTGAGGGTGCCTGCCGTGGCGTTCCAGTTTGTTGCTCCCGCGACCGCGCCGGAGGGACCGGCGAGTGCGAGTGTTGGCGTTCTGGTGCCGACGTTCGCGAGTTGCGCGGTCACGGTTGTGGTCGGGGCGACACCGGTCGCTCCGCTCGCGGGTGTCGTCGAGGTCACGGTTACGGCGGTCGGTGTGGCCGCGGCGGTCGTGAAGCTCCAGGCGCTGCCGGCGAGCACGGTGCCATCGATGGACACGGTGGCCGTGTAGGTGGTGCTCGCGGTGAGGGCCGTGCTTGGGGTGAAGGTGAGGGTGCCTGCCGTGGCGTTCCAGTTTGTTGCTCCCGCGACCGCGCCGGAGGGACCGGCGAGTGCGAGTGTTGGCGTTCTGGTGCCGACGTTCGCGAGTTGCGCGGTCACGGTTGTGGTCGGGGCGACACCGGTCGCTCCGCTCGCGGGTGTCGTCGAGGTCACGGTTACGGCGGTCGGTGTGGCCGCGGCGGTCGTGAAGCTCCAGGCGCTGCCGGCGAGCACGGTGCCATCGATGGACACCGTGGCCGTGTAGGTGGTGCTCGCGGTGAGGGCCGTGCTTGGGGTGAAGGTGAGGGTGCCTGCCGTGGCGTTCCAGTTTGTTGCTCCCGCGACCGCGCCGGAGGGACCGGCGAGTGCGAGTGTTGGCGTTCTGGTGCCGACGTTCGCGAGTTGCGCGGTCACGGTTGTGGTCGGGGCGACACCGGTCGCTCCGCTCGCGGGTGTCGTCGAGGTCACGGTCACGGCGGTCGGCGTAGAGGTTGTCGTCGTGAAGGTCACATCCACGAAGTAGTTCGTCGCATTCCAGGTCCCGGTCGGGTACCCGCCGGCCGAGCCGTACAGGTAGCGCCCGTTGTTCGTTGTATCCGCGGTAAGCGGGCCACTGGTTCGCTGCGTGGTGAAGTAATTGGCCGTCGCCGCGTATCGCCCCTGGGGTGCAAGGTAGGAAACGACATATCGTGATCCAGCCGCCAGGTTGACGGGGGACGCGAAGGACGCACTCTGCCATCCGGTCGCCGTCTCGCCGGTGAAGGTCACGGAGGCAAGACGCTGCCCTGTGGCAGACCACAGGGATCCGACGTGCGTGCCGCCGTTTCCTGAGCCTTTGTAGAAGCGCACGCCGGTCGCCTGACCAGCCTGGGAGACAGTGAATGCCATGCCCAGTTCGACCGCGCTGGTGTCGGCTTCCGCGGCAACCTGCGGGGTCTGGGTCCCCAGGAGCGTGAATACCTCCCCGCCCGAGACCGGGGCCGCTGCGGTGGTGAACGACCAGTTTCCGCCAGCGACCGCTGATCCACCGATCGTCACCGCTGCCGTGTATTGAGTGGACCAAGCCAGTACCGCGTTCGGGGTGAAGCTCACGGTCCGCGTCTGGGCGTTATAGGTCGAGACACCCGCCACGCCTCCCGCGGCGCTGGTGAGGGCGAGGGCTGGAGTTCCGGTTGCGCTGTCGGCCGACAGCCCCGCGGACACCGTGATGGAGGGTGTGACGTTGGTCTGCCCTGCGGTCGGACTGGTCGAAGTGACAGAAACCGGTACCGGTTCCACCGTGCCGCCGGTCACGAAGACGATATCGACGAAGTAGTTCGACGCGTTCCACGATGCGGTGGGGAATCCGCCTGTCGAGCCATAGCGGTAGCGACCGTTTGAAGTCGTGTCGGCGGTGATCGGGCCGTTGGTGCGCGGGGTGTTGAAGTAGTTGCTCGTGAGCGCGTATCGGCCGTTCGGAGCGAGGTAGGAGACGACATATCGCTGGCCGACGGTCAGAGTGACGGGGGATTGCAGGTTCGCGGTTTGCCAACCCGTGGCCGTCTCGTTGGTGAAGGTCACCGAAGCGAGGTTCTGGCCGGCCGACGACCAGAGAGTGCCGCGGTGGGTGCCCGAGTTGCCGGTGCCCTTGAAGAAGCGGATGCCGGTCACCGTCCCAGGCTGGGACACGGTGAACGCCATGCCCAGCTCGACCGCGTCGGGATCGGTCGAGGCGGCCGTCGTTGGCGCCTGGTCTCCGAGCAGGGTGAATTGACCGGTCGTCGTGGTGGTGGCCGCCGTTGTGAACGAGAAGCTGCCGCCCGTCACGGGCGTCCCAGCGACCGCAACCTGCGCCGTATATGGCGTCGAGGCGGCGAGGGGAGAGCTGGGAGTGAAGGTGATCGTGCGTGTCGTCGCGTTCCAGCCCACCGTGCCGATCACCGGCCCGGCCGACGACGAGACCGTGAGCGTCGGCGGTTCCGAAGGCGCCGCGGACAGAACGGCGGAGACAACAGCCGACTGCGGGACTTCGGTCTGCCCCGCAGTCGGACTGCTCGAGACAACGCTCAACGGAGTCGGCGTGCCCGAGGAGGCGAAGACCACATCGACGAAGTAGTTCGTCGTCGATGTGGAGGTGGGGACGCCGTTGCCGTAGGTGTACAGCCCTGCCGAAGTTCCGACCGCGAGTGGTCCCCGCTCGAAGCCGGCACCGGTGAAAGCTCCGACCGTCGAGGAGTACGCGCCAACGTTGGCGCGATAAGAGGCGACATAGTCGCTACCGGCCTGAACCGCGATCGGCTGGGCGAAGTTGACGAACTGCCACCCCGACGCTGACTCGTTAGAGAACGTGGCGGTGCCGAGCGACTGACCAGACGCGGTCCACAGCGTTCCCGTGTGGGTGCCGGTATTGCTCAGGCCCTTGTAGAACTTCATCCCCGTGATTGTGCCGGTGGATAGAGCGGTGAATCGCACGCCGAGCGTCACCGGTCCGGGGTCAGCGGTTTCAAGCACTGTGGGAACCGCTCCGGGGAACAGGCTGCAGGGGCAGTCGCCGACGGCGCGGGTGTCGACCGTTGTGAACGACCAGGTCCGGCCCGTGACGAGAGAGCCGCCGGTCGACGCGACGGCGTCGAGAGTGACCGTGTAGGTCGTGTTCCCCGCCAACGCTGCGCTCGGGGTGAACTGCACGGTGCGGGTAGTGGCGTTGTAGCTGGTGGTGCCGACCACGTTTGTGCCCGCCGGGTTGGCAACGGTCGCGGTGACCGAGTTGGCCACGACCGGGCTGGAGAACGCCGCGCTTACGTCGGTGTTCACCGGCACGTCTTTCATACCCGGTTGTGGCCACTGCGTGGTCGCTGCCAGCGGTGTGGTGTCGACCGAGTCGAAGAGCGCGTCGACGAAGTAGTTCGAGTTCTCAAACGATTCGCTCGGGAACTGTCCCGCCGTTCCGTACACACCGGGCAACGGCTGCCCGAACGGTTTTGTGACGGAGAGCGGGGAAGTAGTGGTTGCCGAGTAGGGCCAGTAGTACCTCTCGAGTGAGTAGCGTCCTCGGGGCGCGGTGTACGAGACGACATACGTCTGGCCAGCAGCGACAGCCACGGCCGACGAGAACTTCGCCGTCTGCCAGCCGGCTGCGGTCTCTCCGGAGAACGTCACGGTGGCGAGGCGCGTTCCCGCTGAGCTCCACAGTGAGCCCGTGTGAACGCCGAGGTTCGCGGCGCTCTTGTAGAACCGCACTCCGGTGACGAACCCGCCGACCTCCGGGCTGAAACGAAGCCCCAGCTCGACGGCGGCTCCGTCGCCGGAGTCCACCACCTTGGGAACGTCGTTCCCGAACGCGCTGTACGGGCCGGGCACAGACAGGACGACGGATGCGGGGGTGGAGGGATAGTTGGCGCTGTCGTCAATTGCGCGCACGCGTATCGATTGTGTTCCGCTGCCGCGCTGACCGTAACTGTAGCTCCAGTTTGTGGTGCCCTGGGCCGGGTGCCAACGTGCCCCGCCATCGGTGGAGACCTCGACTCCGGCCACTACGCCGCCCACGTCAGCCGCGGTGCCCGAGACAGTGACGAGCGATCCGTTCGAGATCGTGGAGTTCTGGGCCGGCGAGGTGATGGACACCGTGGGGGGTGTGCGGTCCGAGCTGGCCTGCGTAGCGACGAGCCCACTCATGAGAGTGCTGGGCTGGGCGCCCATATCGGCGAACAGGTTCACCTGGGCCTGCTGCATCCGGCTGTCGGCGGGCGCACCATCCCCGTCGTGCGTCTGGTCGAGGCCCCACGACCACTGGATGCTGCCCGTGGAGAACACGAGCGCGCCGCTCCGGGCTCGATACAGGGTCGTGTTGTGCGTGGTCGTGCCCGGGCGAACGATCGATCCGTAGTCCTGGAGATATTCCGGGGCGTAGCCCGTCGTTGTCGACAGTCGGATCAAACCCTCGGGTCGGAAGCCGTTATCGATGTCTTCGTTCGACTCGTATCCGACCGTGGAGCGAGCCAGTTCGGCTTTGGTGCCGGTAGCGAGGGAGGTGAGGGAGGTGTTGCGCCAGAGCCGAGTCTTTCCCTCGGCGGACGACACCGTCACCGGCAGATCCACAGAGTTCACCATGTACATGGTGCCGGTGAGATTGTTCTCGGGCCGGCCCGCGCCGGCCGACTGGGGGGCGAAGCGCGGGTCCCGCGAAGTGCCGGTCCACTCGGGCGAGGGGTCAATCTTCGCATTGCTCAACGTTTCCTTATAGGTGACGAGAGTGCGGTACGCGGTGCCCTCCGACGGCGACGGTTCGTAGCGCATTCGCCAGTAGCCCTCGTTGCCGGTGAGGAACTGAAGGTTGACGCCGGCGTCGCGGGCGGCCTCCATGTTGGCCCGCTGCGCACCGGACCAGTACTCGTCGTGTCCAACGGAGAGAAAGACTCTGTGTTTGAGCAGGTTCGCACCGTTGCGGTCGGTGTCGATTCCGCTCGCGTAACTGACGTCGTAACCGTTGCGTTCGATGAATCGAACCATGGCGTACTCGCCGCTGAAGTAGAAGTCGCGTGCGGTCAGCCCGGACCGCGTGGCGAAGGGCCGGTTGTAGCTGACCTTGTAGGCACGTCCGTTCTGCCCGCCGCCGTAGGTGCTTGCCCCGCCGTAGGAGTTGTACGCCTGCCACGTCGGGTCCGACGTCTGGAAGAGGATGTCGGAGGTACTCGAATCGTCACGCACGACAAAGGTGATGTGGCTCCTGGCGGCCCCACCGCCGCGGCTGAGCAGGGCGATGTAGACACCGGAGACCGCATCGGAGGGAACGTTCCACGAGGCAGACACACGCCATGTGCCGCAGTCGTAGAGGGCGGTAGCGGCCTCCGTGAGGCACTCGGGCTGGTTCTGTGGAAGGGGAACGGACGGGGTGACGGCGGTGATGAAGCGGGCACCGAGGCCTTGGTAGTACCCGGTCCGGTAGATGTCGATGGTGTACGACGAGGCATTCGTGTCGATCTTGAAGTCGATGCGGCTGCCGACATTGACACTGATGTCGGTCGCGAACCCCTGGATCGACGAGTCGCCGGCGCCGTCGATGTCCCACACATTGGGGCTCGTGCCGGGCTTGCTGTTCTCGCACGCGATGACGGTCGCGTCCGGCCCACAGTGGCCGACTGCGCTGGCCACGGTGCCGAACGCGAACACGGACCCCAGGAGGGCGAACACCGCCACTGTCGCTGTCGCGACCCGCATCCTCAATCGATTCGACATTCTTCTTGTTGCATCCACGCGCTCAGCCCGACCTTTGGTAGTTAGTAGGCGCCGACAGCGCCGCGGATCACCTTGAGGGTGCGCCACATGATGACCAGGTCGCCGGCAAGCGACCAGTTTTCGACGTAGTACAGGTCGAGGCGCACGCTCTCGTCCCAGTCCAGGTCCGAGCGTCCGTTGACCTGCCACATGCCAGTGAGCCCGGGCTTGATGTAAAGCCGGCGGTGCACGTGGTTCTCGTAGGTGGCTACCTCCCGCTCGAGCGGTGGGCGGGGACCGACGAGACTCATGTCGCCGACCAAGATGTTCCACAATTGGGGCAACTCGTCGAGCGAGTACTTGCGAAGGAATTCGCCAACGCGGGTGACGCGAGGGTCGTTCTTCATCTTGAAGAGCGCCCCGGCGCCCTGATTCTTGTCGAGCAGCCCCGCCAAATCATCCTCGGCCGTTGCGACCATGGACCGGAATTTCAGCATGTGGAACGGCTGACCACCACGCCCGATGCGCTGCTGCCGGAACAGGACGGGGCCACTGCTATCGCGGTGCACGAGCCACGCGATAACGAGCAGCAGCGGCATCAGGAGAATCAGAGCAAGGCCAGAGGCGATCACGTCGACGGCCCGCTTGAGAAGGTGACGTCCGCCGCCGAACTGCGGCAATTCCACGTGCATCAGGGGAAGCCCCTCGACGGGGCGGAAGTGAATGCGCGGGCCCGCGACGTTGGTCAACTGGGATGCGACGACCAGCTCGGTGGGCGATCCCTCGAGGTCCCACCCAAGATCGCGAATGTAGGTTGCCCCGTTGCCTGGATTGCCCGCGACGATGACCGCGTCCACGCCGAGGCAGGAGGCCGCCTCTGCGACATCGGACAGTGAAGAGACAATCGGGAGTTGATGGCGATTGACGGTGATCGACCCCTCGGTCGATCCGGTGAGTGCCGCGCCGATGACGTGGTAGAGAGATACTCCACGCTTGTCGATCTGTTTAATGACATATTCGACGTCCGCCTCGTCGCCAACCACGATTGCTCGGTGAAGGTACATCCCCTCTCGCCGTTGGCGGGTGAGCCATTTGCGCCAGAGCATGCGATTCAGAGCGAGACCCGCAATCCCTAATGGGAGAGCAAGGACGAAGAACCCGCGAGCAATGTCCACCTTGAACATGAGGAATATTATCGCCAACAGGCCGAAAGTGACGACGCTCGCGTTGACGACGCGGCGATACTCGTCGAGACCGATTCCCACCACCCGAGCATCACGAGAGTGGTACGCGCTGAGGCTGATAATCCACGAGCCGATGATTGTCAGCGCGACAATCCAATAGTCGGCGGCGATTGCTGCGAAGCTCGCGGCCGACTCTCCCCACCAAAACCTGCTCACGAAGGCCAGCATCACGGCGCCGACGATGATCACGGAGTCGGTGGCGGCGAGCCGTGCGCGGTAACGGCGAGCCCACGCCGGCACGTTGCTCGACGCCGACGCCGACGCTGACGTCGTCGATCGACTCGGGCGAGAATCAACGGGCGGCTCGACGATGTGAAGAGGGGGACGCCGATCACGGGAAAGTCTGCTGCCATCGGTCGACGTGCGATGTGCCTCGGTCACCGGTTCACCTCGTATGCCCGGGTGGAAATTCCGGGCGCGCGACGAACTTGGCTTGCCGGCGATGGACACCAAAAACAGCGTGTCGGGATGGCGCGGGGGAGCGCACAGTGGTGTGTCACGTGAAGCCTGCCATTCGGGTAACAGGTAGGGGCCTCGGTTTGCACAGGGTGCTCAGGCATCTCAAATTGCAGCAACCTGGGTGGAGTTGATGGCAACGTCGCGTCTGAGCCTGGTGCAGCTCGAGGAACTTTTTCGGGGGGATTGAGTTTGCTAGGTACTACGTCAGTGCGGCATATCTGGTATTTGCGGCCGAGAACGAGGCGGGTATTCCTGCGAGCTAGCCGTGTGGTCTGATCCTAGATCACGGGTCGGCAATCTCGCGCCCCTCTTCTGGGGTACATTTTCCACGTTCGGAACCCGGACGTGGAACCTCACATTCGCTTGACGCCCGGTCGCCACCTGAGTAACGCGCGAACGCGCTCGCTGCTGTCCAGTTCAAGCGCTGACAGTACATCGGAGGGAGTTCGGGCATTAATTGCAACCCAGCCCCGCACTGATTCGGATTCGTCGTCCCACAACCCGCGGAGGATGTCAACGGGGGCATGCTCATTACGCGCAAGACAGGCGCGCACGCCCTCGTCCGCGTCGCGGGCCAGCGCCGCCAGCACATCCGCGGGCGCGTTGTAGCTGCTCGCGACGCTCTCCCGAATCTTCGGGTTCGAGTCCCGGGCCAAGAGACGCAGCCGCCTGATCTTGCTGTCGGTCACGGCCGGTGCCGGATGCAGCGATGCCGCCTGCTCCCGGGTGAGCGTGCTGGGTGCCACCTCGCGAAGCTGCTTCATCTGGGCCGGGGTCGAGAAGCGGATGCAGGACATGACGAGAACGCTAGCCGAGAGGCGGCGTCAGAGCCGTCAGGTGACGCGCGTGGTGGCGAGGGCGGCCGAGACCTCCTCGTCGGTGGTCTGGGTGAAATCGGCGTACCACTGCCCGACGGCGAAGAAGTGGGCCGGCGTCTCGAGGCAGACGAACTCATCGGCGGCACCGCCGATCCGTGCGATCCAGTCGCGCGGCGCCACCGGAACGGCCAGCACGATGCGGCTCGCACCCATCTCCCGCACGATCAGGCAGGCCGCCCGTGCCGTCGACCCGGTCGCGATCCCGTCGTCGACGACGATCGCCGTCTTTCCGGCAAGGTCAAGCTCGGCACGGGTGCCGCGGAAGCGCACTGTGCGCCGCTCCAGCTCCGCACGTTCGCGCACCTCGGTGCTGTCGATCTCGCGGGCGGTGACACCGAGGGCCCGCATCGCGTCCGTGTCGACGACGCGCACCCCGCCCGCGCCGATCGCGCCCAGCGCGTACTCCGGATTGAGCGGCGAGCCGAGCTTGCGGACGACCACCACATCGAGAGGTGCGCCGAGCGCTCGAGCGACCTCGAGGGCGACGGGGACGCCCCCGCGGGGCAGGCCGAGCACGATCGTGTCCGGCCCCGCGAACCCTGTCAGGCGCGTCGCCAGCCGGCGACCGGCATCGGCCCGATTGAGAAACAACATGAGCAACTTCCGATCGGTTTGGACCTCATCGTAGGAGGGTCGATTGAGCGGGGCACGGGGTTGCGACGGTCGGTAGACTCGCCCCGTGGATGACGTAAACCGAACCGAAGTCAGTTCCCGGATATTCACTCTCCCGAACTGCCTGAGTTTCGTGCGCCTCGCTCTCGTCCCGGTGTTCCTCGTGCTGTTGATCGGCGGGGACTACGTGCTCGCCCTGGTCACGCTCGTGGTGTCCAGCGTCACCGACTTCCTCGATGGGCTCATCGCGAGACGGTTCAACCAGATTTCGCGGCTGGGGCAGCTGCTCGACCCAGCGGCGGACCGGCTGTTCATCTTTGCCACGCTGATCGGGCTCGCGATCCAACAGATCGTGCCCTGGTGGCTCGTGCTCGCGATCGTCGGCCGCGACGTCGTCCTGCTCGCCGTCGGGGTCGTCCTGGCCAACCATGGGTACGGTCCGTTGCCGGTTCACCACCTCGGCAAGGTGGCCACATTCTGCCTCTTCTATGCCCTGCCGATCATCATGATCGGACAGGCGTTCCCCGCCGTCGGGTTCGTGACCGATCCCATCGGGTGGGCCTTTGCGATCTGGGGCGCGTTCCTTTACTGGTGGGCCGGGATTATCTATCTTCGGGAATCCGTCCGGGTCGTGCGGATTCCGCTGCCAGCGGAGCCCCCGGCATCAGATACGCTGGGTCATTAGGGAGGTTCACGGTGGCCTATTTGGAGCACGATGGCAAGGCCGACGAGAACGCGCCTCGCGAGACAGACACGACGATCCACTTCACCAACGAGTTCGCGGCGCAGCTCGCGGCCCTTGGCGGTGAAGTATCAGCCGAAGAGCAGGAGGCGATCGCCGCGCTGCCCTCCGGATCGGCGCTGCTCGTCGTGCGCCGGGGCCCCAACGCGGGCGCCCGATTCCTGCTCGACTCGGACATCACGACGGTCGGCCGGCATTCCAACGCCGACATCTTCCTCGACGACGTCACCGTGTCGCGGCGCCACACCGAATTTCTGCGCCGCGGGACGTCATTTGAGATCAAGGACCTCGGTTCGCTCAATGGCACCTACCTCGATGGTGCGAGCATCGACTCCGCAGTGCTCAAGGATGGCGCGGAGGTGCAGATCGGCAAGTTCCGTCTCACTTTCTACGCGTCTCGCGTCGACCTGGCCCACCTGGCGAGCAAGTAGTGGCGGTACCCGCGGGCCAGGCTCGAATGCCCGGCCCGACTACCCTGCTGAGCATCGGGCAGGTGCTCGCTCGATTGACGGTCGACTTTCCCGACCTCACCCCGTCGAAGCTGCGCTTCCTCGAGGAACGCAAGCTCATCTGCCCGGCCCGCACCGAGTCCGGTTACCGCAAGTTCTCGCCGTCCGACCTCGACAGGCTCCGGTTCGTGCTCACGATGCAGCGGGAGCACTACCTTCCGCTCAAGGTCATCAAGGGGTACCTCGACGACCTCGACGCCGGTCGCGAGCCCGAACTTCCCGGTGGAGCGGTCACGGCGCCGTCGATGCTCTCGACCCAGCGGCGCCTGGGCCGCGATGCGCTCATCCGGGAGGCCGGAGCGACACCGCAGCTGCTCAATGACGCGGTGTCGTCGTCGCTCATCGTGCCGGCCGAGTTCTACGGCGACGACGTGGTGGCCGTGCTCAGGTCGCTCGTCGAACTGCAGAAGTCCGGTATCGAGCCGAGGCACCTGCGTACCTTCCGGGCTGCCGCGGAGCGTGAGCTCGGACTGATCGAGAACGCGCTGATGCCAGTCACGCGCCGCAAAGACGCGTCGAGCCAGGCCAAAGCGTTGGAGCTCGCGCGCGAGATCGCCGGACAGCTCGAGATCGTGCGTTCCAGTCTCATTCGCTCGGCCCTCGGGCGTCTCGATCGCTAGACTGAACGAGCCCTCCGGTCGACACGCCGAGGGTTTTCATCGAATGTCGTTGCCCGAGCGGGTGAGGCTCGGTAGCGTGGAATCTGCTAGCAATTCGGCTGGCACAGCACGTCGCAAGCATGCCGAAGGGCAGAAGGCAATCGCATGAGTGAAGTCAGCAGCCGGAGCGAAGATTCTCGCTACGATCTCGGGCTCCTGTTCACGGACGGTCTTCCCGATCTCGACGCCAGCTCTGGATATCGCGGTGCAGTCGCGGCCCGTGCGGCGGGCATCAGCTACCGCCAGCTCGACTATTGGGCGCGCACCGAGCTCGTCGAACCCACGGTGCGCGGCGCGGCCGGCTCCGGCTCCCAGCGCCTCTACGGTTTTCGCGACATCCTTGTGCTCAAGCTCGTCAAGCGACTCCTCGACACCGGAATCTCCCTGCAGCAGATCCGTACGGCCGTGAACCAGCTTCGCGAGGCGGGCGTGAACGACCTGGCCCAGACGACGCTTATGAGCGACGGCGCGAGCGTGTACCTGTGTACCTCCGACGATGAGGTCATCGACCTCGTCAGCCGTGGCCAGGGTGTTTTCGGCATCGCCGTCGGAAAGGTCCTTCGCGAGGTCGAGAACAGCCTCGTCGAGCTCGATGCTCAGCAGCCCGATGCGAACGACGAACTCGCCGCACGCCGCGCGCACCGGGCCAGCTGACCTGCGCCAGCTGAGCGCAGACAATTACGGGACAGCGACTCCGGCGGGGTCTTCCATCTTCGCGGTGCGCATCACGCGAAGCAGCAACTGGTCGAAGTTGCGCGCCATCTCCTGGGCGCTCTCGCCCGGCCACATGTGCAGCGGCTTGGCCGCGCCCTGTGCCTGCTGAAGCGACGTGCGCTCCGGCAGCTGCGGGCTCAGCACGAGCGGGCCGAACATGTCGCGCAGTTCCTTGATCCGGAACTGATGCTCGAGCGACTGGACGCGGGCGCGGTTCACGATGATGCCGAGCGGCTGGAGCCGGGGGGAGAGGCCGCGGCGGATCTCCTCGATTGCACGCAGCGCACGATCGGCTGCGGCGACGGAGAACAGGCCGGGCTCGGTGACGACGGCGACCCGGTCACTTGCGGCCCAGGCGGTGCGGGTCAGTGCGTTGAGTGACGGCGGGCAGTCGATGAGAACGAGATCATAGTCGGACTCGACGTTGGCGAGCGCCTCCTCGAGCTTCCAGATCTCACGGATGCTCGGATGCGGGCCGTCGAAGTTGATCGACGACGGGCTTCCGATCATGACGTCGATCTTGCCCGGCCGACCGCGCGTCCACCCGCTCGGAGCGATCGCGGACCGCACGATCTTCTCCTTCGGCGAGGCGAGAACGTCGGCGACGTTGAGGTGACCGGCGACATTGATGTCCATGCCGGTCGAGACATCCGACTGTGGATCGAGGTCCACGACGAGCGTGCGGAGTCCCTTCGCGAAGGCCGCCGAGGCAAGCCCGAGGGTCACAGTGGTCTTTCCCACTCCTCCCTTGAGGGAGCTCACGCTGAGTACATGCACAACACGAAACGATACCTTCACTAGTCTGAAAGCACCTAAACGTCGATCATCGATGCGGACGAATCTGTAAGGGGCCTGATGTTCACAAAGATCCTGGTAGCGAACCGTGGCGAAATCGCCATTCGCGCCTTCCGTGCAGCATTCGAGTTGGGCGCGGCGACCGTCGCGGTGTTCCCGTACGAGGATCGCAACTCGCTGCACCGGCTGAAGGCCGACGAGGCCTACCAGATAGGTGAACGAGGCCATCCCGTTCGCGCCTACCTCGATGTGGCGGAGATCGTGCGTGTCGCGATCGAGTGCGGTGCGGACGCCATTTACCCCGGTTACGGGTTTCTTTCCGAGAACCCGGAGCTCGCCGAGGCGGCCGCGGCCGCCGGCATCACATTCATCGGCCCTGGCCAGAAGGTGCTCGAGATGGCGGGCAACAAGGTCACCGCGAAGGAGCACGCGATCGCGGCCGGTGTTCCCGTGCTGAAGTCCACCCCGGCCTCGCGCGACCTCGATGAGCTCCTCGCCGGCGCCGACGCCATCGGCTTCCCGATCTTCGCGAAGGCCGTCGCCGGCGGCGGCGGACGGGGGATGCGCAGGGTCGAGGCGAAGGCCGACCTGAAGGCCGCGCTCGTGGAGGCCATGCGCGAGGCCGACAGCGCATTCGGCGACCCCACGATGTTCCTCGAGCAGGCGGTCGTCCGCCCGCGGCACATCGAAGTGCAGATCCTCGCCGACTCGACCGGCGACACGGTGCACCTGTTCGAGCGCGACTGCTCGGTGCAGCGCCGACACCAGAAGGTCGTCGAGATCGCCCCGGCGCCGAACCTCGACGAGGATGTCCGGCAGGCCATGTACCGGGACGCGATCGCGTTCGCGAAGTCGATCGGGTACGTCAACGCCGGCACGGTCGAATTCCTCCTCGACACCGCGGGGGAGCGCAGGGGGCAGCACGTCTTCATCGAGATGAACCCGCGCATCCAGGTCGAGCACACCGTTACCGAGGAGGTCACCGACGTCGACCTCGTCCAGACGCAGATGCGCATCGCGTACGGCCAGTCCCTGCGCGAGCTCGGCCTGAGCCAGGAGAACCTGCGCCTGCACGGCGCTGCGCTGCAGTGCCGGATCACCACCGAGGACCCCACCGCGGGATTCCGCCCGGACACCGGCAAGCTCACGACCTACCGCTCGCCAGGCGGCGGCGGGATCCGCCTCGACGGTGGAACCATCAACCCGGGCACTCAGATCAGCCCGCACTTCGACTCGATGCTCGTGAAGATGACCTGCCGCGGCCGCGACTTCCCCGCGGCGATCGCCCGCGCCCGGCGCGGCCTGGCCGAGTTCCGCATCCGCGGCGTCGCGACCAACATCCCCTTCCTGCAGGCGGTGCTCGACGACCCGGACTTCAACGCCGGCGACCTCAGCACCTCCTTCATCGACGAGCGCCCGGGCCTGGTCACCTCGAACCAGTCCAAGGACCGCGGAACCAAGATCCTCAGCTGGCTCGCCGACGTCACCGTCAACCAGCCCAACGGCGACGGCGCCGGCACGATCAACCCCGCCCTCAAGCTGCCGGTGGTCGACCTCACGGTCGCGCCGCCCGCCGGCTCCCGGCAGCGCCTGCTCGAGCTCGGCCCGACCGGCTTCGCCGCCGCGCTGCGCGCCCAGACCGCACTCGCGGTGACCGACACGACCTTCCGAGACGCGCACCAGTCCCTGCTCGCGACGAGGGTGCGCACGCGCGACCTCGTCGCGGTCATCCCGCACGTCGCCCGCCTCACCCCCGGGCTGCTCTCGATCGAGGCGTGGGGAGGCGCCACCTACGACGTCGCGCTCCGCTTCCTCGGCGAGGACCCGTGGGAGCGCCTCGGCTCGATGCGCGAGGCCCTGCCGAACATCGCCATCCAGATGCTGCTCCGCGGACGCAACACGGTGGGCTACACCCCGTACCCGACCGAGGTGACCGACGCGTTCGTGCGGGAGGCCGCGTCGACCGGCGTCGACATCTTCCGCATCTTCGATGCGCTCAACGACGTGTCGCAGATGCGGCCGGCTATCGAGTCGGTGCTCGAGACCGGGCACGCGGTCGCCGAGGTCGCGGTCTGCTACACCGGCGACCTGCTCGACCCGGCCGAGAAGCTCTACACCCTCGACTACTACCTCGCCCTCGCCGAACAGATCGCCCTGGCCGGGGCGCACATCATCGCGATCAAGGACATGGCCGGACTGTTGCGCGCCGGAGCCGCTGAGAAGCTCGTCACGGCGCTGCGTGCGCGATTCGACCTTCCAGTGCATGTGCACACGCATGACACCGCAGGCGGCCAGCTGGCCACCCTCCTGGCGGCCAGCCGTGCCGGGGCGGATGCCGTGGACGTTGCGAGTGCGCCGATGGCGGGCACGACGAGCCAGCCGTCGGCATCCGCCCTCGTCGCGGCCCTCGCGCACACCGAGCGGGACACGGGCCTGTCGCTCGACGCTGTCTCCGACCTCGAGCCCTATTGGGAGGCCGTGCGCCACGTCTACAAGCCGTTCGAGTCGGGCCTCGCCGGACCGACCGGCCGCGTCTACCGCCACGAGATCCCCGGCGGCCAGCTGTCGAACCTGCGCCAGCAGGCGATCGCCCTCGGGCTCGCCGACCAGTTCGAGAAGATCGAGGACCTCTACGCCGCCGCGAACCGGATGCTCGGGCGCCCGCCGAAGGTGACTCCCTCGTCGAAGGTCGTCGGTGACCTCGCGCTCGCCCTCGCGGCCGCCAAGGCCGACCCGGACGACTTCGAGCAGAATCCCGACAAGTACGACATCCCCGACTCGGTGATCGGCTTCATGGCCGGGGAACTCGGCGACCTGCCGGGCGGATGGCCGGAGCCATTCCGCAGCAAGGTGCTCGCGGGCCGGTCGGTCAAGATCGGGATCACCGAGATCAGCAGCGAGGACCGCGACACGCTCGCCGGTGACAGCGCCGGCCGTCGCGCGACCCTCAACCGCCTGCTGTTCCCCGCGCCGGCGAAGGCGTTCGAGCAGATCCGCGAGGAGTACGGCGACCTGTCATCGGTCGACACGGCGGACTACCTGTACGGGCTCCGCCAGGGGCAGGAGCACATCGTCGAGATGAGCCGCGGCGTCAGCCTGTTCGTCGGGCTCGAGGCCATCGGCGACGCCGACGACAAGGGAATGCGCACGGTCATGACGACGCTCAATGGCCAGCTTCGCCCGGTTTTCGTTCGTGACCGCGGCATCCGGGTCGAGACGAAGGCGGCAGAGAAGGCAGACCCCGCCAAGCCAGGGAACGTCGCGGCGCCCTTCTCCGGGGTGGTGACGCTGCAGGTCGCCGAGGGGGATGTCGTTGAGGCCGGTCAGGGCGTTGCGTCGATCGAGGCGATGAAGATGGAGGCCGCGATCACGGCGACCGTCTCCGGCGTCGTCACGAGGCTCGCCATCCCGCCGACGCAGCAGGTCGACGTCGGCGATCTCCTGGTCGAGATCACGGCATCCTGATCGGCCCGGTCGGCGAGTCCCTCGCCCCGCGGGCCGCGGGTAAACTGACACGTCCCGTTTTTTTCGAAAGGTGATGGGCAGTGACTGACAGAACCGAGCATGACGACGGGCGGCGCATCTTCGACGAGACGCCGGAGAATGAGCAGGGCCTGGACGACGAGCTCGTCGGCGAACTCGGCGATGGTGGGCAGGACCTCGCGGACGGCCTGCCCGAGCCCCTGACGATCGACGTGTCGCTGCCCGCGCCCGTCCACTCGATGCCGGAGGACGAGAGCGCGGTGGCGATCGACGAGGTCGCCGTGAATCCGGGCGAGGTCGCGATCACGGCGACGACGTTGTCTGTGCCGCTCCTGGCGCAGCCCGCCGATGCGATCGAGGCCGGCGAGCCGGAGAGCGTCTACACCCGACGGGGTCAGATGCGCGGCGATGTCGCCAACGGACCCGAGCCGGCCGCGATGCTCACGGCGGAGAGGTTGCTCGGCGGGAGCCGCAAGGCAGGCGTTCGGCCCGAGGGTCGCTGGCCCTCGCTCGTGCACGCCGCGACCTTTGGCAGGCTCAACCTGGGAGACTCGGCCGACGTCAGGTACCGCAAGGAGATCGACGCGCGCATCCACAAGGAGTTCGAGGGTGGAACCAGATTTGTGCCGGTGCTCACGCGCAAGGGCGGCGTGGGCAAGACGACCGTGACGACCCTGCTCGGCATGGCGCTGGCCGACGTGCGCGAGGACCGCATCATCGCCATCGACGCGAACCCCGACAGGGGGACCCTCTCGGAACGGGTCAACAAGCAGACCAGGTCGACGGTGCGCGACGTCGTCACCAAGGCGGCGTCCGTCTCGAGCTTCAGCGACTTCACCCATCTGGTCTCGAGGGACGAGACGCGGCTGGACGTCCTCGCATCCGACACCGATCCGCTGCTCTCCGAGGCCTTCGACGAGGACGACTACAACGTCGTTGCCGACCTGTGCGCCCGGTTCTACTCGATCGCGCTGACCGATTGCGGCACGGGAATCGTGCACTCGGTCATGCGCGCGACGCTGCAGCGCGCCGACTCCGTGGTCATCGTCTCCGGCGGCAGCGTCGATGAGGCGAGGCTCGCGTCGGAGACCCTCACCTGGCTCGAGGCGAACGGGTACGGCGATCTCGTCCGCAACGCGGTCGTGGCGCTGAACACGGCGACCCCGGGCACAAACCTCGTGAACCTCGACGAGATTGAGGCGCATTTCCGCTCGCGCGTTCGCGAGATCGTGCGGATCCCGTACGACCCGCAGCTCGCCGCCGGGTCCGTCGTGAGCTACAAGGACCTCAAGCCCCTCACCAAGAGCGCCGCGAGGGAGCTCGCCGCCCTCGTCGTTGACGGCCTTCCCCACGTGCGCGCGGACTGACGGCGCGAATGGCGCAGCGACAGATCCGGATCTTCGGCGATCCGGTGCTCAAGACGGTGTCCGACCCGGTGAAGCCCGGCGACCGAGCCCTGCGCGGGCTGATCGATGATCTTCTCGACAGTGTCAAGGTGCCCGGACGAGCTGGCGTCGCCGCGTGCCAGATCGGCGTGAACCTGCGGGCATTCAGTTACAACGTCGACGGCGAGATCGGCTACATCATCAATCCGGTCGTCGTCGAGCTGCGCGGCGAGCCCGAACTGGTCGAGGAAGGCTGCCTGTCGGTGCCCGGGTTTTTCTTTCCCCGGCTGCGCCATCCGTTCGCACGGGTCGAGGGAATCGACCTCGACGGCAACGCGATCGAGCTCGAGGGCGAGGGGCTCATGGCTCAGGCGCTGCAGCACGAGGCCGACCACCTCGACGGCAAGCTCTACATCGACGGCCTCGACAAACCGACTAAGCGCGAGGCGATGCGCCAGATCCGTGAATCAGACTGGTTCTAGCCCAGCTGGCTCGCGGATCTGGTCTGGCGTGCGGATCGGGCGGCGACTCAGCCGACCAGTGAGGTTCCCTCTGTCGCGGGGTGTCCCGCGTACATCTCCTCGATCACGGGCGTGTAGTCCTTGACGATGAGGTCCCGCTTGATGCTGAGCTTCGGGGTGAGGTAGCCGCTCGCCTCGGTGAGGTCGTGCTCGAGCACCGTGAACTTGCGGATGGACTCCGCGCGGGAGACGTTGGCGTTCGCCGCGTCGACGGCACGCTGGATCTCGGCGAGCACCTTCGGATTTCGTGCGGCCGCGGCAATTCCCTGGCCGCCGTCCTCGTCGTTGTTCTTCAGCCAGACGGGAAGCATCTCCTCGTCAAGGGTGATGAGGGCGGCGATAAACGGCTTCTGTTCGCCGACGACGATGACCTGGCTGATGATCGGGTTCGCGCGGATCGGATCCTCGAGCGCGGCAGGGGCGACGTTCTTACCACCCGCCGTCACGATGATCTCCTTCTTGCGCCCGGTTATCTGCAGGTAGCCGTCCTTGTCGATCTCGCCGATGTCGCCGGTCTTGAACCAGCCGTCGTCGAAGACTCCGGTGGTCGCCTCGTCGTTCTTCCAGTACCCGGCGAAGATGTTCACGCCCTTGACCTGGATTTCGCCGTCGTCGGTGATGCGCACGGAGACGCCGGGAAGGGGCGGTCCGACCTTGCCGATCTTGAACCCGTCGACGCGGTTGATCGACACGGGAGCCGTGGTCTCGGTGAGGCCATAGCCCTCGAGGATCGTGATGCCGAGGCTGCGGTAGAAGTGCCCGAGACGGAGCCCCAGAGGAGCGGATCCGGAGACCGCGTACTTCACGTTGCCGCCCATCGCCGCGCGGATCTTCGAATAGACAAGACGGTCGAACAATGCGAACTTGATCTTGAGCCCGAGCGGCACGCTCCCGGCATCCAGCGCCTTCGAATGCGCAACGGCGACATCGGCAGCGGCGCGGAAGATCTTGCCCTTGCCACCGGCCTCCGCCTTCTGCTCCGAGGAGTTGTAGACCTTCTCGAACACGCGGGGGACCGCGAGCAGGAAGGTCGGCTTGAAGGTAGCGAGCGAGGGGAGGAGCTGCTTGGTGTCGGGCTGGTGGCCCACCTTCACCCCGCCATGCACGCAGAGGAGCGAGATGTACCGCGCGAAGATGTGCGCGGTAGTAATGAACAGCAGCGTGGTGGAACCGGGGTGCACAACCTCGGGCACCGCCTTCTGCGCGTTGCGGCAGAGCTCGACGAAGTTCGAGTGGGTGAGGATGCAGCCCTTCGGCCGCCCGGTGGTTCCGGAGGTGTAGATCAGCGTCGCGACATCCGACCCCTTCGCGATCTGCCGGCGTCGCTCGATCTCCTCGTCGGGCACGTCGACGCCCTTGGCGACGAGCTTGTCGAGGTCGCCGAGGTCGATCTGCCAGACGCGGGAGACAAGAGGGAGGTCGGCGCGGATCTCGTCGAACCGGGCGAAGTGATCCGGGGTCTCGGTGATCATGCCGGTGGCGCCGGAGTCGCTCAGGTACCACAGCAGCTGACTCGGGGCCGACGTCTCGTAGACGGGGACAAGCAGCGCGCCGGCGAACCAGGTCGCGAAGTCGATCAGCGTCCACTCGTAGCGGGTCTTGCACATCAGGCCGATCTTGTCGCCCGGCTGCACACCGGATGCGACAAGCCCCTTGGCGAGGGCGACAACCTGCCGGTGGAACTCCGCGGCAGTCACATCGGTCCAGGTGCCACCGGGGGCGGGGAGCGCGAAGATGGGCAGTTCGGGGGTCTCACGAACACGATCGACGAGCAGGTCTGTCGCGTTCGCTTCCGGGTCTGCTGGAACCAGGGCGGGTACGTCATAGATCTTCACGGCAACTCCTTTGGCACCGACGGGGCAAGTGACGATAAGTCTACCGGATGCATTATTCCGCCAGTTGTCTCGGTGCGTGGCGCACCCATCCCTAAACTCGAGATGGCGCTCCCCGGTCAAGGCGGAGGGTCAGCAATCGAGCCGGAGTGCTCAAGAGAGGTGATGCGCGTGGACGCGATCGGGATTGACATCGGCGGAACGAAGATCGCGGGCGCCGTGGTGACCGAACTCGGCGAGATCGTCGCGGAGGAGCGCGTCGCGACCGAGGCGGGGGACTCCGATGCCATCGTCGACGCCGTCGTCGCCATGATCGAATCGCTCGCCGCCGGTCGCGACATCGGCGCCGCGGGTGTTGCCGCGCCGGGGTTCATCGACGCCGCGCAGTCGATTGTGTACTACACCCCCAACATCCCGTGGCGCGGCGAGCCGTTGCGGGACCGGCTCGTCGAACGCCTCGATCTCGACATCACGATCGACAATGATGCCAACGCAGCGGGGTGGGCCGAGTTCCGCTTCGGAGCGGGTCGCCTGGTCAGCGACATGACGATGCTGACGATCGGAACGGGTGTCGGCGGCGCCATCGTCACGCGCGACCAGTTGTTCCGGGGAGGCTTCGGCGCCGGCGCGGAACTCGGCCACATGCGGGTCGTCCCGGATGGGCTGCCCTGCGGTTGCGGGGCGCGGGGATGCATCGAGCAGTATGGCTCCGGGCGCGCCCTGCTCCGCATGGCCAATGCCATCGCCGACGTCGGGGGGATCGGGCAGGCGCTCGCGCGCGCGCGCGATCAGAAGGGGACGCTGACCGGTCACGACATCAGCGCTCTTCTTGTCGACAACGATCCCGGTGCACTCGCTGCTCTGCGCGAGCTCGGGCACTGGCTCGGCCAGGCCTGCGCCTCGCTCAGCGCTGTGCTCGATCCGCAGTTGTTCGTGTTCGGCGGCGGAGTGGCAGTTGCCGGCGACCTGCTTCTGGACCCGGTGCGCGAGGCGTACCTCGCGCACCTTCCGGCCCGCGGCTACCACCCGGAACCGGAGTTCGTGATCGCCGAACTCGTGAACGATGCCGGCGTCGTCGGCGCGGCCGACCTGGCGCGCGTCCACCTCGGCTTGCGCTGAGCCGGGGCGAGTGGGGCGCCAGAGGGGCGCCCGGCCCCGTGGCGCGGGTTATGCTGGCACGGTCCAACGAAGGCAGGTCGAATGTTCTACTGGTTCATGAAGAACCTGATCGTCGGTCCGATCCTGCGCACCGCGTTCCGACCGTGGGTCACCGGTCACGAGCACATCCCGAAGACGGGCGGTGTCATCCTCGCGAGCAACCACCTGTCGTTCATCGACTCGGTGTTCCTCCCGCTTCTCATCGACCGTCAGGTGAGCTTCCTCGCGAAGAGCGACTACTACACCGGCACAGGCGTCAAGGGCTGGATCACCAAGACGTTCATGAAGTCGGCGGGGATGCTGCCCATCGACCGCTCCGGAGGCAAGGCATCCGAGGCATCGCTTCAGACCGGACTCGGCGTGCTCGAGCGGGGCGAAGTGCTGGGCATCTACCCCGAGGGCACGAGAAGCCCCGACGCCAAGCTGTACCGGGGCCGGACGGGCGTCGCGCGGATGATCCTCGAGGGCAACGTGCCCGTCATCCCCGTGGCGATGATCGACACCGAGAAGGTCATGCCGATCGGCAAGCGACTGCCTAAGGTGCGCCGGATCGGCATGGTCATCGGAGAGCCGCTCGACTTCTCGCGCTTCCACGGTATGGAGGGCGACCGCTTCATCCTGCGTTCCATCACCGACGAGATCATGTACGAGCTGTCGCGGCTGAGCGGCCAGGAGTATCTCGACGTGTACGCGACGTCGGTCAAGGAGAAGCGCGCCTCGCTCTCCCGCTGAGCGAATAAGGTAGACGGGGTGCTCCGGCATTCTCGCGGGTAAGTCACCTCGCGTTCACAGCAGCAATGAGGAATTCACGTGGTTCATCCGACCGAAGATACAGTCGTTCTCCCTGACCCCACCGTGGTGGCCGGCCTCGACTACTGGCGGACCCTTCCCATCAAGCAGCAGCCGGAATGGCCCGACGCCGACGCCGTCGGCGCAGCATCCGCCGAAATCGCGACCCTGCCTCCCCTCGTCTTCGCCGGCGAGGTCGACATTCTCCGCGCCCGGCTCGCGAGCGCCGCTTCGGGCAAGGCGTTCGTGCTGCAGGGCGGCGACTGTGCCGAGACCTTCGCGGGTGCCACGGCGGAGCAGATCCGCAACCGGGTCAAGACGATCCTGCAGATGGCGGTCGTGCTGACCTACGGAGCATCCACGCCGGTCATCAAGATGGGCCGCATGGCCGGCCAGTTCGCCAAGCCCCGGTCAAGCAACAACGAGACTCGCGGCGACGTGACCCTTCCCGCCTACCGCGGCGATATCGTCAACGGCTACGACTTCACGCCGGAGTCCCGACAGGCCGACCCGCGCCGACTCGTGAAGGGCTACCACACGGCGGCATCGACGCTGAATCTCGTGCGCGCGTTCACGCAGGGCGGCTTCGCGGACCTGCGCCAGGTGCACAGTTGGAACCAGGGCTTCGCCCGCAACCCTGCGAACGCCCGGTACGAGCTGATGGCCCGCGACATCGACCGCGCCATCAAGTTCATGGAGGCGGCGGGGGCCGACTTCGATGAGCTCAAGCGGGTCGAGTTCTTCACCGCGCACGAGGGCCTGCTGATGGACTACGAGCGTCCGATGACGCGTATCGACTCCCGCACGGGAGAGCCCGTGAACACGTCGGCGCACTTTCTCTGGATCGGCGAGCGCACCCGCGACCTCGACGGCGCCCACGTCGACTACTTCTCCCGCGTGCGCAACCCGATCGGTGTGAAGCTCGGCCCGTCGACCTCCCCGGACGACATGGAACGCCTCATCGACAAGCTCGACCCCGACCGCGAGCCGGGCCGCCTGACCTTCATCGCCAGGATGGGTGCCGGCAAGGTGCGGGATGCCCTGCCGCCGCTGCTCGAGGCGATCAAGAGCTTCGACGCGACCCCGCTCTGGGTCTCCGACCCGATGCACGGCAACGGCATGACCACGCCGACCGGGTACAAGACCCGGCGGTTCGATGATGTGGTCGACGAGGTCAAGGGCTTCTTCGAGTCGCACCGGGTCGCGGGAACGCACCCCGGCGGTATTCACATCGAGCTCACGGGCGATGACGTGACGGAGTGCCTCGGCGGCTCCGAGCAAATCGACGAGGCCACCCTTGCCACCCGCTACGAATCGCTGTGCGACCCTCGCCTGAACCACATGCAGTCGCTCGAACTCGCGTTCCTCGTGGCCGAGGAGCTCGGCGCGGCGAACGTGGCGCGCTGACGCCCCTCGCCCGATCGCCGCGAGTCGCCCACTTATGTTGCCTCCCGCGCGGTGGAGGGGCACTTTGTGGGCAGCTCGCGGCCTGTCGGCTGGGGGAGCTCAGTTCGCGAGTGACCCGGGGCCCGACCGATGTGTGTGGTTAGTGCCCATTCTGCGCCGCGCAGGATTGTCGATTGCAGCGCTGAGGGTGCGGCCGGCGGCGCGGACGCGGGCGGCGAGACGTAACGCAGGAGATTCTGCACCACGCCGGGCTGACTGGCGCGCTGACGCGGTGCGTCGCCCAATGTCCTGCGTTAGCGGTGAGCGGTGAGCGGTGAGCGGTTAGACGTGAGCGGTGAGCCGTGCAGCGCTATGAGTTGGCGGGCACACCGGACCGGATTGGCGCGAGTTGCCGACTTGTGTTGCTTCTGAGGCGGTGGGGGCGACGTGTGCGGGCGACTCGGCATCCCTGACCGACGTCCCTCCCGGGTGGGATGCTAAAAGGTCAGCTGCACCCGGATTGTGGAGCCCTTCGTGACCTTCGCTCCGGCCGCCGGGTTGGTGCTTGTCACCGTGAACGCGCCGGGGGCGATGTCTGCCGTCCTGTTGTAGTCCAGTTCGAAACCGGCGTCGAGCAGTGCCTGTTTCGCGTCTGCCCAGCTCTGCCCGACGACATCCGGAACCGGGACCGGCTTCGGGCCGAGGGAGATGGTGAGGTCGAGGGTGTCGCCAGGCACGACGACCTCGGAGCGGGGCACTGCGGCGATGACCGAGTCCTTCGAAACGCTGTCGCTGTAGTCCAAGATGCCGCGTTCGGCCGACAATCCGACTCCCTCGAGCGTCGCCCTCGCCTCCTCGACGGTCGTGCCAGAGACATTCGGCACTGCGCCGCGTGAGACCACGAGCGCCACCGGCTGCAGTTCGCCGTATTCCGGGGCCGCGGTGATGTCGGCATCGCCTGCTCCGATCGCGCGCAGCACGAGGGTGTCGGCCACGTCGGCGTTGAATTCGTAGCGCACGTCTCCCGGGGTAAACCCGGAGTCCTCGATGAGGGCGAGCGCGTCAGATTCTGGCACGCCGGCGAGGGCCGGGAACGGCAGCGGCTGCGGACCCTTCGACGTGAGGATCGTGACCGTCGACTGGATCGCGACCGATTGACCGACCGCCGGGTCGGTGCCGACGACCGTGCCGACCGCCACCACGGGATCGAAGACCTCCTCCGGCGCCTGCGCCACAACGAGCTCGGCGGCGGTGAGGGCGGCGGTCGCGGTGGCGAGGTCCTGCCCCGCGACCTCGGGTACCGACACGAGGGCTCCCGGGCCGGCGTTGAAGTACCAGCCCGTCGCCCCCGCGAGGGATGCGAGCAGTATCACGAGGGCGAAGAGCCAGAAGCCCCTGGCCTTGCGCCGACCGGCCTTGGCCTGCAGAGCGCTCTGGTTGTCCACGACGACCGGCCCGGTGCGGTGGCGACCCTGCGGCGTGATCACCTGCGTCTTGTCGTTCGATCCGGTTGCGCTCTTCTCGGCCATCGCCGACGGCAGCACAATCGTGCGCTGGGCGGATGTCGCTGGCGCCGCGGATGCCAGGCCCTCCTGCGTCTCGACAAGCTGGTCGAGCATGGTCTTCGCGTCTCGCGGACGCTGGTCGGGGTCACGCGCGGTCGCCCACAGAACGAGTTCATCCAGCTCGGCAGGCACGTTGGGGTTCGTCGAACTCGGAGTCGGCACGGTGCCGTTCGCGTGCTGGTGCGCGATCTGGAAGGCCTGCTCGCCCTTGAACGGCTGCTCGCCGGCGAGCATCTCGTAGAGCATGATGCCGACCGCGTAGATGTCGCTGCGAGTGTCGGCGATGCCGCGTGTCACGAGCTCGGGGGAGAGGTAGGCGATCGTGCCGAGCAGGGCGTTGCCGGTTGCAGTGTTCGCGCTTGCGGCGCGAGCGAGGCCGAAATCACCGATTTTGATGCGCCCGTCGTCGGCGAGCAGCACGTTCTCTGGCTTGAGGTCGCGGTGCACGATTCCGCTCTTGTGGGCGGCCGCCAGCCCGGACAGCACCGCCTCCATGATGTCGAAGGCCTGGTCGGTCGTGAGAATGTGGTGCTCGTCGAGCAGGTCACGCAGGGTGATCCCCGGCAGGTACTCCATCACGAGGTAGGCGGTGTCGGCATCCTGCCCTTGGTCGTAGACGTTGACGACGTTCGGATGCGCGAGGCGGGCCGCCGACCGCGCCTCCTGGATGAACCTGGCCCGGTACTGGCTGTCGTCGGCGAGGTGGCCGTGCATGACCTTGATCGCCACGCGGCGCTCGAGCCGGAGGTCGGTGGCGAGGTAGACCGTGGCCATACCGCCCCGCGCGATCCGCGAACGCACCTGGTATCGGCCGTCGACCAGACGGCCGATCATCGGGTCGGTGCTGTTCGTGGTCACTGATCGAGTCTAGGCACGACGGGGCCGATCAAGCGGCCAAAACACCGCGAAGTCGCGTCTCAGCGGAGTTGGTCGAGCCAGGCCCAGGCCGACACTTCCCACTTGGCGTAGGCATCCGGGTGCCCGGAGATCTGCACCGCCTGTGCCGCCTGGGTGACCGTCATCGACTGCCATCCGGGGATGTCGAGCAGGCCGCGGGTGATGCCGCGGTTCGGAGCGGTGGGGCCGCCGAAGAAGAGCTTCGTGGAGTGCACCCGGTCGGTGACCTGGGCTGGGGTACCCCACCCGGTGCTCGGGCGCTGCTGGAAGAGGCCGAGCGAGTCGCGGTCACCGTAATTGAGGTTGCGCAGGCTCGACTCCTGCATGGCGGTGGCGAGGGCGATCACGATGCCGTAATCGCTCACGCCGAGCGACGTGCCCACGCCGATGATGAGCTCCGCGTTCTCGGTCATTGGCGCATCGAGCGGGGTGACCCGCGTTCCGGTGGGTGCGGGTGCCGGTGCCGGTATCACGAGGCTGCGCCCCCCGTAGATGATGCTGGACCAGGTGAGGCCGTTCGCATTGAGGATGCCCTGGATGGTTACCGAGTATTTCTTCGCGATGCTCGCGAGCGTCTCGCCGGACGCAATCACGTGCGTGGCGGGGTTTGCGGCGATCGTGGTGATCGAAACCGCGGGAACAATTGGCACCTCTGCCAAGGCGGTGGGAGCGGAGCTGCCCGGAATCGACAGGACGCGCCCGGGGTAGATCACGCTCGACCAGCCGAGGCCGTTCGCCGCCAGCATGGCCTGCGTGCTCACGCCGTACTTCGCTGCAACCATGCCGATGGTGTCGCCGGCCTTGATGACGTGGGTGCCCGACTTCGGCGGAGCGGGAGTCTGGGTCGGTGCGGCGGGCGTCACGGCAGCCACTGGTGCAATCGGCGCCTCTTTCACGGCGGCGGGGGCGGATGCTCCCGGGATCGCGAGGGTGCTGCCGGCGTAGATGAGGCTCGACCAGCCGAGGCCGTTCGCGGTGAGCACCGCTTGGGTGCTCACGCCGTGCTTCGCGGCGATCTTGCTGATGGTGTCGCCCGCGACGACCTTGTAGCGGCCAGGGTTCGCCGTCGATGCTGTTGGTGTCTTGATGGGAGTCACCGTGGCGCCGGTGAGCTTGATCACCTGGCCGGGGAAGATGACCGACTTCCAGCCGAGGCCGTTCAGCGCAAGCACCGATGCTGTCGCGATGCCGAAGCGTCCCGCGATGCCGCTGATCGAGTCGCCGGCGACGACCGTGTAACTGGCCGGTGCGGCGGCGGTAGTGACGACCCCGGCACTCGTGGCCTCCGCAAGGGAGGCGGTGTGTGCGGCCGCGAGGGCCTCGCGGATGTTCTTGCCCAGCTCGCTCGGGGTGGTGCGGTCTCCGCCGGGTCGCTTCGCCTCGACGGATGCGGCGGGGGCAGGGAAGTTCATGCTCATCGCCATCGAGCCGGCAAGCACGATGGGAATCGTGTTGAACAGGCCCTTCCTGATCATTGAGGCCTTGATCGGCCCGCGCTGCCTGCGCGATGGACGCGAAGCCTCGTTCTGTGATGCGTTGGTCATTACTGATCCCCATTGTGTTCGCGGCCGTGTCCCGGCCGAACGATCCCGCTTGATCCAGCCCGATAGCTGTGCTGCCCGACACCCGCCCTGACGGTAAACAGCGTCTCAAAGCTGACACAGAAGCACATTCAAGTCAATCAGAGTTGCAGATGTTGTTTGGGTTAATGTGCCCGAAACATTCGGGTCGTACCCGCATGATCGCGCGCTCTGGCAGGCTTGAGCGGTGAGTACTGTTCCTGAAACCCGTTGGCTGACCGTTCCCGACCTCGTTGAGCTGCTCGGCATCGGGGTGAGTCGAGTGCGCCGCCTCATCGAAGACCGCGCCATTCTCGCTATCCGGGTCGATGGCGTACTGAAGGTGCCTGCGTCGTTCATCCGCGACGGCGAGCCGCTCAGCGAGCTGAAGGGCACTCTCGTGCTACTCGCCGACAGCGGGTTCGACGACGACGAGGCCATGCGCTGGCTTCTGGGCATCGATGGCAGCCTCGGCACGTCCCCGATCGAGGCGCTGCGCGCCGGACGTAAGGCCGAGGTTCGCAGGGTCGCCCAGGCCCTCGCCTTCTAACCCTCGGGCTTCTCGCTCCCCGCCCTCTGAGACCGGGGCTCGCCGTTAGGCGATCCGGCGGGTGGCCGTGTCGGCGAGGCTCTCGAGCTGGGCGCGGGCGGCAGTGCTGATCGGTGCGTCGGCGATCGCCGACAGAGCGAGCGTGACGTTGTGGGCGATGATCCGTTCGACCTTCTCGACCGCACCGCTGTCTCTGATCGAGGCTTGCAGCATGCGTACCTGCTGCTCGCTCAGGTCTTCGTCGCCGAGCAGTTCGTCGAGCGTCCTGCGGGAGCTCGCCGGCAGGGCCGCGCGTGCGAGTGCGATGAGCACCGTGCGCTTGCCCTCGCGAAGGTCGTCGCCGGCTGGCTTGCCGGTAATGTCGGGGTCGCCGAACACCCCCAGGAGGTCATCGCGTAGCTGGTACGCGATTCCGAGAGGAAGTCCGAAGTGGCGCAGTGCGCTGATCTGCTCTGCGCTCGCGCCCGCGAGGGCGGCGCCGATCGCGAGCGGCGCCTCGATCGAGTATTTCGCGGATTTGTAGACGATGACTCGGTGCGCTCGCCCGAGCAGGTCGGGTTCAGGGAAACTCCGCCAGGCGCGTTCGTCGAGAATGTCGAGGAACTGTCCTGCAGTGACGTCGGTGCGCATGCGGTTGAATTCCGCCCGCGCCGCGATGGCGGCGGACCGGGACGGGAGGCAGCTCGTCCCCGATTCGAACAGTTCGTCGCTCCAACTCAGGAGAAGGTCGCCGAGCAGGAGCGCGGCGGAGCTCCCGAAGGTTGATGCGCTGCCGATCCAGTTCCCCTCCGCGTGCATGGATTCGAAGCGCTTGTGGGCGGACGGGCGGCCGCGGCGGGTGTCCGAGTTGTCCATGATGTCGTCGTGGACGAGGGCGGCGGCGTGGAACACCTCAAGCGCGCTCGCGGCGAGGACGACCGACGCCAGGTCGCTCGGGGCCGTCTCGCTCGACATCGGGTCGAAGCCGGGAGCGTGCCCGCTCGTCGCCTGCCAGCCCCAGTAGCAGAACAGCGCTCTGAACCGCTTGCCTCCGCGCAGGAACTCGCGCGAGAAGTCGATGAAGGGGGCCAGGTCGGGGGCGATCCCCGTGAGCATCGGTTCGCGTTCGTCGAGAAAGCGATCGATGTCAGCCTGGACAAGGTCAACTAACCGCGTACTCTCAGCCACGCGCCTAGCCTAGCCACCCGGGGGCACATAGACTTGAATCCTAATTGCGTCGATCTCGAGCGTGAGGGGAGAAACGATGCCACTGTCAGAACACGAACAACGCATGCTCGAGGAGATGGAGCGAAATCTCTATCACAATGACGCCGATTTCGTAGCCACCGTCGGAACCCGACGGGGCAAGCCGAATTACACGATGATCGTCGTCGGGATCCTGATCGCCATTCTCGGCGTCGGGATCATCGTCACGGGAGTCGTCGTCGCCCAGCCGCTCGTCGGAGTCGCGGGATTCATAGTGATGTTCGCCGGAGCCCTGCTGGCGATCTCGCCGCCGCGCCGATCCGGCCCTCCGGAGGAGCCGAGCGCCGACGAGCGCGCCAGCGCGTCTGCCAAGTCAGCCGCGGGTCCCGCCCGCGGCGGTTTCATGGACCGCATCAACGAGCGCTGGGACAAGCGCCAGGATGGGAGGGACGAGAGGGGATAACCCCTCCACTCCCCACCCCCACCACACGAAAGAGCCAGCCCTCGGGTTGGCTCTTTTTTTGTGCCCAATTTCGCTCTCCCGCCCCATGCGCGGTCGATTGCCAGCATTTTCCCTCCACCTGCGGGTTGCCAGCGTTGCTGGGGGAGTGGGGCCGAAATGACCCCAGAAAGGGGAGATTTCGTTGTTTTGTGGATGAAGGTGGAGTAAAGTGGGGGAACCTGGGCAGGGCCGGAGATCGAGGGGGGTGAGTGCGTGTGTTTCTTGGTACTTACGCACCCCGCCTCGATGAGAAGGGCCGCCTCATCCTTCCCGCGAAGTTTCGCGACGAGCTCGAATCGGGCATCGTCGTGACCCGCGGGCAGGAGCGGTGCCTGTACGTCTTCGCCACCAAGGACTTCGAGGAGATGCACGACCGCATCCGGCAGGCCCCCATCACGAGCAAGCAGGGGCGCGACTACCTGCGACTGTTCCTCTCCGGCGCGAACGCCGAAGTGCCGGACAAGCAGCACCGCGTCACGATCCCCGCGCAGCTGCGCGCCTACGCCGGACTCGACCGTGACGTGACCGTCATCGGAGCGGGGAACCGCGCCGAGATCTGGGACACGGCTGCCTGGGAGACCTACTACGCCGAGCAGGAAGCCGGCTTCGCCGACACCACGGAGGAGGTGATCCCCGGACTCTTCTAGCGCCTTGTTTCTGACTCCCAGCCGATGTCAGCCCTGCCACACTTCCCCGGTGGCAGGTCGGACCGGAGGGGAATCAGGATCAAGGGGCAGGTCCCGATGCCATGACCGACAGCCAGATCCACACCCCCGTCATGCTCGACCGCACGGTTGAGCTGCTCGCTCCCGCTCTCGAGACGCCTGGAGCCGTGCTCGTCGACGCGACTCTCGGCATGGCCGGGCACGCCGAGGCATTCCTCCGCCGTTTCCCGGAGCTCATCTTCGTCGGGCTCGACAGGGACCCCGATGCGCTCGAGATCGCCGGCAGGCGCCTCGCCCCATTCGGTGAGCGGGTGCACCTCGTGCATACGGTCTACGACGAGATCGGCAATGCCCTCCACTCGCTCGGCATCCCGGAGGCCACCGGCGTCCTCTTCGATCTCGGCGTCTCCTCGCTCCAGCTCGACAGGGTCGAGCGCGGGTTCTCCTACTCGAAGGATGCGCCGCTCGATATGCGCATGGACGCGACTTCGGCGCTCACGGCCGAGCGGGTGCTCGCCGAGTACAGCGAGGCCGACCTGCGACGCATCTTCCGCGATTACGGGGAGGAGCGGCTCGCCCCCCGATACGCGCAGAAGATCGTCGAGCGACGCGCCATCCGTCCCCTCGTGCGCTCCGCCGACCTCGTGGAGATCATCACTGCGGCGACCCCCGTCGCAATCCAGCGCAAGGGTCACCCGGCGAAGCGGGTATTCCAGGCCCTGCGCATCGAGGTGAACCAGGAGCTCGCCGTGCTCGAGCGGGCTATCCCCGCTGCGCTCGAAGCACTCGCTATCGACGGGCGCATCGTGGTGCTCGCCTACCAGTCGCTCGAGGACCGCATTGTCAAGCGCGCCTTCGCGTCCCGGTCCACCTCCTCTGCCCCGGCCGGCCTTCCCATCGAGCTGCCGGAGCACCGCCCGGAATTCTCGCTGCTCGTGCGCGGTGCCGAACTGGCCAGCGACGACGAGAAGGCCGAGAACCCCCGAGCCACCCCGGTACGCCTCCGCGCCGCGACCCGAATCAGGAGGGCAGCATGAGCGCAGTCCCGATCGCGCGCCCCGCGCGCTCACCCCGGCCCAGCCGTGACGACACACACCGTCACATCGAGATCGTCGCCTCTCGGAGCCAGCGCCGCGCCCGCCCGCGGCTCCTCGCCGCGATCGTGACGGTCGGTGGCCTCTTCGCGATCCTCGCGGCTCAGCTGCTTCTCACCATCGCGACCTCCAACGGGGCCTACGAGATCTCCTCGCTGCAGCGCGAGCACAGCGAACTCGCGCGCGACCAACAGGTGCTCGTCGAGACCCTTCAGGTGCTCGGCGCGCCGCAGCACCTCGCCGCCGAGGCTCAGCAAATGGGCATGGTCGCGAGCACCAGCACCGCCTACCTCCGCCTCGCCGACTCGGTTGTGCTCGGCGCCCCGGCCGCAGCAGACGCATCCTCGGCCCTGCGCACGGCGCCGGACGGTAGCCCCCTGATCCCCAATCGCCTGCTCGACGGGGTCCCGCTGTCGGGGGATGCCGGTCAGGCCGCCCCCGTCTCGCCCGACCTCATACCTGTCGAGGCGAGCGTTGCTGGCGCGCCTGGCGCGCCCGACGCCCCCGTCTCGGTACCGTCGAAGCAGACCGCGGCGATCCCATCGCCCAACACCCACTGATCGACCAACGGTTGGCTTCGTCAAAACACCTCACGGGGGGATGCAAATCGTGAACACACCCCGGATGACCCGGCGCCGACTTGCGCTGGCGCTGATAGCGATGATCGCCGTGTTCGGCGTCTTCGTCGTGCGACTCGTCGATATTCAGCTCGTCCGCGCCGAGGAGCTCAACGCGCAGTCGCTCAACAAGCGCGCAATCGCCGTCACCACCTATGCGGCTCGGGGCGACATCGTCGACCGCGACGGCACCGTGCTCGCCGGCAGCGTGATGCGGTTCGACATCACAGTTTCGCCCAAGACGATCCCGGCGACCTTCACGCGCGGCAGCGGCGAAGACAAGGTCACGGTCAGCATTGCGCAGGCGGCGGCGGAGATCGCAGAAATCACCGGGCAGACCCAAGACGAGGTGTTCGAAGTGTTCACCGAAGACCCGGAGTCAGACTTCGAATACGTCGCCCAGAAGGTGAGCACCGAGCAGATGCGAGCCGTGCGGGATCTGGGCATCCCTGCCATCTACTTCGAACAGCGCCCCGCCCGCATCTACCCCGACGGGTCCGTAGCTGGCAACCTTGTCGGGTTCGTCGGAACCGAGGGACCGCAGAACGGCTTCGAGTTCACCGAGAACGAGTGCCTCGCGAGCACGAACGGCTCTTCGACCTACGAGCGCGGCGCCGACGGCATCCGCCTCCCCGGCAGCACCGTCACTGAGCAGGAGCCGATCGACGGCGGCACGATCACCACCACTATCGACCACGACCTGCAGTGGACGGTGCAGCAAATGATCGCCGAGCAGGCGCTTGCGCTCGGCGCGCAATCCGCAACGGCGTCGGTCACCGAGGTCAAGACAGGACAATTGCTCGCCCTCGCCGACTATCCCTCCGTCGACCCCAACAACGTCGCCGGTAGCTCGCCCAACAACATGGGCTCGCTCGCGTTCAGCACACCCTACGAGCCAGGGTCGACCTTCAAGCCGATGACCGCGGCAATGCTGCTCGACCAGGGTGTGGCCGACCCGAGCACCGAGGTCACCGTGCCCTACCGGTGGGTCTCGCCGGAAGGAAGCGCCATCCGCGACGCCGTGTTCCACCCCGAGCTCCAGCTGACCCTAGCCGGGGTCATCCAGCAGTCGTCCAACGTCGGAATCTCCCAGCTCGCCGTGCGCCTGCCGAGCAAGATGCGCTATGACTACTTTCGAGCGTTCGGGGTAGGGGAGAGCACCGAGGTCGGCTTCCAGGGGGAGTCCGCCGGACTCCTGTCGAGCACGTGGGACGACCAGACGAAGTACAACGTGTCGTTCGGCCAGGGCGTCTCCGTCACCGGGGCGCAGATGGCGAGCATCTACCAGACCCTTGGTAATGGCGGAGTTCGCCTCCCACTTACCCTGGTCACCGGGTGCACTCACGCGGACGGGTCGATCACGGATGCCTCCCCGACCGAGGGCCGCCAGGTCGTGTCCAAGGCCGCAGCCGACACGGTCGTCGAGATGATGGAGACGGTCGTGACGGGAGGCGGGCTCGCGAGCCAGCTCCAGATACCCGGCTACCGGGTCGCCGCGAAGAGCGGAACGGCCGAGATCGCCTCGGACGGGCGGTACACGGACGACCGCATCGTGTCGGTGGCTGGCCTCGCGCCAGCGGAGGATCCGCAATATGCGGTGATCGTCACCTTCGTGAAGCCGCGTACGATATTGACGTCGGCCGCTGCAGCTCCGACCTTCAAAAAGATCATGACGCAGGTGCTCAAGACGTACCGCGTCGCCCCTTCGTCGACACCCTCACCCGACCTGCCGACGACCTGGTAAGAAAAGAGGACGCCGTGAACACCAGGAATCCCCCGGTGCTCAGGCCCGAACATCCATCGGCCAGGTCGCTCAGCGGTCTCGTGGCTGATTTCGGGCTCGACACCCAAGGCTCGCTTGACGGCGTGTACGTGACCGGCGTGACGCTGCGCTCCGGCGAGGTGCAGCCGGGCGACCTCTACGTCGGCGTGCCCGGGGCGAACAGCCACGGAGCCTCCTACGCCGCCGAGGCCAAGGCGGCGGGCGCCGTCGCGCTGCTCACCGACGCAGCGGGGGCGGAGCTTGCCCGCGAGGTCGGCTTGCCCACCGTTCTCGTCGACTCGCCTCGCACAGCCCTCGGCGACGTGTCGGCGTGGGTCTACCGCACCAGCGACCACCCGCCGCTCCTGCTCGGGATCACCGGCACTAATGGCAAGACCTCGACCGCGTACATCCTCGAGGGGATCCTCCGTCAACTGGGCCTCGTCACGGGCCTGAGCTCGACAGCCGAGCGCCACATCGGCGACCTCACTGTCGTCAGTCGGCTGACGACGCCGGAGGCGAGCGAGATGCACGCCCTGCTCGCCCGGATGAAGGAGAGCGAGGTCCGGGCCGTCGTGCTCGAGGTCAGCGCTCAGGCTCTCAGCCGCAATCGCGTCGACGGCATCGTCTTCGACGTCGTCGCGTTCACCAACCTCAGCCACGACCATCTCGACGACTACGCCGACATGGAGGAGTACCTCGAGGCGAAAGCGGCGTTCTTCGAACCCGATCGGGGCAAGCGGGGCGTCGTGTCGCTCGACTCTCCCTACGGTGAGCGTGTCGTCGACCTCTCACGGATTCCCGTGACGACGGTCTCCGCGACGCCAGGAGTCGTGGGGGAGTGGAACCTAGAGATCCTCGACGAGACCGCCGCGTACACCGAATTCACCCTCACCGGTCCGGAGGGGAGGTCCCTCACAACCAGGGTTCCCCTCATCGGCTGGCACATGGCCGCCAACGCGGGACTCGCGATCGTCATGCTCGTCGAGGCGGGCTTCGAACTTGAGGCGATCGGCCACGCCCTCGGCGACGAGGGCATCGTCGCGTACCTGCCCGGCCGCACCGAGCGGGTGTCCGGCGACGCCGGCCCCTCCGTCTACGTCGACTTCGGCCACAGCCCGGATGCCTTCTTGAACACCCTGGCCGCCGTGCGCAAATTCACCCCCGGCCGCGTGATCATGGTCTTCGGTGCCGACGGCGACCGCGACGCCACGAAGCGGCACGAGATGGGACGAGTGGCCTCAGAGGGTTCCGACATCCTCGTCGTCACAGATCACCATCCCCGATTCGAGGACCCAGCGTCGATCCGCGCCACCCTCATCGAGGGCGCCGGCCTCGCCGACCACCAGGCTGAGCTCATCGAGGTGAGCCCGCCCGAGAAGGCGATCCGGCACGCCGTGTCGATCGCCAAGGAGGGCGACTCGATCCTCTGGGCCGGGCCCGGCCACCAGGACTACCGCGACATCCGCGGCGAGCGAACGCCGTACTCCGCGCGCGCCGAGGCCCGCGAGGCGCTTCGCGAGTCGGGCTGGCAGTAGATGCTCGCTCTACGCCTCGCCGATATCGCCGCCGCATGCGCCGGCGAACTCGTGCCAACCGCCGACTCCACCCCTGACACCATCGTGGACGGCGCCGTGACGACCGACTCGCGTCTCGTGACCGCCGGATCGGTGTTCTTCGCCATGCGCGGAGAGTTCACGGACGGTCATCTGTTCGCCGGCACCGCGGTCGACAACGGGGCAGCGCTCCTCATCGTCGAGCGGCGGCTCGAGCTGCCGGTCGACCAGATCGTGGTGGCGGACGGGGTGAGTGCACTCGCAGCTCTCGCGAGCGACGTCGTGGCACGGGTGCGCGAGCGCGGCGAGCTGACCGTCATCGGAATCACCGGTTCCAACGGCAAGACGACGACGAAGAACCTGTTACGCGCCATCCTGGGTGGCGTCGGCCCGACGGTCGCCCCGGAGGGCTCGTTCAACAACCACATTGGCGCACCCCTCTCGATGCTCGGCATCGACGAGGAGACCCGCTACCTCCTCGTCGAGATGGGCGCGTCCGGCACGGGGCATATCAAGCGACTCGTCGACATCGCGATGCCCGACATCTCCGTCGTTCTCAAGGTCGGCCTCGCCCATGCCGGGGAGTTCGGCGGCATCGACGCCACGCAGCGGGCCAAGGCCGAGATCGTCACCTCGCTGCCGGCCTCCGCTATCGCCGTGCTCAACGCCGACGACGACCGGGTCGCGGCCATGGCCGGGCAGACGGCCGCGCGCGTCGCGTGGTTCGGACTCGATGAATCGGCGGATGTGCGTGCCGACGACATCGAGGCGACCGCGACCGGCACGACCTTCACCCTGGTCGCCGACGGCTCGGCTTGGCCGGTGCGCATGCGAATCCTCGGCGAGCACCACGTCATGAACGCCATCGCCGCACTCGCGGTCGCCCGCGAACTCGGACTCGACCTGGCGGCGGCGATCGCCGCCATCGAGGCCGTCGCCCGCGCCGAGCGCTGGCGGATGGAGGTGCTCGAGCCCGCGCCGGGCATCACCGTCATCAACGACGCCTACAACGCGAGCCCGGACTCCACCGCCGCGGCCCTCAAGACCCTTGCGCAGATCAGCCGCCGCGGGCGCCGGTCGATCGCCGTGCTCGGCGAGATGGCCGAACTCGGCGACTACGCGAACGAGGAGCACGACCGGATCGGCCGCCTCGTCGTACGCCTGAACATCGCCCAGCTCATTGTCGTCGGCCACGGCGCGCGGCACATCCACAACGCCGCCGGACTCGAGGGTTCGTGGGATGGCGAGTCGGTGCTCGTCGGCACCGCGGAGGAGGCCTTCGGGCTGCTCCGGGACGAGTTGCGCGACGGCGACGTGGTGCTGGTGAAGAGTTCCAAGTCCGCCGGCCTTCGTTTTCTCGGTGACCGCCTCGGCGGTGTCATCGCGTGATCGCACTCCTTACCGCCGCCGGCGTCGCGATGATCTTCACCCTGCTGCTCACCCCCTTGTTCGCGAGGGCGTTCCGAAGGCTGAACCTTGGCCAGTTCGTGCGCGCCGACACCCCCGTCGCGCACGTTCTCAAGCGCGGAACCCCCTCGATGGGCGGGATCGTATTCATCACGGCGTCGATCGTGGGCTACTTGGTCGGCCAGCTGGCCAGCCGGCAGCTGCCGTCCGGGGCCGGGCTGCTCGTGATCCTGATGATGGTGGGACTCGGCTTCATCGGATTCATCGACGACTTCCTCAAGGTCCGCCGCCGTAACAGCACGGGGCTGAGTGGACCATTCAAGATCCTCGGCACCGTCATTGTCGGCGTCGTCTTCGCGATCATCGCCCTCAACTACGTCGACCGGCACGGAGTGACGCCGGCCTCGACGGCCGTCTCGTTCGTGCGCGACCTGCCGATCGACTTCGTCGTCATCTTCGGCACCGGGCTTGGCGTCACCCTGTTCGTCGCCTGGATCGTGCTCATCACGACGAGCGTCTCGAACGCGGTGAACCTCACGGACGGTCTCGACGGCCTCGCTGCCGGCTCGGCGGTGCTCGCGATCGGCTCCTACGTCATCATCGGATTCTGGCAGTTCCAGCAGTCCTGCGTCGAGCTCGCGGTGCTCGGGGTCGACGCGCCCAATCTCTACAAGTGCTACGAGGTGTCGTACCCCCTCGACCTCGCGACGATCGCCGCCGCGATCGTCGGCTCGCTCATCGGCTTCCTCTGGTGGAACACCTCGCCGGCCCAGATCATGATGGGCGACACGGGCTCCTTCGCGATCGGGGGCGCCCTCGCCGCGCTCGCGATCCTCTCCCGCACCGAGCTCCTGCTTCTCTTCATCGGTGGGCTGTTCCTGGTGACCACCGGCCAGGTGATCGTGCAGCGCATCTACTTCAAGCTCACGAAGGGCAAACGGATCTGGCAGGCGAGCCCCCTCCATCACCACTTCGAGATGAAGGGCTGGGCCGAGGTGACCATCGTGGTGCGGTTCTGGATCATCTCGGGACTGTTCGTCGCGACCGGGGTCGGACTCTTCTACGCCGAGTGGCTGTACCGGTGAGGTCGGCTTCGGAGGTCGCCGCGCTCCGGAGTTGGCACGACGACTGGGCGGGGCTGCGCGTCGCCGTGCTCGGTCTGGGCGTTACCGGGTTCTCGGTGGCCGATACTCTTGTCGAACTCGGTGCCGAGGTCTGCGTGTTCGCCGACCGGTCGGACGAGGAGCGTGCCGACCTGCTCGACGTCATCGGCGCGCGACTCGTCGTCGCCGACCTCACGCGGGTCGGGGCGAGCCTTGTGGCCGGCTTCGTCCCTGAGCTCATCGTGGTCTCGCCCGGCTTCGCCCCCTCGCATCCGATCGTCTCTGCCGCGGTGCGCTCCGCCACGCCGATCTGGGGCGACGTCGAGCTCGCCTGGCGGCTGCGCGACAAGCTCGACCGTCCGGCGGAGTGGTTCACCGTCACCGGCACCAACGGCAAGACCACCACGGTGCAGCTGACGACGGCGATGCTGATCGCGGCCGGCAAGCGGGTGGTTGCGTGCGGCAACGTCGGCGTCCCCGTGCTCGACGCGATCCGCGATCCCGGCGGTTTCGACGCGCTCGTCGTCGAACTGTCGAGCTTCCAGCTGCACTACTCACACTCCCTCTCCGCCCACTCGAGCGCCTGCCTCAACATTGCGGCCGACCACCTCGACTGGCACGGGTCCGCCGATGCCTATTCCGCGGCGAAGGCGAAGGTGTACGAGAACACGCGCGTGGCGTGCGTGTACAACCGAGACGACGACGCCACTCGAACGATGGTCGAGCACGCGGACGTCGTCGAGGGATGCCGTGCGATCGGCTTCGGGCTGGGCCTGCCGGGGCCGAGCGACGTCGGTATCGTCGAGGACATCCTGTGCGACCGCGCCTTCATCGACGACCGGCACAGCAACGCCCTCGAACTGGCGACACTGGCCCAGCTCGAGTCCGCCGGGCTCGGCGCGCCCCACATGGTCGCGAACGTGCTTGCCGCGAGCGCACTCGCGCGGTCCTACCGAATCCCGGCGTCGGCAATCCGGCAGGCGATCCTCGGCTTCCACCTCGACAAGCACCGCACCGAACTGATCGCGACCCATGCCGAGGTGCGCTGGATCAACGACTCCAAGGCCACGAATCCACACGCGGCCGATGCCGCGGTCGGGGCCTTCGCCTCGGTCGTCTGGGTCGTCGGAGGCCTGCTGAAGGGGGTCGACATCGGTGACGTCGTGGCACGGAACGCCGACAGGCTGCGCGCGGCAGTGGTGATCGGGGCCGAACGTGCAGAGGTGCTCGCGGCATTCGCGCGACACGCGCCAGAACTCCCCGTGTTCGAGGTCGAGACGGCCGACACTAAAGAGGTGATGTCGACCGCTGTGAGGCTGTCGGCTTTAGCTGCCCGGCCGGGGGATGCCGTAGTCCTGGCACCGGCCGCAGCATCCATGGACCAATTCACGGATTACGCCGATCGTGGCCGGCAATTCGCCGCCGCAGTTCACGAGATGTTGGGAGGCCGGCCGGATGACCACGAGCATCCCCCGTCGCCCGCGACAGCGTCGTAACAGCGGCGCGCCGGCCACGCCGCTGCCCACCCCGACCGGAGTGTCGGGCGCCGTGGCGATCGTTGCGGTGAAAAAGCTCTTCGCTGCCGAAACGGGCAACTTCTTCCTTCTCCTGGGCACGACGCTCTTCCTTGTGGTGTTCGGCCTGGTCATGGTGCTCTCCTCGTCGGCGGTGACCTCGTTCACCGAGTCGAATGACTTCTTCACCGGATTCCTCAGGCAGGGAATGTTCGCGGCCGTCGGGGTTCCGATCATGCTGGTGGCGTCGCGGATGCCGGCGTCGTTTTGGAAGAAGTGGGCCGCCGTCGCCGTGGCAATCGGCCTGATTCTGCAACTTCTCGTTGTCGCGACCCCGCTCGGGGTCTCGATCGGCGGAAATACGAACTGGCTGCGCCTCGGCACGTTCACGCTCCAGCCCTCCGAGATCACCAAGGTGGCCCTTGCGATCTGGCTCGCCTACGTGCTGTCCACCAAGGCGGACCGGCTCCATAGGATGCGTGAAGTGGCCATCCCGATCGCGCCCGTCGCGGGCGCAGCTATCGGGCTCGTGCTGTTCGGGGGAGACCTCGGCACGGCCATGATTCTCGTGTCCATTGTTCTCGGCTCCTTATTCTTCGGCGGGGTGAGGCTTCGGTTCCTTGCGATCCCGATCGTGCTCATGGCCACGATCGGGCCGCTCGTCGCATTCTCGAGCAACTCTCGGAGCGACCGTATTGCCGTCTGGCTTGACGGCTGCGCGTCGACGAGCGACTATGCGACGTTCTGCTGGCAGACTGTCCACGGCTGGTGGGCCCTCGCGGCCGGAGGGTTCTTCGGCGTCGGCCTCGGCAACTCCAAGGCCAAGTGGTCGTGGTTGCCGGAGGCCGACAACGACTTCATCTTCGCAATCATCGGCGAGGAGCTGGGCTTGCTCGGCGCCTGCACCGTGCTGGCGCTCTTCATCGTCATGGGCGTCACCTTTGTGCGAATCATCCGCGCGAGCAACGACCCGTTCGCCCGAATCGTGGTGAGCGCCGTCATGGTCTGGATCATCGGCCAGGCGTTCGTGAACATCGCCGTGGTGCTCGGTGTGCTGCCGGTGCTCGGCGTACCCCTGCCTCTCTTCTCATCAGGGGGTTCCGCGCTCGTCACGACCCTCTTCGGAATCGGGATCGTACTCTCGTTCGCGCGCACGACGACCCCGGCTCCCGGCCAAATGGCGGAACGGTGACGACCTACCTCCTCTGCGGCGGCGGGACCGCCGGCCACGTCAATCCGCTGCTCGCGGTCGCCGATCGGCTCAGGGAACGTGACCCCGAGGCGAACATCCTGGTCCTCGGCACGGCGGAGGGGCTCGAGGCGCGGCTCGTGCCGGAGCGGGGCTTCCGGCTGCTCGTCGTTGACCGGCTGCCGTTCCCCCGCCGGCCCGGCGGGGCCCTTCTGCGGTTCCCGCGCCGGTTCGCCGGGGTCGTCGGCCACATCCGCGAACTGATCGGCGAGCACGACGTGGACGTGGTCGTCGGATTCGGCGGCTACGTGTCGGCACCCGCCTACCTCGCAGCACGCCGCGAGAAGGTGGCGATCGTCGTGCACGAGGCCAATGCGCGGCCCGGACTCGCGAATCGGCTCGGCGCGGCATTCACCCGGCATGTCGGGGTCGCCTTCCGCGGCACCGGGCTCCGCCGTGCCCGGTTCGTGGGGATGCCGCTGCGCCCGGAGATCGAGCGCCTCGAGCGCCACTCCGTGCGGCAGGAGGCGTACGCCGCCTTCGGGCTCACGCCCGGCAAACTCACGCTCGTCGTCACAGGTGGCTCGCTCGGGGCCCGTCGCATCAACGAGACCGTCGCCGAGGCGATCCCCTTCGTCATCGGCGCCGCGTGGCAGGTGCTGCACATCACCGGGCAGCGATCGGAGATCGACTACCCGGTGTTGGCCGGGTATCGCGTGATCCCGTATTGCGACCGGATGGACCTCGCCCTCGCCGTCGCCGACCTCGTGCTCGCACGCGCAGGGTCTTCGACCGTGAGTGAACTCTCTGCCCTCGCGATACCCGCCGTCTATGTGCCGCTCGCGATCGGGAACGGCGAGCAGCGTTTGAACGCCCGCGAGGCGGTCACTGCGCACGCCGCCGTCATGGTCGACAACGCGCAGTTCACGCCGGAATGGATCGCGGATGCCCTCGTGCCGCTCCTCGTGGACCGCGCCGCCCTCGCCGCGATGGCTGCCAGCGCGGCCGCGATCGGCGTCAGGGACGGCACGGACCGCGTCGTGGCTCTCATCGATGAGGCCACCCCGGGGCGGGTAGCGTAGCGGTCGTGATCAAGTCCGATTTCTCCCAGTCCCTGCCCGACAATCCGCGACACGTGCACTTCGTCGGCATTGGTGGAGCCGGGATGAGCGGCATCGCCCACCTCTTCGTCGCGGCCGGTTTCACCGTGAGCGGCTCCGACATCCGGGCGACCGACGCCGTCGAGTCTCTTCGGGCGCGCGGCGTCGAGATCGGGATCGGCCACGATGCCGCACACCTCGGCGCGGCGGACGCCCTCGTCGTCTCCGGAGCAATCAACGAGGACAACCCCGAATACGTGGCCGCGCGCGATCGCGGCCTCCCCGTGGTGCACCGCGCCGTCGCGCTGGCCTGGCTCACGCGCGGCCGCCGGCTCGTCGCCATCGCCGGCGCCCACGGCAAGACCACCTCGACCGGCATGATCATCGAGGCGATGCTCGCTCTCGGCCAGAGCCCGAGCTTCGTCAACGGCGGCGTCATCCGCACTCTCGGCGTCAGCGCGGCGGCCGGCATCGACGACCTCTTCGTCGTCGAGGCGGACGAGTCCGACGGCTCCTTCCTGCTCTACGACACCGCGGTGTCGCTCATCACCAACGTCGACCCCGACCATCTGGATCACTTCGGGTCGCTCGAGGCCTTTGAGGACGCCTTCGTCGCGTTCGCCGGACAGGCCAAGGAGTTCGTCGCGATCTCAAGCGATGACCCCGGGGCCGTGAACATCACGCCGAGAATTGGCTCCCGCGTGGTCACCTTCGGCCAGGTCGACTCCGCCGACGTGCGGGTGCACTCCCTCGACACGCGGCAGACCGTGTCGTTCAGCATCCGCTATCTCGGCGAGGACTACCCGGCGACGCTCCGCGTACCCGGGCTGCACAACGCCCTCAACGCGGCCGGCGCTTTCGCCGTGCTCACCGGACTCGGCTTCGACCCGCGCGCGAGCCTCGACGCGATCGCGACCTTCGGCGGCACCGAACGCCGCTTCGAGCTGCGCGGTGACGTGGCGGGGGTGCGTGTCTACGACGACTTCGCCCACCACCCGACCGAGATCCGCGCGGCGCTCTCCGCGGCGCGAGGCGTCGTCGGCGACGGCCGCCTGATCCCGATTTTCCAGCCGCACCTCTACAGCCGCACCCGGATGCTCGCCCAGGAGTTCGCCGACGTCTTCGACGACCTCTCCGACCACACCATCGTCGTTCCCGTCTACGGTGCGCGGCAGGATCCCGAACCCGGCGTGACCGGGGCGCTCATCACCGAGCGCCTCCGCGTGCCGGGAAGCGGTGAGTACGTCGACAACTGGGAGAGCGCCATCGAGCGCGCCGTCCAGGTCGCGCGGCCGGGCGACTTTCTGATCCCCATGGGCGGCGGCGACATCTATCTCATCATTCCGCAGCTGCTTGCAGCGCTCGAGGCGGCGACTCGCTCACGGATGCATGAAGCGCCCTGAGGGATTCGACCGGCCCCAGGTCGTCGCCCCACCCCCAGAGCCCAAGCCCCGGCGCCGGACGAAAGCGCCTGCGCCGGAGATGATCCCGGAGAGCACGCCGGCGACCGAGCCTGGAACCATCCCACGCACCCCGGATGCCGTGCCAGCCGCAGACTCGGACCGCACCTCGCGGCGTGCGGTGCGCCGCGCGGCGCGACAACGCCGCCGGTTCGAGAAGAGCGAGGTGCGGCGGTTCACCCGTCGAAGTCGTCGTCGCCGTGTGGCGTGGGCCGTCACGCTGGGTATCGTCGTGACGATGGCGTCACTCGTCGCCGTCGCGGTCTACTCGCCGCTGCTCGCGCTCACGACGATCCAGATCGACGGCACCTCGCGGCTGAACCCGGATGATCTTCATGCGGCGGTCGACGGCCAGCTGGACACTCCGCTCGCCCTGATCGATTTCGACCGGATCACCGAGGAACTCGGCGACTTTCCCCTCGTCCGCAGCTACGTGACCGAGACGGTGCCTCCGCACACGCTCATCATCCAGATCGTGGAGCGCGAGCCGGTCGGGTCGCTTGCCACCGGATCCGGGTTCGACCTCGTCGACCCCGCCGGGGTGGTCATCGAGAAATCACAGGCCCGCATACCCGGCGTTCCGCTCATTGACATCGGCGGGGAGGGTTCCGACAGCGCGGCGTTCGACGCGGCGGTCGAGGTTCTGATCGCCCTGCCGCAGCCTGTGCTAGTCCAGCTCGACACGATCGTCGCCGGCACTCGCGACGACGTGGAGCTGACCCTTGCCGGCGGTGGAGCGAAGATCATCTGGGGAAGTGCCGACGATTCGGCGATCAAGGCCCGTATTCTTGCGGCCGCCCTCGCGCAGAACTATCCGAACGTGGTCGAGTACAACGTCTCCGCGCCGGGTCAGCTCACCTACCGCTGACCGCGCCATCCCTGCTGGAACGGGGGAGTGCCGCATCCGGCCCACAAATTCCTCGGCGAGTTTGCGACACGCGGGCCTTTCGCGGACCGCGCGGCGGGCTGCCACTTAACCTCGGAACAAGAAATAGCTATACCAAGTATAACTTTAAGCCTCTACTAGAGGTTGAAAGTACTCAGCGGAGGCCTGACGTGAGCTCAAACCAAAACTACCTGGCCGTTATCAAGGTTGTCGGGATCGGCGGCGGCGGCGTGAATGCCGTCAACCGGATGATCGAACTCGGCCTACGCGGCGTCGAATTCATTGCCATCAACACCGACGCGCAAGCGCTGTTGATGAGCGACGCCGACGTCAAGCTCGACGTCGGCCGCGAGTTGACCCGCGGACTCGGCGCGGGTGCCGATCCGGAGGTGGGACGCCGCGCAGCGGAAGACCACGCTGAGGAGATCGAAGAGGCCCTCGCCGGCGCCGACATGGTCTTCGTCACCGCGGGTGAGGGTGGCGGGACCGGTACCGGCGGCGCCCCCGTCGTCGCGCGCATCGCGAAGTCCATCGGAGCTCTGACGATCGGTGTCGTGACCCGCCCGTTCGGCTTCGAGGGCAAGCGCCGTGCGGCCCAGGCCGAAGTCGGTGTGATGGCGCTCAAGAGCGAGGTCGACACGCTCATCGTCGTGCCGAACGACAGGCTCCTCGAGATCAGTGACCGCGGCATCAGCTTCCTCGAGGCCTTCGCGACCGCCGACCAGGTGCTTCTCGCCGGTGTTCAGGGGATCACCGACCTCATCACGACTCCGGGCCTGATCAACCTCGACTTCGCCGACGTGAAGTCGGTGATGCAGGGCGCCGGGTCCGCGCTGATGGGCATCGGCTCCGCTCGCGGCGCCGACCGCGCCATCAAGGCGGCCGAGCTCGCCGTTGCCTCTCCGCTGCTCGAGGCGTCGATCGACGGAGCCCACGGTGTGCTCCTGTCGATCCAGGGCGGATCGAACCTCGGAATCTTCGAGATCAACGATGCGGCGCGACTCGTGCAGGAGGCCGTGCACCCAGAGGCCAACATCATCTTCGGTGCCGTCATCGACGACACCCTCGGTGACGAGGTGCGGGTGACCGTGATCGCCGCCGGCTTCGACGGCGGCGAGCCCGAGGTCAAGAAGGTCGACCGTCGGGGCCTCAATCACCAGGACGTCTCCCTGCCCATCCCGGTGTCCGCGCCTGCCACGGCATCCGCCGCCGTCGGCGACAGCTCAGCGCGTTTCGGTGGCACGACCCTGACCCAGACGGGAGAGCAGCAGTGGAACGAGCCCAAGCTTCCCGCCGCCCCTGACCCGGTCTTCGACAGGGACGAGGACGATGACCTGGATGTTCCCGATTTCCTGCGGTGACCGGTGACGGAGAGCGTGGCGGACCGGCTCGAGACGGTTCGGGTCGGGGTCGCCGAGGCGGCGGCCCAGGCCGGGCGTGACCTCGCGGGGATCACGACCGTGGTCATCACGAAGTTCCACCCCGTATCCCTCGCGCGTGAGCTTCACGCGCTCGGGGTGCGCGACTTCGGCGAAAACCGCCACCAGGATGCGCAGGCCAAGGCCGCCGAGCTCGCCGATCTCGACCTGACCTGGCACTTCGTCGGGCAGCTGCAGAGCAAGAAGGCCCGGCAGGCGGCCGCATACGCGCACGTCATTCATTCGCTCGACCGGGACTCGGTCGTGGACGCCCTCGCGTCAGACGAGCGCACGGTCGACGCCTTCGTACAGTTGAATCTGACGACGGATGCCGCGCGCGGGGGAGTGCCGGACGAGGAACTCGAGGCGTTGGTCGAGCGCGTCGTCGCCACGAGAGGTGTTCGCCTGCTCGGAGTGATGGCCGTCGCCCCGCTCGGCGAGGAGCCGCGAGCAGCGTTCGCGAGGCTCAGAGCGGCGTCGGACCGGGTTCGCGCGATCGACCCGGCGGCCGAATTCATCTCGGCAGGAATGTCGGGGGACTACCGCGAGGCCATCCTCGAGGGCGCGACACACCTGCGGATTGGGTCGACAATCACCGGAAACCGGCCGACCCGCGGTTAATCTTAGGTTCAGTACGACCCACACAGGAGGCACGAAATGGCTAACCCGCTGCGCAAGACCATGGTTTATCTGGGGCTCGCGGACGAGGAGTTCGAGAACCATGAGCCGACCCCTGCTCAGCCCGCCGCGCCCGCCGCCGCGGCGACCCCTCAGGGTCACGCGACGAACACCGCCGGACGCGCCCCTGTCACCCCCTTGCGGCGTCCCACTACGACAAAGAATGCGGCACCGGTCGAAATGAATGAGATCCTCACAGTCCACCCTCGCCAGTACCGCGACGCGCAGGTCATCGCCGAGAGCTTCCGTGACGGCATCCCCGTCATCATCAACCTCTCCCAGATGAGCGAGCCCGACGCGCGACGCCTCATCGACTTCGCCAGTGGTCTCTCGCAGGGGCTCTACGGCAAGATCGAGCGCGTCACCAAGCAGGTCTTCCTGCTGTCGCCGGCCCACATCGTCGTCAGCGGCGACCAGGCCGATGCCGAGCCAGAAGTCGATGCGTCGTTCTATGCCCAGAACTGAAACACAGCCGGATGAGCTAGCGTCGGAGCTGTGATCGTTTCTGTTATCGCGACCATCGCGTATTACGCCCTCTTCCTGTACCTCATCGCAATGTGGGCGCGCTTCATCCTCGACCTCGCGCGCAACTTCGCCCGGGGCTGGCGGCCGAAGGGATTCCTCGTTGTCGTGGCGGAAGTCGTGTTCACGATTACGGATCCGCCGATCCGGGCCGTGCGCCGCTTCATCCCGCCGATCCGCCTCGGTGGAATCGCCCTCGACTTCGCCTGGAGCATCGTATTGATCGCGGTGCTCATCCTGATGTCGTTCGCCACATCGTTGGCATCGTCAACGGCGTAAGCGAGTGTCGACGCTGTACTCTTAACCGCGTGTCCCGGAGGCGTCCTCCGACTCGCGGGCATTCGTTTGCTAGCTTTAGCAGCACGCATATTCATGCACGGAACGTGCATGTTCCAGATGATTTTGAGGTGACCCATGGCTCTGACTCCCGAAGACGTTGTCAACAAGCGTTTCCAGCCGACCAAGTTTCGCGAGGGATACGACCAGGACGAGGTCGATGACTTCCTCGACGAGGTCGTCGTCGAGCTGCGTCGCCTGAATCAGGAGAACGAGGAGCTACGCCAGCGCCTCGTCGGCAGCGAATCCCGCATCGGCGAGATGCAGCGTGGCGGAGGCCAGTCGGCTCCGGCCGCAGAGCCCGTTGCTGCGGCAGCTCCCGAGCCCGAGTCCACGTCTGAGCCGGCGGTTGCGGCTCCCGCCGCCGTTGCCGCCCCGGTTTCGTACGCCGCGCCGAGCGGCGAGTCCGAGACCGACAGCACCACCAACCTGCTGCAGCTGGCTCGCCGCCTGCACGAGGAGCACGTCCGCGAAGGTGTCGAGAAGCGCGAATCGCTCGTCGCCGAGGGCAACGCCACTGCCGAGCGCGTCGTCAGCGAAGCCGAGGCCACCGCGGCCAAGGTCGTCGGGGAGGCCGAGACCACCGCGGCCAAGGTCGTCGGCGAGGCCGAGACCAGCGCCGAGCGCGTCGTCACCGAGGCGGAGGCCACTGCGGCGCGCCTCGTCAGCGAGGCCGAGGCAACGCAGCGAGCGCAGCTGGCCAAGCTCGACAAGGAGCGCACCGTTCTCGAGCAGCGCATTGACGAGCTCCGCACCTTCGAGCGGGAGTACCGCCAGAAGCTCAAGGGGTACATCGAGAGCCAGCTTCGCGAACTCGACAGCGCCGGATCGGCGAGCAAGTCGGAGACCGCGTCCATGAGCCAGGGCGTCGGTGGCAACTGAGCCGACCGCGGCGGCACGTACGGCAGGGGTCAGCGTTGGGGCGATCTTCGCGCTCGTCACGGTGGCCCTCGTCGTCTTTGCCTGTGACCAGATAACGAAGTACTTCGTCGTCGAGAACCTGCCGCTCGGCGAACCGGTCCCGGTGCTCGGCAACGTGCTCGACTTCGTGTTCGTGAAGAATCCAGGGGCAGCGTTCTCGTTGGCGAGCGGCGCCACCTGGATCTTCTCGATCGCGGCATCCGTCGTGACGGTCCTCATCATCGTCTTCGCCCGCCGGATCCGGTCTCTCAGCTGGGCCATCCTGTTCGGGATGCTGCTCGGCGGTACGCTCGGCAACCTCACCGACCGGCTGCTGCGCGAACCGAGCTTCGGCCTCGGCCAGGTAATCGACTTCATTCGCGTCGCCGGGTTCCCGGCCGTGTTCAATATCGCCGATTCGTTCATCGTCGCGAGTATGGGGCTGTTCATCATCCTCACCATCCGCGGGGTGGGGCTGGACGGCCAGCGCGAGCAGAAGGTCGCTGCGACCGGTTCCGGCCCGGCCACGCCCGGCTACCCCGCCGCTGCCGATTCCACCCCCGACGCCACGGAGCGCTAGAAGACATGGAAACACGCAGCATGCCCGTCCCCGAGGGGCTCGCGGGCGAGCGGGTCGATGCGGGGCTCGCCAAGCTCCTGGGCTTCTCACGCACCTTCGCGGCCGAGGTCGCCGAGGGCGGGGGAGTGAGCGCAGACGGAGCGGTCCTCGGCAAATCAGACCGGCTGAACGCCGGGAGCTGGCTCGAGGTCAACTGGCAGTCGAGGGAAGCCCCGGTGATCGTGCCGGTGCACGTGCCCGACCTCACGGTCGTGCACGATGATGACGACATCGTCGTCATCGATAAGCCCGTCGGTGTTGCGGCGCACCCCTCTGTCGGCTGGACCGGTCCGACCGTGCTCGGCGCCCTGGCGGGCGCCGGCTACCGCATCTCCACCTCCGGCGCGTCTGAGCGCGCGGGAATCGTGCACCGGCTCGACGCCGGTACGAGCGGCCTCATGGTGGTCGCGAAGTCCGAGCGGGCCTATTCCGAGCTCAAGCGCGCTTTCCATGACCGCGAGGTCGACAAGATCTACCACGCCGTCGTGCAGGGCCATCCCGACCCGCTCGCCGGGACTATCGACGCGCCGATCGGGCGGCACCCCGGGTCGAGTTGGAAGTTCGCGATCGTCTCCGGAGGCAAGGACTCAGTCACCCATTACGAGACGCTCGAGGCGTTCCCGAGTGCTTCGCTGCTCGAGGTGAACCTCGAGACCGGTCGAACGCACCAGATCCGCGTGCACATGGCCGCCCAGCGTCACCCGTGCGTCGGCGACGCGATGTACGGTGCCGATCCGTCGATCTCGGCGAAACTCGGACTGTCGCGCCAGTGGCTTCACGCGCTCCAGCTGAGCTTCCGGCACCCGGCCACCGGCGAAAGCGTCGTCTACAGGACCAACTACCCGGCGGACCTCCAGCACGCGCTGGATGTGCTCCGAAAAGACTGACCCCAGCCTTAGGCTGGAGGAAGCTTTTCACCTCGGTTTTCGGAGTACTTCTTGTCAGAGCGCGCCAGTTCGTTCGTCCACCTGCACGTCCACAGCGAGTACTCGATGCTGGATGGCGCGGCACGGGTCGGACCGCTGATCCAGGCGGCTGTCGAGCAGAAGATGCCCGCGATTGCGATGACCGACCACGGCAACGTGTTCGGCGCCTACGACTTCTGGCGCACCGCCACCAAAGCCGGCATCAAGCCGATCATCGGCACCGAGGCGTACCTCACGCCGGGCACGGCGCGGGGCGACCGCACGCGTATCCGCTGGGGCAACGGCGGACAGGACGACGTCTCCGGCTCCGGTGCGTACACGCACCTCACGATGCTCTCGTCCACCACAGAGGGCATGCACAACCTGTTCCGGATGTCGTCCCTCGCGAGCCTCGAGGGCTATTACTTCAAGCCGCGAATGGATCGCGACCTGCTGAGCACCTACGCGAAGGGCCTCATCGCGACCACCGGATGCCCGAGCAGCGAGGTTCAGACGAGGCTCCGGCTCGGGCAGTACGACGAGGCCGTCGCGGCGGCATCCGACTTCCGCGACATCTTCGGTCGGGAGAACTACTACTGCGAGATCATGGACCACGGCCTCGGTATCGAGCGACGGGTCATGGGCGATCTCCTCCGCCTCGCGAAGCAACTCGACCTGCCGCTGGTCGCCACCAACGACCTGCACTACACGCATTCGCACGACGCGACCTCGCATGCCGCCCTGCTCTGCGTGCAGTCGGGCACGACACTCGACGACCCGAACCGATTCAAGTTCGACGCAGACGAGTTCTATCTCAAGTCCGCCGAGCAGATGCGCCACCTGTTCCGCGACCACCCGGAGGCCTGCGACAACACCCTGCTCATCGCCGAGCGCTGCGACGTCAAATTCGACGAAGACGCCAACTACATGCCCGTCTTCCCCGTGCCGGAGGGCGAGACGGAGCAGTCCTGGTTCGCCAAGGAGATCGAGGACGGCCTCAACCACCGCTACAAGGGCAACATTCCGCAGGCATCGAGCGAACGGGCGGCCTACGAGGTGGGCGTCATCTCGCAGATGGGGTTCCCCGGTTACTTCCTGGTCGTCGCCGACTTCATCAGCTGGGCGCGCAAGAACGGCATCCGCGTCGGCCCCGGGCGCGGCTCGGGAGCCGGCTCCATGGTCGCCTACGCAATGGGCATCACCGACCTCGACCCACTCCAGCACGGCCTGCTGTTCGAGCGGTTCCTCAACCCCGACCGCGTCTCGATGCCCGACTTCGACGTCGACTTCGACGAGCGCCGACGCGGCGAGGTGATCCGCTACGTCACCGAGAAGTACGGCAGCGACCACGTCGCCCAGATCGTCACCTACGGCACGATCAAGGCCAAGCAGGCGCTCAAGGACTCCTCCCGCGTGCTCGGATTCCCCTACGGAATGGGCGAGAAGCTCACCAAGGCGATGCCCCCGACAATCATGGGCAAGGATATCTCCCTCGCGGGTATCACCAACAAGGACGACCCGCGCTGGAAGGAGGCCGCGGATGTGCGTGCGGTGCTCGACGCCGACCCCGACGCCCGCACGGTCTTCGACACCGCACTCGGGCTCGAGAACCTCAAGAGGCAGTGGGGCGTGCACGCCGCGGGTGTGATCATGTCGTCGAAGCCGCTGCTCGACATCATCCCGATCATGAAGCGGGAGCAGGACGGCCAGATCGTCACGCAATTCGACTACCCCGCGTGCGAGGCCCTGGGCCTGATCAAGATGGACTTCCTGGGGCTGCGCAACCTCACGATCATCGATGACGCGCTCGACAACATCAAGGCGAACCGCGGCGAGACCCCCGTGCTCGAGGACCTCGAGCTCGACGACCCGCTCACCTACAAGCTGCTCGCGCGCGGCGACACTCTGGGCGTGTTCCAGTTCGACGGCGGCCCGATGCGCTCACTGCTGCGGCTCATGCGCCCCGACAACTTCGAGGACATCTCGGCCGTCGGCGCCCTCTACCGGCCGGGCCCCATGGGTGCGAACTCACACACCAACTACGCCTACCGCAAGAACGGCCAGCAGGTCGTCGACTACATTCACCCCGAGCTCTCCGAGGCGCTCAAGGACGTACTCGGCACCACCTACGGCCTGATCGTGTACCAGGAGCAGGTCATGTCGATCGCGCAGGTACTCGCCGGGTACTCGCTCGGCCAGGCCGACCTGCTGCGCCGGGCGATGGGCAAGAAGAAGAAGTCGGAGCTGGACAAACAGTTCGAGGGTTTCTCCGCCGGCATGAAGTCCAACGGGTACTCCATGGCCGCAGTCAAGACGCTGTGGGACATCCTGCTCCCGTTCTCCGACTACGCCTTCAACAAGGCGCACTCGGCCGCCTACGGCGTGCTGTCGTACTGGACGGCCTACCTCAAGGCGCACTACCCGGCCGAGTACATGGCCGCGCTGCTCACGAGCGTCGGCGACTCCAAAGACAAGCTCGCGATCTACCTCAACGAGTGCCGCCGCATGGGCATCAAGGTGCTTGCTCCCGATGTCAACGAGTCGATCGGCTATTTCGCCGCCGTCGGCGACGACATCCGCTTCGGCCTCGGTGCCGTGCGCAACGTCGGGTTCGCGGTCGTCGACCTCATCCGGGCCGCCCGCGACGAGAAGGGCCGTTTCGAGTCGTTCCACGACTTCCTCGCGAAGGTGCCGATCGGTGCCGCCAACAAGCGCACCGTCGAATCGCTCATCAAGGCTGGGGCCTTCGACTCCCTCGGGTCGACCCGGCGCGCGCTCCTCGAGGTGCACGAGGATGCCGTCGACTCGGCCGTCACCGTCAAGCGCAACGAGGCCCACGGGCAGGTGGGCTTCGATTTCGACAGCCTCTGGGACGAGCCGGAGCAGCGCGTGTCCGTTCCGGAGCGCCCGGAGTGGTCCAAGCGTGACAAGCTCGCCTTCGAACGCGAGATGCTCGGGCTCTACGTCTCCGACCATCCGCTCGCCGGACTCGAGCTGCAGCTCGCGAAGCACGCGAGCACGACCATCGCCGACCTCCTCGCGAGCGACCCGTCGATCGACGGCGAGACCGTCAACATCGCCGGGCTCGTGACGAGCGTGCAGCACCGAACCGCCCGCAACTCGGGAAACCAGTACGGGCTCGTCCAGATCGAGGACTTCGGGGGAGAGATCACCGTGATGTTCCTCGGCAAGACCTACCAGGAGTTCTCGCCCGCACTCTCCAACGATCAGGTCGTCGTGATCCGCGGTCGGGTGAGCATGCGCGACGACGGCATGAACCTGCACGCCGTGAGCATGTTCAGCCCCGACCTCGGCCAGAGCCTCGGATCGGGCCCGCTCGTCATCAGCATGCCGGAGCACCGGGCCACGACCGACGTCGTGACCAGCCTGAACGATGCGCTCATCCGGCACGCGGGCGACACCGAGGTGCGCCTCAAGCTGGTCAAGGGCGACACCGCACGCCTGTTCGAGATCCCGTTCCCTGTGACGGTGAGCGCGGACCTCTACGGCGAGCTCAAGTCGCTGCTCGGCCCGAACTGCCTGAACTGACCGCATCCGCTGCGGGGCAGCGCGCGGCCGGCGTCCAGCGGGCGGCCACTAAAGTTGGGAGCGCCATGATCCAGACCATTGACCTCCGCGGTCGCCGCCTCAGCCCTGCAGAACTCCTCCAGATCGTCCCCCGTTCGCACACCGACATCTCGGTGGCGACGGATGCCGCGAGTGCGCTCATCGACGACGTGCGCGCCCGCGGCGAGCAGGCGATCCTCGACCAGGCGGAGCGCTTCGACGGGGTGCGGCCCGACCACGTGCGGGTGCGTTCTGGGGAGATCGCCGACGCCGTCGCGCGGCTCGAGCCTGCCGTGCGAGACGCGCTCGAGGAGGCCATCGACCGGGTCAGGGCCGGATCGGCCGCGCAAGTGCCCGCCCCCTCCGTCACGACGCTCGGAGACGGCGCCGAGGTCGTTCAGCGCTGGAGCCCCGTCGCACGGGTCGGCCTCTACGTTCCCGGCGGCAAGGCCGTATATCCCTCAAGTGTGGTCATGAACGTCGTGCCCGCCCAGGTCGCCGGGGTTCGCTCGGTCGCCCTCGCCTCCCCGCCCCAGCGGTCCTTCGGCGGAGCGATCCACCCGACCATCCTCGGCGCGGCCGGGCTGCTCGAGATCGACGAGATCTACGCCATGGGCGGTGCGGGGGCGATCGGCGCGTTCGCCTACGGTGTTCCCGGGCTACTCGACCCCGTCCAGGTGATCACCGGACCCGGCAACGTCTACGTCGCCGCCGCCAAGCGACTGGTCCGCGGACACGCGGGCATCGACTCCGAGGCCGGCCCCACCGAGATCCTCGTGATCGCGGACGGCACCGCCGTCCCGCGACTCGTCGCCAGCGACCTGATCAGCCAGGCCGAACACGATGAGCTCGCCGCCGGGGTGCTCGTCACCGACTCTCCCGATCTCGCCGACCGCGTCCAGGTCGAGCTCGCGCGACTCGTGCCGCTCACCCACCACCGGGAACGGGTGCAGATCTCGCTGACCGGCGTGCAGTCCGCCATCGTGCTCGTCGACGACCTCGCCTCCGCCGCCGACTTCAGCAACGCCTACGGACCGGAGCACCTCGAGATCCAGACGGCCGACCCGGCGGCGATGCTCCCCAGCATCCTCAACGCCGGCGCGATCTTCCTCGGCGATCACTCGCCCGTGAGCCTCGGCGACTACCTCGCCGGATCGAACCACGTGCTGCCCACCGGGGGACAGGCTCGATTCTCCTCGGGACTCGGCGCCTACACCTTCCTGCGGCCGCAGCAGGTCGTCAGCTACGATCGCGCCGCGCTGGAGCGAGTGCGCGAGCAGGTTGTCGCCCTGTCCAGCGCCGAGGACCTCCCGGCGCACGGTGACGCCGTGACGGCGAGATTCACCGACGACTGACGTCCCCCGTTTCCGCGGGCGCAGGCGTACGCTGGTGTCACCATGTTCTGCCCCTTTTGTCGTCATCCTGATTCCCGAGTCGTCGACTCCCGCACCAGCGACGACGGACTGTCGATCCGCCGCCGTCGGCAATGCCCGGAGTGCGGGCGACGATTCTCGACGACCGAGACGGCGAGTCTCAACGTCGTCAAGCGCAGCGGAGTGATCGAGCCGTTCAGTCGCGAGAAGATCGTCGCCGGGGTCAGGAAGGCCTGCCAGGGCCGCCCGGTCACCGACGCCGACCTCGCGATCCTCGCGCAGCGGGTCGAAGAGGCGATCCGGGCAACCGGGGCATCCCAGATCGACGCCAACGACATCGGTCTGGCGATCCTCCCGCCGCTGCGCGAACTCGACGAGGTCGCCTACCTTCGGTTCGCGAGCGTCTACAAGGGGTTCGACTCCCTCGAGGACTTCGAAACCGCGATCGCACTGCTGCGGGTCGAGCACGACGAGGCACTCTCGCCAGAGTAGGGCCGCGCCGACTGGCCCGGGCGCGGTATGCGGGTCACCGCCCGCTGCCGCTACCCTGAGTCTCGGTATGTATCCCCTCTTCTTCTCCCTCGTCCTGCGTCGACTCGATCCCGAGCGGGCCCATCACCTGGCATTCACCGTGATCCGGCTCCTTCCACGCATCGGTGTCGGAGCCCTGCTGCGGCTCGCCACCCGCCCGCATCCGTCGCTCGCGACCTCCACCCTCGGCCTGGAGTTCGACTCCCCGTTCGGAGTCGCCGCCGGTTTCGACAAGGATGCCGAGGGCATGCGCGGCCTCTGGCAGCTCGGATTCGGCCACGTCGAGGTCGGCACGCTCACTGCCCTCGCCCAGCCGGGCAACGAGAGGCCACGGCTGTTCCGCCTGATCGCCGATCGCGCGGTAATCAACCGCATGGGCTTCAACAACGGGGGATCCGCCGCCGCCGCCCCGCGCCTGCGCCGTGAACGCGCCAGAAGCCGCCGGCCCATCATCGGGGTGAACATCGGCAAGTCGCGGGCTGTCGAGGTCGAGAGCGCGATCCCCGACTACCTCGAGAGCACGCGACTGCTCGCACCCACCGCCGACTACCTCGCCGTCAACGTGAGCTCACCGAACACTCCGGGACTGCGCGGCCTCCAGGAGATCGAGCGCCTCGCACCGCTCCTCAGCGCGGTCAAGGCGGCAGCAGGTGACACGCCGGTCCTCGTCAAGATCTCACCCGACCTCAGCGACGACGAGGTGCGCAAGATCGCGGAGCTCGTGACCGAGCTGCGGCTCGACGGCATCATCGCGACGAACACGACCCTCTCCAGGGAGAACCTCCGCACCCCGGCGGATGTCGTCGAGGCCGCCGGCGCCGGGGGCCTGTCCGGCGCACCGCTCGCACCTCGCTCGCTCGAGGTGCTTCGGCTGATCCGTTCGAAGGTGCCCGCCGAGCTGTGCGTCATCTCCGTCGGGGGCGTCGACACGGCACACGACGTGGCCGAGCGCCTCGCCGCGGGAGCGACACTCGTGCAGGGCTACACCGCGTTCCTCTATCGGGGACCGCTCTGGGCGCGCCACATCAACCGCGGACTCGCCACGGCGAGAGCAGAGCTCAGCTCGGCCATTCCCAACGCTTGACCTGAGGCTTCGGAAGCCGCATCAGACGCAGCTGCAGCGCCCGCATGGCGGCGTACCACCGGGTTCCGCCCTGCACGTTGGCCTCGCCGAACTTCGCCGCCAGCTTCTTCTTCACCAAGTAGCCGAGGATCACGCTGTCGATCACGGCGATGAGGAAGAATGCCCAGAGGGCGAGGTAGGAGTAGGTGCCGAGCGCCGGGACGAAGGTCGTGAGGATGACGATGAACATGAGCGGGATGAGGGCCTCGCCCGCGCTGAACCGCGCGTCGACGTAGTCGCGCACGAACCGGCGCTGCGCCCCGCGGTCGCGCTGCGGCAGGTAACGCTCGTCGCCGTTCGCGAGCCCGATGCGCGCCTTCTCGCGGGACTGCGCCATCTTGGCGCGAGCCTCCTTGTTCGCCGCCTTGCGGTCATTCGACACGAGCGGGCGCATGTTCGCCGCTTCGCGCTCGCGCCGGGTGGGGGTCGCGTGACCCTTGCCGGTCTGAACGCCGCCGTCGCTCACGACACCCCTGTCGTTGTCGCCGGAGGGTGCGTTCTGGTCGCCACGTGTCTGGGCCATGTGAAATTCCTTGCCGTTGGTCTCGGCTTAAGATTACTCGCATGACTTCAGTCGCGCCCACACGTCCCGAACTGCTCGCCGCACTCGCGAGTGCCGTGCAGGCGGGGCTGCCCTCCGCCCTCGCCGAGCTCGGCGCCCTCGTGCGCATCCCGTCCGTGTCCTGGGGCGCCTTCGACCCGCAGCGGGTGCAGGACAGCGCGGATGCCGTGAAGAATCTCGTCGAGGGCCTCGGCGTATTCGAGAGCGTGCAGATCTCCCGGGCGACGCAGGGTGATTCCGACGCGCTCGGCCAGCCGGCCGTGCTCGCGAACCGTGCGGCGCGAGGTGGGGCACCCACGATCCTGCTCTACGCCCACCACGACGTGCAGCCCCCCGGGGACGACGCCGACTGGGATTCGCCGCCGTTCGAGCCGACGGTGCGCGGTGACCGGCTCTACGGCCGCGGCTCCGCAGACGACAAGGCGGGCGTGATGGCGCACATCGCATCCATCCGCGCCCTCGTCGAGACCGTCGGCCCCGACTTCAACCTCGGCCTCGCCCTGTTCATCGAGGGGGAAGAGGAGTTCGGTTCCCGGTCGTTCAAGAACTTCCTCAGCCAGCACCAGGCGGAGCTCTCCGCCGACGTCATCGTCGTGGCCGACTCGGACAACTGGGACATCGACACCCCGGCCCTGACGGTCGGGCTGCGCGGGAACGTCACCTTCCGGCTCACGGTCTCGACCCTCGCGCACGCCTCGCACTCGGGCATGTTCGGTGGAGCGGTGCCCGACGCGATGATGGCGACCGTGCTCCTGCTCGCGAGCCTCTACAACGACGATGGGTCTGTCGCCGTCGCGGGCCTCACCGGCCGCGACACCGACACGCCCGACTACGACGAGGCGAAGCTGCGCCACGAGACCGGCCTGCTCGACGGGGTCAGCCCGATCGGATCCGGCGCCATCCTCGACCGGATCTGGTCGAAGCCTGCCATCACGATCACGGGCATCGACGCCCCGACCGTCGACAACGCCTCGAACACCCTGTCGCCGTCGACTTCGGTGCGGATCAGCGTGCGGATCGCTCCGGGCCAGCCCGCCGCGGAGGCGTACGCGGCGATCGACGCTCACCTGCGCGCCCACGCGCCCTTCGGAGCGCATGTCGAGATCACCGACGTCGACGCCGGCAATCCGTTTCTCGTCGACACGGGCGGCTGGGCCGTCGCCGAGGCGAAGCAGTCGATGGCGGATGCGTGGGGCGTTGCACCCGTCGAGACCGGCGTCGGCGGCTCGATCCCATTCATCTCCGACCTGGTCGACGTCTTCCCGGACGCGCAGATCCTGGTGACCGGGGTCGAGGATCCCGGCACCAAGGCGCACAGCCCCAACGAGTCGCTGCACCTCGGGGTGTTCCACCGTGCCGTGCTCACCGAGGCCGTGCTGCTCGCGCGTCTCGACGAGCGCGGGAAGAAAAACGGGTGATCGATGCTTACACTGGTCAGAGCTTTTTCTAGGCAAAAGGAGTGGTCATGACCGACACGACACTGACCGATGGCACCACGACCGACACGGCGTCCGCACCCGCGCACGGTGTGGGGCTCACGGCGACCGCTGCGGCGAAGGTACGCGCCCTCTACGAACAGGAAGCGCGTGACGATCTCCGCCTCCGCGTCGCAGTGCAACCCGGCGGATGTTCCGGGCTCATCTACCAGCTCTATTTCGACGAGCGCCTGCTCGAGGGCGACACGACCGTCGACTTCGACGGTGTCGAGGTCGTCGTCGACAAGATGAGCGTGCCCTACCTCGAGGGCGCGAGCATCGATTTCGAAGACACGATCCAGAAGCAGGGTTTCACGATCGACAACCCGAATGCGGGCGGCAGCTGCGCGTGCGGGGACTCCTTCCACTAGCACGCACCCAGGGCAATAGCGCTCGCTCAGCGATCAGACGATCTTCATTGAGCAGACGTCCAGAAAAGGGAATTGCCAACTGGCAGTTCCCTTTTTTGATGCCGAAATGCCGCCGTGCGGGTCTCTCGACGGGTGTCGATCGCAGTAGGCTGAGAGAGTTGAACAGAACCTGAGTTCTCTCACGGTCCGTGTAATTGAAAGGTCCCCGGTGCACTCAAACCGCCGTCTACGATGGGCAACCATCCCGATCGCCACGATGCTTGTCGTCGTTCTCGCCGGATGCACCCAAACCCAGCTGCGTGGCTACCTCCCGGGGGAGCCAGGAATCACCAGCAACACCGACCGTGTGACGGGCCTCTGGGTCACCTCCTGGATCGTGTTGCTGATTGTCGGAATCGTCACCTGGGGCCTCATCATCTGGGCCGCCGTCGTCTACCGCCGCCGCAAGGGTCAGACGGGCCTTCCGGCTCAGCTGCGCTACAACATGCCGATCGAGATTTTCTATACGGTCGTGCCGCTGCTTCTGGTGCTCGGCTTCTTCGCCTTCACCGCCCGCGACCAGGCCGCAATCGAGGCGCCGATCGAAGACCCCGACGTCACGATCGAGGTCTACGGCAAGCGCTGGGCATGGGACTTCAACTACCTCAACGAGGGCCCGGGCGGCGAGGGTGTCTATTCCGCCGGCGTTCAGGCCACCGAGCTCGACGGCCCGGCGACGGTCGACTACGACCAGCTCCCCGTGCTCTACCTGCCGGTCGACAAGAGTGTCGAGATCAAGATCGAGTCGCGCGATGTGATCCATTCCTTCTTCGTCGTGGACTTCCTCTATAAGAAGGACATGATCCCCGGCAAGTCGAATTACATGTACTTCACGCCGCTCAAGACCGGCACCTACATCGGCAAGTGCGCCGAGCTGTGTGGCGAGTACCACTCGCTCATGCTCTTCCAGGTGAAGGTTGTCGAGCAGGCAGAGTACGACGCCCAGATCGCGAGCCTCGCCGCGGCAGGGCAGACGGGAACTCTCGGCGAGGAATACAACACCAATTCGAACCAGCCAGGCACGGAAGCTCCAGAACGCGAAGGTAACTCAGAATGAGCACAGCGACGGCACCGAAAGTCGGATCCGCGACGCCCGGCCCGCGGCCGGTCGAGTCGAGAGTCGGGGCCAAGGGCAACATCATTGTCGACTGGGTCACCTCGACTGACCACAAGAAGATCGGGTACCTGTACCTGATCACTTCGTTCCTCTACTTCTGCCTCGGCGGAGTGATGGCGCTCGTCATCCGGGCGCAGCTCTTCGCGCCGGGCCTCGACGTCGTTGCGACGAAGGAGCAGTACAATCAGCTGTTCACGATGCACGGCACGATTATGCTGCTGATGTTCGCGACGCCGCTGTTCGCCGGCTTCGCCAACGTGCTCATGCCGTTGCAGATCGGTGCTCCCGACGTGGCGTTTCCCCGGTTGAACGCATTCGCCTACTGGCTGTTCAGCTTCGGCTCGCTCATCGCGGTGGCCGGGTTCCTCACCCCGCAGGGCGCGGCATCCTTCGGTTGGTTTGCGTACTCGCCGCTGTCGTCGACGACGTTCTCACCCGGTCTCGGTGGCAACCTGTGGGTGTTCGGTCTCGCGATGAGCGGCTTCGGCACGATCCTCGGTGGCGTGAACTTCATCACTACGATCATCACCATGCGCGCGCCCGGCATGACGATGTTCCGGATGCCGATCTTCACCTGGAACACCCTGGTGACCTCGATCCTGGTGATCATGGCGTTCCCGGTGCTGGCGGCCGCGTTGTTCGCCCTCGGTGCGGACCGGGTTCTCGGGGCACAGATCTTCAACCCAGAGGCCGGCGGGGCGATCCTCTGGCAGCATTTGTTCTGGTTCTTCGGGCATCCGGAGGTCTACATCATCGCCCTGCCGTTCTTCGGGATCGTCTCTGAGGTGTTCCCGGTGTTCAGTCGGAAGCCGATCTTCGGCTACAAGACCCTGATCTATGCGACGATCTCGATCGCGGCGCTGTCGATGACGGTGTGGGCGCACCACATGTACGTGACAGGGTCGGTTCTGCTGCCGTTCTTCGCGCTCATGACGATGCTGATCGCGGTGCCGACCGGGGTGAAGATCTTCAACTGGGTTGGCACGATGTGGCGCGGCTCGGTGACGTTCGAGACGCCGATGATCTGGGCAATCGGGTTCCTGATCACGTTCGTCTTCGGTGGGCTGACCGGGGTGATCCTGGCGTCGCCGCCGCTCGACTTCATGGTCTCCGACACCTACTTCGTGGTCGCGCACTTCCACTACGTGGTGTTCGGCACTGTGGTGTTCGCGATGTTCAGCGGGTTCTATTTCTGGTGGCCGAAGTTCACGGGCAAGATGCTCGACGAGCGCCTGGGCAAGATCCATTTCTGGCTGCTGTTCATCGGCTTCCACATGACCTTCCTGATCCAGCACTGGCTCGGGGTGATGGGCATGCCCCGCAGGTACGCGACGTACCAGCCGGAGGACGGCTTCACCGCCATGAACCAGCTGTCGACGGTCGGCGCGATGCTCCTCGGAGTCTCGATGCTGCCGTTCCTCTACAACGTGTGGATCACCGCGATGCGCGCGCCCAAGGTCACGGTCAACGACCCCTGGGGCTACGGTCGGTCGCTCGAGTGGGCGACCTCGTGCCCGCCGCCGCGCCACAACTTCACCTCCATTCCGCGCATCCGCTCGGAGTCGCCGGCGTTCGACCTCGCGCACCCGGAGGCCGGCATCCCAATCGGCATCGGCCCGCTCAAGGACGCCCCGGACGCCCCCGTGTACGACCTGTCCGACGAGAAGGTGAAGTAGCCGGTGATCGCCAACACACGGCTGTTCTGGATCCTGACGGTATTCTTCGCTCTCCTTGCCGTGGTCTACACGGTGTGGTCGGTCATCGACTTCAACAACACACCGGAAGCCATCCGGCGCGTCTCGGCTGTCGAGTGGGCTGGCACGATCGCGATCTCGTTGACCGCGATCCTGTCGGCGCTCATCGCGTTCTACCTGGGCCGCACCCACTCGGCACAGGGCGGGGAGCTGCCGGAAGACCGCCTCAACGCGAACATCGACGACGGCGACGCTGAGCAGGGGTTCTTCAGCCCGTGGAGCTGGTGGCCCATCATGCTCGCCGGCGGAGCGGCGCTTCTGTTCCTCGGCATCGCCGTGAGCGTCTGGATGGCACCGATCGGCGCCGCCCTGACCGTGCTCAGCCTCGTAGGCTGGATGTATGAGTACTACCGCGGCAACTTCGGTCGCTAAGCCCATCAGTATCAGGGCGGCGACTCTCGACGACGCGGACGCGATCTTTGGGCTGCTCGCCCAGCTCGAGAAGGGTGACGCGCCCGAGCGTCCGGCATTCGAGGCGGCGTACGCCAGCAACATCCGCAACTCAGACGATCACCTGCTGCTCGTGGCGACTGACCACGACGGCAAAGTGACCGGCTACGCGTTCACAACGCTCGCGCGGTTGTTCCACACCAACGGCATTGCGGCTCACCTGCAAGAGTTGGTCGTCGATGAGGCGAGCCGCGGCCAGCGGGTCGGTACCGCCCTGGTGGGCGCTGTCGAGCGCGAGTGCCGGGCCCTGGGCGTGCGCCAGCTGACCGTTGCGAGCCGTCGCGGTGCGGCGTTCTTCTACGAGGGACTCGACTATCGCTCCACCGCCGACTACCTGAAGAAGAGCTTCGACGCGTCGGTGTGAGCGGACGTTCGGGACAGCCCGGTCTGTGCACTCGACTGAGGCGTTGCGAGGGGACGGCTGGTGTCCCTCACAGACCACTCGTGGCGCGTCTCGTGGGAGATGTGCCTTGGGGATGTCCGTGAGTGCATGTGCCTCCGCTGTCAGACTCTGGGTCGCGGAAGGGGCTGCGTGGGACGCCCAGGTGAGGTGACCTCCGTGTGTGATATCCGCGCTCGCACAGACTCACTCCGGGCGCAGGTAAGGCAGTGCGTCGAGTGAGCCTGTTGGCGCCGAGCGTGTGTGGTGAAACCGGCACATTCGACGTCAACGAGCACTCTCGACGGGCCGATGCGCGATTGCGACGTTGGGTGGAGGGGCGAGCCGTGCCGCTGTCGCGGCACGCGGCATCCCGCGCCCGCCACACAGAAACGGCGCCCGGACCGAAGTCCGGGCGCCGTTCTTCGTGCGTGGGTGACCTAGTGCGACGCGGTCTCGCGCTCGAGCTCGGTCGTTGTGGCCGGCGCGATGCGGTCCTCGAAGAACCAGGACGACAGGCCGGCACGGGCGCGCTGGGCGACCGAGATGCGGCCCTTATCGTCGGGGCGCACCATGAGCGGCTTGTAGTCAAGGTAGCTGACAAGCTTCCAGCGCTCGTAGTCGTCGAGCTGCTCGTGAACCTCAATGTACTCGCCACCCGGCAGGCGCACGATGCGTCCAGACTCGTAGCCGTGCAGGGCGATCTCTCGATCCTTCTTCTGCAGACCGAGGCAGATGCGCTTGGTCAGGAAGTAGGCCAGTACCGGCCCGATCACCAGCAGCCACCGCAGCGTGATGATTGTTCCCTCGATCGTGACGAGGAAGTGGGTCGCGATGAGGTCGGAGCTCGCCGCCGCCCAGAGGACCGCGTAGAACGTGACACCCGCCGCACCGATCGCGGTACGAACCGGCGCGTTGCGCGGACGCTCGGCGATGTGGTGCTCGCGCTTGTCGCCCGTGATCCACGCCTCGATGAAGGGATAGAACGCGACAAGTCCGAGGAAGATCGGCAGGATCGCCAGGGGCACCAGTACGCCGAGGGGATAGGTGTAGCCGAGGAGGACAACATCCAAGCCCGGCATGAGCCGCAGCGCACCATCGGCGAAACCGATGTACCAGTCCGGCTGGGTGCCCGCCGACACCGGTGACGGGTCGTAGGGGCCGTAGGCCCAGATCGGGTTGATCTGGAAGAACGCACCGAGCAGCATGATCACGCCGAAGACGATGAAGAAGAACCCACCGGCCTTGGCAGCGAAGATCGGCATGACGGGAACGCCGACGACGTTGTCGTTCGTGCGGCCGGGGCCCGCGTAGTGGGTGTGCTTGTTGATGACCATGAGCAGCAGGTGGGCACCGAGTGCGACGACAAGGATCGCCGGCAGCAGCAGGATGTGCAGCACGAACAGGCGGGGGATGACCTCGACGCCGGGGAATTCGCCGCCGAAGAGCAGCCAGGAGATCCAGGTGCCGATGAGCGGGATCGCCTTGACCATGCCGTCGATGATGCGCAGACCGTTACCGGAGAGCAGGTCGTCGGGGAGCGAGTAGCCGGTGAAGCCCTCTGCCATCGCGAGAATGAACAGCACAAAGCCGATGAACCAGTTGAGCTCGCGCGGCTTGCGGAACGCACCCGTGAAGAAGACACGAAGCATGTGCAACCCGATGGCGGCGATGAACAGCAGCGCAGCCCAATGGTGCACCTGGCGCATGAGGAGACCACCGCGGATGTCGAAGGAAATGTCGAGGCTGGATGCCATCGCTGCCGACATCTCAAGGCCCTTGAGCGGCACGTAGGAGCCCTCGTACTCGACCTCGGTCATCGACGGGTCATAGAAGAAGGTGAGGAATGTGCCCGAGAGCAGGATGACGACGAAGCTGTACAGGGCGATCTCGCCGAGCATGAACGACCAGTGGTCGGGGAAGACCTTGCGGCCCAGTTCCTTGACCAGACCGGAGACGCTCGTGCGCTCGTCGATGTAGTTCGCCGACGCGTTGGTGAATCGCTGGCCTCGGGTCGCCGGTGCCGTCGATGCGGCAGGAGTGGTGTCGGCGGATGCTGTGTCTGTGGCGCTCATGAGCGTTCCCAAAAGCTAGGACCGATTGGCTCGAGAAAGTCCGACTGGGCGATCAGGTAGCCGTCGGAATCGACGGAGATGGGGAGTTGCGGGAGGGGCCGTGAAGCGGGCCCGAAAATGACCTCACAGTGGTTGGTCACGTCGAAGGTCGACTGGTGGCAGGGGCAGAGCAGGTGGTGCGTCTGCTGCTCGTACAGCGCCACGGGGCAGCCGACGTGCGTGCAGATCTTCGAGTACGCGACGATGCCGTCATACGACCAGTCGGCGCGTTCGGGAAGTTCGTTGAGGTCTTCCGGCTTGAGGCGGATGAGCAGCACCGCCGCCTTCGCCTTCTCCTCGAGCTTGTGCTCCTTCTCGAGCAGGCCGTCGGGGATGACGTGGAAGACCGAGCCCAGGGTGACCTCGGATGCACGGATGGGGGTGCCCGTCGGGTCGCGCGTGAGGCGCATGCCCGGCTCCCACATGGTGGTCATGAGCGCTTCGGCGGGGGAGCCGGCCGGCCCGAGGTCGCGGAACAGAACGATCGCGGGGATCGGTGTTGCGATGAGCGCACCGATGAGGCTGTTTCGGATGAGGGCGCGGCGTCCGAAACCGGACTCCTCATTGCCGAGCTGGAAAATCTCTACTGCACGTTCCCGCGTCGCGTCCGACCCACGGGTGGGGTGACGCATCTCCACCATCTCGTCGGCCTTCATGAGCGTCTTCGCCCAATAGACCGCACCGATTCCGATGCCGAGGAGCCCGAGCGCGATGCCGAGACCCAGAAGGGCGGTGCTGAGGCGGAGGGTCGCGTTGTCGCCGGGAACGAGCGGGATCGCAGAGTACGCGGCGACCGCTGCGACGCTTCCGATGATCGACACGTAGAAGAGGGTGTAGACGCGGCGCTCGGCCTGCTTCGCCTTCTTCGGGTCGAGATCAGTCACCCGCGGGCGGTGTGGCGGCAGGCCGGGGTTGACGAACGCGTCGGCGACCTCGACGGCCGTGCCTGACGCGACACGGCTCGATTCGATCCGGTCGACAGCCGAGCCGGCAGCGGCGGATTTCTCGCCGGTGTCGTGCTGTGCCATGGTCTTCCCCTTCGATTGCTGCGCTGTAGGTGTTGAGTTGCGGGGGCGGAACGGCCTAGTTGGCCTTCGATGCGATCCAAATCGTGACGCCAACGAGGGCGCCGAGCCCGAAGATCCAGATGAAGAGGCCTTCAGAAACCGGTCCGAGGCTTCCGAGGTCTGCACCGCCCGGAGACGGATTGTTCTCGAGATACTGAAGATATGTGATGATGTCGGCCTTTTCCTGAGGTGACAGGTTGAGGTCGCTGAACACCGGCATGTTCTGCGGGCCGGTGACCATGGCCTCGTACACGTGCACCGGTTGGACGCCGCCCAGAGCCGGGGCGTACTTGCCCTCGGTGAGCGCTCCGCCGGCTCCGGCGACGTTGTGGCACATCGCACAGTTGACGCGGAACAGCTCGGCACCCAGGGTGGCGTCGCCGTCGGCCTGCAGGTAGCGCTCCTCGGGGATCTCCGGTCCCGGCGCGAGCGAGGCCACGTAGGCCGCCATCGCGAGGGTCTGCTCCTCGGTGAACTGCGGTGGCTTTTTCTGGCCCTGGGGACCGCTTGCCGCGAGGGGCATGCGGCCGGTGCCGACCTGGAATTGCACGGATGCCGCGCCGACGCCGTAGAGGCTCGGCCCCGCTTCGGTGCCGGCGGCGCTGAGGCCGTGGCAGGTCGCGCAGTTGGCGGCGAAGAGTTTCTGGCCCTCGTCGACCATGGTCTGCGTCACCGCCGTGTTCGTCTCGGCTGAGGCGGTGGAGCTGAACATGGCGTAGGCGCCACCGGTCGTCAGGAGCCCGACGAGGATGAGGGCGACAGTCGCGAGGGGATGGCGTCGGCCCGATTTGCGGCCGTTCGAGTTGCCTCGTGCGGGTGAGGAGAGTGTGCGCATGCTGTGCGGGTTCCCGATCCTATTTGAGTACGTAGATGACCAGGAAGAGCCCGATCCAGACGACGTCGACGAAGTGCCAGTAGTAGGAAACGACGATCGCGCGAGTCGCTTCCCGGTGACCGAAGTTCTTGACGCTGAACGCGGTGCCGATCACGATCAGGAAGGCGATGAGCCCTCCGATCACGTGAGCGCCATGGAACCCGGTCGTGATGTAGAACGCGGAGCCGTAGGAGTTGGTGCTGATCGACAGACCCTCGCTCACGAGCACCGCGTACTCGTAGATCTGGCCGGTGACGAACACGGCCCCCATGGCGTAGGTGAGGAAGAACCACTCGACCATTCCCCATTGGGAGATCTTCCAGCCGGTGGCCCTGGGCTGCAGGCGTTCGGCGGCGAAAACGCCGAACTGGCAGGTCACCGAGGACAGGACGAGGATGATCGTGTTGGTCAGCGAGAACGGGATGTTGAGAAGCCCCGCCTCCGATTCCCACAACTCCGGCGACGTGGAGCGGAGAGTGAAGTAGATCGCGAACAGGCCGGCGAAGAACATGACTTCACTGCCGAGCCAGACGATTGTGCCCACCGCGACAACGCTGGGGCGATTGACGACTGGAGCCCCGACAGAGCGAGAGAGAGAAGTTGTGGACACCTCCCCATTATGTCCGATATCGAGGGACGCTTTTGTCATTCCGCTGGACAGTTGCAGGGAAAAGCTAGGATCGCAGTCATGCTTTCCGAGACCACCTGGCCCGCTTTGCTCAGTGCGCTCCTAGAGGGCGAGCACTTGTCTATCAGCGAAGCCTCATGGGCCATGCAGGAAGTGATGGCGGGCTCCGCGTCGCCCGCGACGCTCGCCGCTTTTCTTGTCGCCCTGAGGGCGAAGGGCGAGACCGTCGACGAGATCGTCGGCTTTCGTGACGCCATCCTCGCCAACGCCGTTCCGCTCGAGGTCGACCCGATGGCACTCGACATCGTGGGCACCGGCGGTGATCGGTTCGGCACGGTGAACGTATCGACCATGGCCTCCGTCGTGGCTGCGGCATCGGGGATCCCGGTGGTCAAGCACGGCAATCGGGCGGCCAGTTCGGCATCCGGATCCTCCGATGTGCTGGGCGCACTCGGGCTCAATCTGGACCTGTCGCCCGCGCGTGTCGCTGAGGTGCTCGGCGAGACGGGTATCACCTTCGCGTACGCCGCGCTGTTCCACCCCGGGTTCCGGCACGCCGGCCCCACCCGCCGCGAGCTCGGGATCCCCACGGTCTTCAATTTCCTGGGCCCGCTCTGCAACCCGGCGCGGCCGGAGGCTTCCGCGGTCGGCGTTGCGAACGCCGAGAAGGTGCCGCTCATCGTCGGCGTGTTCCAGACGCGGGGCGCGACGGCGCTCGTCTTCCGCGGCGACGACGGGCTCGACGAACTGACGACGACCGGTCACAGCCACATCTGGGAGGTCTCCCGGGGGGCCGTGACCGAGCACGATCTCGATCCGCTCGACCTCGGCATCCGCCGGTCGAAAATGGCCGATCTCGTCGGGGGAGACGCCGCGCACAACGCGGGCGTAGCACGGGCCACCCTTGCGGGGGAGACCGGCGCGGTCCGCGACATCGTGCTGCTCAACGCCGCCGCCGGGATCGTCTCGTTCTCGCTCGCGGCCGACCATCAGCAGGCGCAGCTGCCCCTGCTCGACCGCTTCCGTGCCGCGCTCGTGACGGCCGAGGAGGCGATTGACTCGGGCGCGGCGATCGCCAAGCTCGACGCGTGGGTCGCGGTCACCGGGCGCGACGCGTAGGCGCCGCTACACGTCGATGCGGTAGCCGCGCTTGATCACCGTCGCGACGAGTGCGGGGACCGGCAGCGCCTGGCGCAGCCGGCTGATCGCCACGTCGACCGCGTGGTCGTCGAGCGGGTCGGGGAGCGCGTCGGTGAGGTCACGCCGGGAGACGACGCCGCCGCGCGCCGCCAGAAGGGTGCGTGCGAGGGTCAGCGAGGTCGGCGCAAGGGTGCCCTGGGCGCCGCCGATCGAGATGAGTCGCCCGCGCAGCTCGACGAGCCCATGGGCGGACTCCAGGCGCACGACCCGCCTTTCGGAGAGGTGTTCGCAGACGAGACGGATGAGGGCGCCCATCCGATAGCGCTCGGGAATGAGTGGAGCGATGCCCGCGGCGACGAGGGGCGCGGCCGTCACATGGCCGACGGCGGCCGCGACGACGGTATCGGCAAACGCATCGAGCACGTCCTCGAGCCTCCCGACGCTGTCGGCGGCGGCGAACAGAGCATCGACCGCTGGCGCGCTCGTGAAGGTGACGGCGTCTACCGATCCGGCGCAGATGGCCTCGATGAGCTTGACGACGGGGGCGGCATCGCTGGGCAGGAGCCACCGGTACGGCGCGACGCTCAGTACGGTGGAGCCCGCGGCGCGCAGCCGGTCGAGCTGGGCCTCGTCGGTGAATCCGTGCATCTGCACCGCGACCGTCAGCCCCTCAGCCCCCTCCGCGATCACGCGGTCGACGAGGGAGGCGGTCGTCTCCTCGTCGCTCATCCCCGAGTCGTCCAGTCCGGCGGCGCGGATTGCGCCTCTCGCCTTCGGTCCGCGCACGAGGATCCGCGTGTTCTCCAGGGTCGAGGTCAGCTCGAAGCCGACACCTGCGGCGTCCGCGGCCTCGAACCAACGACGGATCCCATACGACGTCGTCGCCAGCAGCACATCGGGCCTCGCGAGGATGATGGCGTGCGTGTCGTGGGTGACGAGGGCGTCGTCGTCCGCGGGGGCGATGCGGATGGCGGGGGCGTGAAGCACCTCGGCGCTGCGCCGCTCGAACGCGGCGATGAGGTCTTCCGAGCGGCGGTCCGAGGTGACGCCGATCCGGAATCCGGCGAGCTGGTCCGGCCGGAACCCGGGCAGCGCGGCATCTGTCGACGCGCCGGCGGCGTCGTTAGCGTCGGAACGTGTGCCGGTCACGGGGCCTCCCTCACGGTGCCGAACCTGCCGGGGTTCGCGCGTCATGGTCATGCGGATGACGCGAGGGAGACTGTGTCGTGCAGCAACCGGGCGGCCTCGGCGTCACTGCTTCCGGCCAATCGTACGACCTCCCCGATGACGATGACGGCCGGTGACCTCGCCCCCGTCTGCTGCGCCACCCTCACGATGCCGGCGAGGGTCGCGATCGTGGTGCGCTGGCTCGCGGAGAAACCTCGCTCGATGAGGGCGACGGGTGTGTCGGGGGAGAGCCCCCGGCGCATCAGTCCCGCCGCGAGGTGGGGGAGGGTGGCGACGCCCATGAGCACGACGACGGTTCCACCGAGGCCAGCGAGGTGGCCGAGCTCGTCGTCGCTCAGGGGGGCGTGGCCGGAGACGACCGTGAACAGGCGGCTGAGTTCGCGGTGCGTCACCGGGATGCCTGCGGTGCCCGGAACAGAGATCGCGCTCGTGACGCCCGGGACGACGCTCACGCTGACTCCCGCGTCGCGGCAGGCGATGACCTCCTCGCCGCCGCGCCCGAAGACGAAGGGGTCGCCGCCCTTGAGGCGCACGACGGTGCGGCCGGCGAGCGCGTGCTCGACGAGCATCCGCTCGATCTCGCGCTGCGGAACAGCGTGGTGGCCCGGGGTCTTGCCCACATTGACGTGGGTGGCGCCCGGCGCCCACTCCTCGAGCCGGTCGCGCGGCCCGAGGAGGTCGTAGAGCACCACGTCCGCGCCGCGCAGGGCACTCATCGCGGCGACGGTGAGGAGGCCGTCGTCGCCGGGGCCGCCGCCGACGAGCGTGACCCGGCCGGTCGCGGAGACGGATGCCGGCTGCTCGCGTGTGAGCCAGACGCGGCGCTGCCGCGCGGCGCGCGAGACGGCCGAGTCGATCGCCTCGACGGGGTCGACCGCGATCACGAGGTCGACCGCGCCGACCAGGTCGCTCCAGCCGGAGCGGGTCGTGGGCAGCAGCACCCGGTCGACCCCGGTCGGCAGAACGTCGAAGGTGTCCGAGACGAGGAAGACGGCGGCACCCGCGGCAAGGCACCTCGCGATCGTGCGGCGGGCGGGCCGGGCGCCGCCCGCGACGAGCACGCGGCGGCCGGAGAGGTCGAGATTCAGGTCCATGTCACTGCGCCGTTCGTGTGGTGGAGTTCTGCCGGAGTGCCGGTCGGAGAGGGATCGTCGGGCCCGACAGCGACACCGGACCGGTGCGGGCGGGCGCCTCGTCGTCTGAATCCCGCTCGTTGGGCCAGGCGGGCCGGGGCTGGTCCCGCTCGATGACCTGCACGAGGGCCGGGTCGGCGGTGTCGGGCGCGTTGACGAATGACCGGAACCGACGCAGCCGCTCCGGGTCCTTGAGCGTCGCGGCCCACTCGTCCTCGTAGTTGTCGACATGCGCCGCCATGGCGGTCTCGAGCTCGTCGGCGATCCCGAGCGAGTCGTTGCAGACGACGTCGCGCACGTGGTCGATCCCGCCCTCGAGTTCCTCCTGCCAGCGCGCGGTGCGCTGCAGCCGGTCGCCGGTGCGGATGTAGTACATCAGGTAGCGGTCGATGTAGCTGATGAGGGTATCGTCGTCGAGGTCCTGGGCGAGCAGCTGGGCGTGAACCGGCTGGTAGCCGCCGTTGCCGCCGACGTAGAGATTCCAGCCCTGCTCGGTGGCGATGATGCCAATGTCCTTGCCGCGGGCCTCGGCGCACTCCCTGGCGCAGCCGGAGACCCCGAGCTTGAACTTGTGCGGTGCGCGCAGGCCCCGGTAGCGCAGCTCGAGCTGGATGGCCATCGCGACGGCATCCTGAACACCGAACCGGCACCAGGTCGATCCGACGCAGCTCTTCACCGTGCGCAGGCTCTTGCCGTAGGCCTGCCCGGACTCGAAGCCCGCGTCGACCAGGATGCGCCAGATGTCGGGGAGCTGCTCGAGGCGTGCCCCGAACAGGTCGATCCGCTGTCCGCCGGTGATCTTCGTGTACAGCCCGAAGTCGGCGGCGACTTCGGCGATGACCTTGAGCTTCGCCGGGGTGATCTCGCCGCCGGGGATGCGGGGGACGACCGAGTAGGTGCCGTCCTTCTGCATGTTCGCGAGGGCCCGGTCGTTGGTGTCCTGGAGGGCGCCGCGGCCGGAGTCGAGGATGTAGCCGGCGTTCTGGGTGGCGAGGATCGAGGCCATGACGGGCTTGCAGACGTCGCAGCCGAGCCCCTGCCCGAAGCGCTCGATGATCTGCTCCGAGGAGGAGAGTCCGAGTATGCGGACCGACTCGAACAGCTCGCTGCGGCTGAGCGAAAAGTGCTCGCACAGCGCCCGGGACACCTCGACGCCGGCCTTGGTCAGCTCCGTCTCGAGGATCTTCTTGACGAGCGGCACGCACGAGCCGCACTGGGTGCCGGCGCGGGTGCAGGCCTTGAGCGGGCCGAGTTCGGTGCACGCCTCGCCGTGATCGCCCCTGACGGCTTCGCGCACGGCGCCAACGGAGACGTTGTTGCAGGAACACAGTTGCACGTCGTCGGGCAGCTCGGAGCCGGCGGGCGCCTCAGCTCCGGCCGCGGAGAGGTAGGCGCCGGGTTCGGCCGGCAGCTCCCTGCCGAGCAGCGGGCGGAGCGCCGAGTAGGGCGACGCGTCGCCGACGAAGATGCCGCCGAGCAGGGTCTTCGCATCGTCGGTGACGACGATCTTCTGGTAGAGGCCGCGGGCCGGGTCGGCGTAGACGACCTCGAGTGCGTGCTCGGTTTTCGCGAGCGCGTCGCCGAAGCTCGCGACCTCGACTCCGGAGAGTTTGAGCTTGGTCGCGTCGTCGATGCCGGGGAACAGTGCGGTGCCACCGTGCAGGCGGTCGGCGACGACCTCGGCCATCGCGTTCGCCGGGGCCACGAGGCCGACGCAGGTGCCGTCGACGCTCGCGACTTCGCCGATCGCCCAGATGCCGGGATGCGAGCTCGAGCAGTCCTCACCAATGGCGATCCCGCCGCGCGGGCCGAGGTCGAGGCCAGCGGCACGCGCCAGCTCGTCCCGCGGGGTGATGCCGATCGAGAACACGACGAGGTCGGCGTTCAGGTGCCGCCCATCGGTGAGGGTGACGCCGAGCACGCGGCCGGAGTCGGAGAGGAGCACCTCCGACGGCCGATTGCCGAGGGCCAGCGTGATTCCCTGCGCCTGGATCAGGCGGCCGAGGGCCTGGCCGGCGCCCTCGTCGAGCTGCGCCGACATGAGCCAGCGGCCCGAGTGCACGATGGTGGACCGCGCGCCCAGCCGCTGGAGCCCGCCGGCGGCCTCCAGACCGAGCAGGCCGCCGCCGACAACGACAACGTTGGCCGGCCGCCGGAGCTTCGCGGCGAGCCTCGCCACCTCGCCGACGAGGAAGTCGACGTCGTCGATGGTGCGGTAGACGTAGCCCGACTCGGCGCCGGGGATTGCCGGCACCGTCGCCGACGATCCGGTCGCGATGACGAGGTCGTCGTAGCGGATCGTGGTGCCGTCCGCGAGGGTCACCGTGCGGGCGGCCGGGGCGATGCTGTCGACGCGATGGCCGCCGACGAAGTCGACCCCGGGGGATTGCCACAGGCTCACGTCGCCCAGGGTCAGGTCCTCGGTGTCGACGAGGCGGCGCGAGAGGGCGACGCGGTCGTAGGGCAGGTGCGCCTCCTCGCCGATGACAGTGATCGATGTCGTGGGGGAGCCGGATGCCTGGCTCCCGCGGGCATGCATCGCCTCGGCGAAGCGGTGCGCCGCAGGCCCGCCACCGATGACGATCACGTCGCGTGTGGTGGCAGCGGCGCCGGAGAGATCGGACTGGTCCATGGTGTGGCGTGCCTTCCGAGTCGGTATCGGCCCAGCCTAGAAACGGCGCGTTTCCCGCCCGTTGCGCTGACGTAACAATGTGTGACAGAGCGGTCACGGCGACGAGGGCGCCGTGAGAGGTCTTTGTTACTCGATTGTCACGCGGCAGGTCCATGCCTGAAATTTGCGCCTCCTAGCGTGGGCATGGCCACCCCGACCCAGGAAGGCCAGGTGATCCCGTGTCGATAGCTGTTTTCCCCTCCGTCACCGCGGCGCTGCGCTGGGAGCGCGTCTGTGACCTCGACGCGATCGAACCGCTGTGGGGTGAGGCCGCCTTGATCGACGGGGTGCAGGTCGCCCTGTTCCTCGTTCCCGACGGCCGCCTCTACGCCGTCACGAACCGCGATCCGGCGACGGGCTCGTTCGTGATGTCCCGCGGCATCGTCGGGTCACGGGGAGACAGGCCGACCATCGCGTCGCCGCTGCACAAGCAGGTGTACGACCTTGCCACGGGCGAGTGCTTCACCTCGACCGACCTCGCCCTCGACTCCTACCCGGTGCGGATCGACGGGGGAGTGGTGCTCGTGGGCCTGCCCGCGCGCCTGCCGGAGGCGGCCGCGGAATCGATGTGAGCGCCGCACGGCCGGTGCTCGTCGCCGCGTCCCACGGGACAAGTGACCCGGTCGGCGACAGGGCCGTCGCGGCGCTTGTGCGGGCCGTGGTCGCCGCGAAGCCGCACACGATGGTGCTCGGCTCGTTCGTCGACGTGCAGCACCCGAGTGTGCCCGAGTCGATCGCGGCGATCGAACAGGGCAGGTCGGTCGTCATTGTGCCCCTGCTGCTGTCCGCGGGTTTCCACGTGCGAGTCGACCTTCGGATCGCCGCCAGGGATGCGGCGCCGCGGCCAGTCACCGTGACCGGAGCGCTCGGTCCCGACGCGCGGCTCGCCGAGATCCTCGCGTCGCGGCTCGACGAGGTCGGACTGCGTGCGGGTGACCGGGTCGTGCTCGGCGCCGCCGGGTCGAGCGATGCCCACGCCGTCGCTGACTGCCACCTCATGGGCCGCCTCCTGGCCGAGCGACTCGGCCGCCCGGTCTCGGTCGGCTTCCTCTCTGCCGTCGACCCGGCGCTGAGTGCCGCGGTGGCCGCCGAGCGGGCCGCCGCGCCAGGGGCCAGGGTCGTCGTCGCCAATTTCCTTCTCGCGCCGGGCTACTTCGACAGCCTCGCGCGCGCCGCCGGCGCCGACGTGGTGACCGCGCCCCTGCTCGCCGCGGGGGAGCATCCGCCCGCCCTGCTCGTCGACGTCGTCTCCGACCTGTACGACGCGGCGGCCTGCTCCGGCCGCGCCGCAGCCGAAAGTGACGGGCATGTTTCGTCGGCCTATCAGGGGTCGCTCCAGCCGGTGACGAAGCGGTGACGGGAAAGTAACCGGGGCAACGGCTGCCTGAAACAGGGCAACCGTAGCGTCGAGACACGAAGACCCAGCATGAGCACATTTTGGCTAGAGGAGACACAGCATGAGCACCACGACAACGGGCAACTCACCGATTGATACCGCCACGGAGACTCCGGCGCTCGTTCACCGGCCCGGCCGCTGGATCGACAACTGGAACCCCGAGAACCAGGCGCAGTGGGAGGGCGGCGGCAAGGTCATCGCCCAGCGCAACCTGAAGTGGTCGGTCTTCGCCGAGTTCCTCGGCTTCGTCGTCTGGCAGCTGTGGAGCATCGTCGTCGTGCAACTGCCTGCGGCGGGCTTCAACTTCGACATCGGCCAGACCTTCTGGCTCATCTCCATGCCGGCCCTCGTCGGCGCGACGCTGCGGTTCCCGTACACATTCCTGGTGCCCAAGTTCGGCGGGCGAAACTGGACGATCATCTCGGCGGCCCTTCTGCTGATCCCGTCCACGGCCCTCGGCTTCGCCGTGAGCAACCCGGAGACCCCGTTCGGCGTGATGCTCTTCGTCGCCGCCCTCGCCGGATTCGGCGGGGGGAACTTCGCGAGCTCGATGTCGAACATCAACTACTTCTTCCCGCAGCGAGAGAAGGGCGTCGCCCTCGGGCTCAACGCCGCGGGCGGCAACCTGGGCGTCTCGGTCGCGCAGATCGTCGTGCCGATCGTCATCACGATCGGTGCCGTCGGAACCCTCAACATCCATCTCGCCGGGTGGCTCTGGATCCCCTTCATCCTGATCGCGGTCTGGGGCGCCTACAAGTACATGGACAACGTCTCGAGCGCCAAGGCCGACTTCGCCGCCTCCGCGGCGGCCCTCCGCGAACCGCACCTGTGGATCATGTCGCTGCTCTACATCGGCACCTTCGGCTCGTTCATTGGCTTCGCCGGCGTCTTCCCGAAGCTCATCTCGACCCAGTTCCCCGAGTTCTCGACCTTCCAGATCGGCGCCGCGGCAGTGTCGCTCGCCTTCATGGGCGCCCTCGTCGGATCGCTCGCCCGGCCCTTCGGCGGCAAGCTCGCCGACCGTTTCGGCGGTGCCCTGGTCACGTTCTACGCCTTCGCAGTGATGGCGATCGGTGCCGTCACGGTCATCCTGATCCTTCCGGTCGGCAACTTCTGGTTGTTCCTCGGGACCTTCATGCTCATCTTCGGCGCCACGGGCATCGGCAACGGGTCCACCTATCGCATGATCCCCAGCATCTTCGCGGCCCGCAGCGGAGTGAAGGATGCGCACCTCAACTCGGGCGATGTGGGCACGCAGCGCAAGACCGCCGCGGCCATCGGCATCATCTCGGCCATCGGCGCGTACGGAGGATTCATCATCCCGCAGGTGCTCGGCGCGTCGCTCGCCTCGACCGGGAGCTATGCCAACGCGATCTACGCCTTCATCGCGGCCTACGTCGTGCTCATGGGGGTCACCGCGTTCTTCTACCTGCGCCGCAACAACTCGGTCGCCGGGCAGCGCATCTAGCGGCATCCGCCGGGCGCGCGCTGAACGAACAGACGACAGGGACGAGGACTGATGAGCATGGCAACCGTGGGCGGCACAGCCTCGCACTGCCCCTACTGCGCCCTGCAGTGCGCGATGACCCTCACGCCCTCCCACCCGACCGGCGGCGTGTCGACACCGGCCGCCCCCGGCGGGCGTCCCCTGCTCGCCGTGTCCGGGCGGGAGTTTCCGACCAACCGCGGCGGGCTGTGCACGAAGGGCTGGACGGCCGCGGAGCTGATCGCCTCGCCGGAGCGCATTCTCGAACCGATGGTGCGCCGGCCGGACGGCACTTTCGCCGCGGCATCCTGGGCGGACGCCCTCGACCTCGTCGCGGCGCGCCTCGCGACGACCCGAGTCGAGCACGGGGCGGATGCCGTCGGCGTGTTCGGCGGCGGCGGGCTCACCAACGAGAAGGCGTACCAACTCGGCAAGTTCGCGAGGATCGCCCTCGGCACCTCGCGCATCGACTACAACGGCCGGTTCTGCATGTCGTCGGCGGCGGCAGCCGGCAATCGCGCCTTCGGTGTCGACCGTGGGCTGCCGTTCCGGGTCGAGGACCTCGACGCCGCCGACACCATCCTCATCCTCGGCTCGAACGTCGCCGAGACCATGCCGCCGTTCATCGCCCACCTTGAGGGGGCGCGCGCCGCGGGCGGCCTCCTCGTCGTCGACCCGCGCCGCTCCGCGACAGCGAGGCTCACCGACGACGGCGCGGGCCTCCACGTGCAGCCCACCCCCGGCAGCGACCTCGTGCTGCTGCTCGGGCTCATCAACATCGTGATCTCCGAGGGACTGGTCGACGCGCCCTACATTGAGAGCCGCACCGTCGGCTTCGACGCCCTCCGCCGAAGCGTGAGCCAGTGGTGGCCCGAGCGGGTGCAGTCGCAGACGGGAGTTCCGGCCTGGCACCTGCGCGACATCGCCCGGCGGCTCGCGCGCGGGCGGGGCACCTATATCCTCACCGGGCGGGGCGTCGAGCAGCACGTCGACGGCACCGATACCGCGACCGCCGCGATCAACCTCGCCCTCGTGCTCGGCCTCGTCGGCACGGCCGACTCGGGCTACGGCACCCTCACCGGTCAGGGCAACGGCCAGGGCGGCCGGGAGCACGGGCAGAAGTGCGACCAGCTGCCCGGCTACCGCAGGATCACCGATCCCGCCGGGCGGGCGCACGTCGCGAGCGTCTGGGGGGTGGACGCCGACAGCATCCCCGGCCCAGGGCTCCCCGCCGTCGAGATGCTCGCCGAACTCGGCGGGAGCATCCGCTGCCTGCTCGTGCACGGGTCGAACATCGTCGTCTCCGCCCCCGACGCGGGCCGGGTGCGCGCGGGCGTCGAGGCGCTCGACTTCCTGGTGGTCTGCGACTTCTTCTTCTCGGAGACCGCGGCTCTGGCCGACGTCGTGCTGCCGGTCACCCAGTGGGCCGAGGAGGAGGGCACGATGACGTCGCTCGAGGGCAGGGTCATCCGCCGCCGCCGTGCGCTCGACCCCCCACCCGGCGTGCGCGGTGAACTGTGGATCATGCGCGAGCTCGCCCGCAGGCTCGGCTCCACCTCGAGCTTCAGCGACGACGCCGAGACCGTGTTCGAGGAGCTCTGCCGCGCGTCGGCCGGCGGGATGGCCGACTATTCCGGCATCCGCTGGTCGGCGCTCGACGCGGGGGAGGAGGCGTACTGGCCCTACCCGGCAGGCTCGGCAGGCACCCCCCGGCTGTTCCTGGACAGGTTCGCCCACCCCGACGGCCTCGCCCGCCTCGTCGCCGTGAGGGCGCGCTCGGTGATCGAGCCCGCCCAGCTGGACGGAACCCTCACCCTCATCACCGGTCGCCTGCTCGAGCACTACCAGTCCGGCGCGCAGACCCGGCGAGTGCCCGAGCTCGCGGCGGCGCGGCCCGACGCCCGCGTGCAGCTGCACCCGGCGACCGCCGCCCGGCTCGGGATCGGCGACGGTGACGAGGTCGACCTGTCCAACCTCCGCGGCACGGTGCGCTGCCGCGCCGAGGTGACGACGGGCATCCGACACGACACGGTGTTCCTGCCGTTCCACTTCGCCGGACGCCAGTGCGCGAACCTGCTCACCGAGGGCGCGACCGACCCGGTATCGGGAATGCCCGAATTCAAGAAGACGACAGTCCGGCTCGTGGCCGTCGGAAAGGAGAGCATCCGTGCCTGAGAACCTCGCCCCGCGTCCGGAGGCAATCGTTCTCGTCGGCTACGGCCCGGTCGGTGCCCGATTCGCCGAGGAGCTGTTGCCCCTCGTGCGCGCGGGCCTCGCCGAGCTCACCATCGTCGGAGCCGAGGCAGCGGATGCCTACAACCGGGTGCTCGTCGCCGAGTACGCCGTCGGGCATGCCGCCCGCGACGCGCTCGAGATCACCGATCCGGGGGCGGCGAGGGACGCCGGCGTGCGCATCCTCACCGGGGTGAGCGTCGTCTCGATCAACCGCACCCGTCGCACCGTGACCCTCGGCGACGGCGAGGACCTCGCCTACGACCGGCTCGTGCTCGCGACCGGGGCACGCGCGAACGTCCCCACCCTCGCCGGCGTCACCCGTGTGAGGAGGGACCGGATGCGGCCTCCGCGAGACCCCGCGACCCTCGACTCGGCCGAGGCGCCGCTTCCGCGCGGGATCACGGCCCTGCGCGACCTGGCCGACGCCGACGCCGTTCTCGAGGCGGTGCGCGCCGGACGACGGATCGTCGTGCTGGGCGCGGGGGTGCTCGGGATGGAGATCGCCCTTGCCGCGGCCCGCGGCGGCGCCGAGGTGTGCGTCGTGCACCATGGCCCGACCCCGATGGCGCGCAACCTCGACCGTGGTGGCGGCAGTGTGCTGACCAGTGCGGCGCGCCGCGCCGGCGTGAGCATGGTCGCCAACTCCCGCGCGGAGAGCGTGGTGTACCACCTCGACGATGACGGCGTCGAACGATTCGACGGGCTTGTCTGCGCCGACGGCAAGCAGATTCGGGGCGACCTTCTGCTGCTGTCGTGCGGTGTCGGCGCGCGCACCGAGCTGGCGCAGCTTTCCGGCCTCTCCGTTTCGATGGGGGTGCTCGTCGACGAGCGGCTCAGCAGCTGGGATGACCCGCGGATCTTCGCTATCGGCGACTGCGCGCAGATCGCGCCGCGCCAAGCTGTCGGCGCGTCGTCGGCCGCGCCGTCCGGCGCGCCATCCGGACTCGTCGGTCCCGGCTGGCGGCAGGCCGACTGGCTCGCGGCGAGCTTCGCGGCGGAGCTCGGCGCATCCGCCCCTCTCGACGGGCCCCCACTCGCCGCCGAACGCCCCGCGCTCGTCCTGCTGAAGGCGGAGGGCATCGACGTCGCGGCCGCAGGCGACGTCACGATGGAACCGTGGGATGACACCGGGTCGGATCATTCCGGCGACTGCGCCGCAGCGCCGCGGCGGGTCTCGCAGTGGGCCGACCCCGAGCATGGGCGTTACGTCAAGATGGTCACCCGCGCTGGGGTTCTCGAGGGCTTCGTCTGCGTCGGCATGCCGCGCACCGCCGCCGAGCTCACCCTGCTCTTCGAGCGCGGCAGCGAGTTGCCCGCCGACCGGTCGGTGCTGCTGCGCTTCGACGGCCCCGACTACGAGGACGCCGCGGGAGCCTTCGCCCCCGACGCGACGGTCTGCTGGTGCAACGGGGTGACCGTCGGTGCCATCTCCGACTCGGCGGCGAAGGGCAACGACACGGTCGCGTGCATCGGTTCCGCCACCCGTGCCGGCACCGGATGCGGGGGCTGCAAGGTCCGGATCGGCGAGGTGCTCGAGCAGTTCGCCCGCTCCGCGGAACCGCAGGAGCTCGTACCCTGACCCGGCCCTTCGATCGGTGGCCCGCCCTGTCCGGGCGCTACCAGGGGAGTGGCACCGTCTCGACCCGAGACCCGGCGGAGGCGCCGCCGGGCGGGATCACCGCGACACCATCGGAGGCGGCGAGCCCGCGGAGCATGCCGGAGCCCTGGCGGGAGGTGGGCACGGCGCCGTCGGCGCGGAGAGTGAAGGTCACGAGCCGTGTCTGGCCGCCCTCGTTGTGCACGTCGCCCGCGAGCGTCACGGTGCCGAGGGCGGCGAGCGGGCGCCCGAGCAGACCGTCGACGAGCGGCATCCCGATGCTCGCGAGGGTCAGCATCGCCGCGAGCGGATTTCCGGGCAGGCACAGCATCGGACGGTCGCCAGGGAGCAGGGCGAGCATGACCGGATGCCCGGGCCGCATCGCGACGCCGTCGATGACGAGGGTCGCCCCGAGCGCGCGGAGTGCCCCGCGCACGTGGTCGGCGGCGCTTCCCGCGGTGCCGCCCGTGCTCAGCACGAAGGCGGCCGAGCTCGCCCCGAGCGCGTCGGTCGTGGAGGCGAGGTCGTCGGACAGGTGTCGCAGCTCCCGCACCCGCACCCCGACCCCCGCGAGCAGCGCCGGGAAGTGGGGAGAGTACGCGTCGCGCACGAGCCCGGGCGCCGCAATTCCCGAGCCGATGACCTCGCTGCCCAGCAGCACGACATCCGCCGTGGGTGCCTTCCGCACCGGCAGGGAGTCATAGCCGGCGACGGCCGCGAGGGCGATGCGCGGCGGGGTGAGGATGACTCCGGATGACGCCAGCGGTTCTCCCTCGGCGATCTCCTCGCCGATGTGGCGCACGTGCTCGCCGGCGCCCGGCTCGTCGGGGCGGGCGGATGGGGCGAGAAGGAGCATCCCGTCGCGCGTCGCGCCGTGCTCGGAGCGGAGCACGCCGCGGGAGCCGTCGGGGACGGGGCCGCCCGTCGTGATCGCCCGCGCCGTCCCGGCGGCGAGTGGCGCCGCGGAGGGACGGTCGCCCGCGTGAATCGGAGCACCCAGCTGCCAGGGCGAGTCGCCGGCGACGACCCAGCCGTCCATGGCGGACGAGGCGTAGCCGGGCAGTGGAGCGAGAGCGGTGATCTCCCTCGCGAGGGTGCGGCCGGTGGCATCCGCGATCGGAACGAACTCGACACCGCCGGACCGGGCGCGGCCGGTCTCGTGCGCGAGCCGCCGCGCCTCGGACCAGCTGATCGCCGCGGGGTGCCTGCGGCTCATGACCCAGTCGATTCGGGCGTCACTGGGCACCGTCGCGGGTCACGCCATGCTCGACGGCGAGCCGGGCGGCGATCTCGGAGATGCGGCGCACGTCGTCGGGGGTGCCGCCCGCACGCGCGGCGGCGTAGCCGACGAGGAAGGTTGTGAGCGGTGCAGCCGGACGGGCGACGCCGTGCGCGGCGTCCCTGGCGACGTCGAGCAAGATGTTCACATCGATGTCGAGGTCGATGCCGAGCTCGGTGCAGAGCTGGGCGAACCAGCTGTCAAGGGTCGACGCTCTGGTGGCCGGATTGGTCGAGTTGTCGTCGGTGGGCACGTGGCGCTCCCTGTGAATCGAGGCCTGCCGACTTCGTCGACGCCGACCGGATTGGTTCGTGGCAGCCGTTCGGCCCCTGTTCCAGCTTAACCAGCGGTGGAGTGCGGAGGAATCACGATGCCCACGCCGGCGGCATCCTCCGGGGTGTCGATGTCGGCGCACCACTCGTCGGGGAGTGTCAACTCGCGCAGCGTGAGCGTGTCGAGAAGGCGCCGCACCGGGAGGTTCTCCGGCGACGGCGCACGCGCGACGGCGCGGCGGAGCGCCGCGGTGCGGTAGACGGCGAGGAGCGGTTGGCGTTGCCCCGACCCGTCGATCGCGAGGACCCCGTCGATGTCGTCCGGCAGCTCGGCGGATGCCGCGAGGAGAGCGGGCATCGCTTCGCCGACCCGCGGCAGGTCGCCAGCGGTGACCGTCGTGAAGGGGGAGGTGCTGTCGTGGAGAGCCGCGATCCCGGTGGCGACCGCCGCGGCCGGGCCGCCCCACGGCGGGGACTCCCGCACCCGCTCGACCCTCGCAGGCAGGGGGAGCATGTCACCGCCGACGACGCAGATCCGCGCGGCCGACTTCACGGCGTCGAACGCACGGTGGATGAGCGGGACCCCCTCGAACTCGAGCGAGGTCTTGTCGATGCCGCCGAGGCGGGATGCGCGTCCCCCGGCGACGATGATCGCGTCGTAGGCGGGGGAGTGAGGCACGGGACAGTCAGGCACGCCACCATGCTAGGCGAGACCACGAAGCGGCCGTGTCGAGACCCTGGGGTGTCGACACGGCCGCTGGGGGTCCTGTTCTGTGGGGCGGGGTGTGGGTTAGTTGACGTCGGCGTCGACCCAGTCGAAGGTCTTGGTGACG
>NZ_JBEPNA010000011.1:0-101145 GCF_040546025.1 Marisediminicola sp. UYEF4 | reverse complement strand
AAACGGGATCCACACACGAGGTTTTTGGCATTTGACATTGTGCACGCTGTTGAGTTCTCAAGGATCGGACGCTCCTGCACCACACCCTCACAGGGCAGCCTCAGGGCAACTTCACAACCTTACCACCTGGACTCCGTCATCCTTACCACCGGAGGCGGCGAGGAGATTAGCGGTCCAAGCGGGTTACCATCCTATGCTCCGAAGTCGGGTTCTTGCTACCAAGAACTACTTCGAAACCGGATTTTGTCCCTCTTGAGGCCGTTCAGCACTGCGGCTGGGCGAACCTTTGGGGCGACAAGAGGAAACACTACGTGGCGGTCGGGGGCTGAGCAAATCCCGGCCGCTGCCCGGGCGTGTCGCCCGCGCCGGTGGTCGCTAAACTGGGCTTATCAGGCCCCTGCACCGGATGTGGTGCGGTGCGTCGGTCCCGGATTTGGGGCGGCAGGTCTCCCCGCTAGTCAACTCGCGCTCCTGCTGCCGACCGACCGAGAGACACCATGACAAACCTCGCGCGCAGCCTCATCACCCTCCCCCGCCGCATCCGCCCCCTGACCGGCCCGACCGCGGCGGGTCTTCTCGCCCTCACCGGCTGTTCCAGCACGTCGACCGGCGCCGAAAGCTCCGCCGCTCCTGCCGAGGCGGTCATCGACAACTGCGGCAGCGACGTCGACACGGCTGCGGCCGCCCCGGAGCGCATCGTCACCATCAAGTCGACGTCCACCGAACTGCTGATCGCGCTCGGGCTCGCGGACCGTGTGATTGGGTCTGCCTTCCAAGACGGCCCCGTTCCCGAGGAGTGGGCCGCGGCTGCGGCGGACATTCCCGTCATCTCTGATTTCGCGCCGAGCCAGGAGTCCGTGCTCGAGCTCGAGCCCGACTTCGTCTTCGCGGGCTGGGAGTCGATGCTCACCGCGGAGGCTGCTGGCCTCGCCGGGCTCGGCGTCGGTACTTACGTGGCGCCGTCCGCGTGCAAGGAGGCCGGCTACCAGCCCGAGAAGCTCACCTTCGACGAGGTCTTCACGGAGATTGCCGAGGCCGGACGGGTGTTCCACGCGGAGGAGGCCGCCGCCGACCTAGTGGCCGAGCAGCGCTCCGCCCTCGAGGCGATCGAGGCCGACGACCGGGGCCTGACCGTGCTCTGGAATTCCTCGGGCACCGATACCCCCTATGTCGGCGCCGGCATCGGGGCACCGCAGATGATGATGGAGCGCCTCGGGCTGACGAACATCGCCGCCGATGTCGCCGACACCTGGAGCCCGCTCGGCTGGGAGGCCATCATCGACTCGGACCCTGACGTGATCGTGCTCGTGGATGCCTCGTGGAACGCCGCCGCGAGCAAGATCGAGCTTCTCGAGTCGAACCCCGCCACCGCGGCCCTCGGCGCGGTGCAGTCCTCACGCTACCTGGTAGTTCCGTTCGCGGCGGGTGAGGCCGGCGTGCGCAACGTCTCGGCCACGGCGGATCTCGCACAGCAGCTCGCAGCCGTCGATGTCGAGTAGCTGAGCGTGCGCACGGCCCGCCCTCCGCGCATCCTCGTCGCCTCGCTCACACTCGCGGCGGCGCTCGTCGCGTCGATCGCCGCCGCGGTGACCTTCGGGCCGGCAGACATCCGGTTCGACGAGGTCTGGGCCTCGATCGCCAGCCACCTCGGCCTCGGGGTAACCCCCCTGTCCCCGCTGCGCGACGGAATCGTCTGGGAACTGCGATTGCCCCGGGTGCTCACGGCCGCGGCGGTCGGCGCGGGCCTGGCAGTCTCCGGCGCGGTGATGCAGGCGATCACCCGCAACCCACTCGCCAACCCCTATCTGCTGGGCCTCTCCTCCGGGGCGTCGCTCGGCGCCGTCGCCGTGTTGGTGCTCGGCGTCTCGGTGCTGCTGCCGGCGGCGGCGTTTCTCGGCGCGCTCGTCGCCCTCGCGGCGACGCTGTTGATCGCCGGCTCCGGCTCCGCCATCACCCCGAGCCGGATGATCCTCGCCGGAATCGCGGTCTCGAGCCTCGGCGCCGCACTCACGAGTTTCGTCATCTTCTGGACGGCGACGGGGGACTCCTATCGCGAGATCATCTCGTGGCTGCTCGGCTCCCTCGCCGGCGCACGGTGGCCCGCTGTCGCCATCGCCGTCGCCGCGGTCGTCGTGATCGGCATCCCGCTCATGGTCGGCGGGAGGGTCTCGGTAAGCGGATCGATCGGCTTCGTCGGCCTCATCCTCCCCCACGCCGTGCGCCTCATCGTCGGGGCCCAGCACCGGGCCCTGCTACCGCTGGCCGCGCTGTCGGGCGCCATTTTCCTGATCTGGTGTGACACCGCCGCCCGTGCCCTGTTCGATCCGCGGGAGCTCCCCGTCGGAATCGTCACGGCCGTCATCGGCGCCCCGGTGTTCGTGCTGCTCGTCATACGCTCGCGGAGGTTCGCATGATTCCGGATGCCGAACTCGGCGACTCGATGAGCGCGCGGCAGCTCTCGGTCGTACTCGGCGGGCGCACGGTGGTCGACGCTGTCGACGCCGAATTGCGCGGGGAGCGGTTGACCGCGATCCTCGGCCCGAACGGCGCGGGCAAGTCGAGCCTCATCCGGGTGCTCGCGGGAGTCGACCGCCCGGCATCCGGCGCGCTCAGCTGGGCGGGAGAGGACTGGTTCGCCACGAGCAGGCGTGACCGCGCACGGGTCGCGGCACTCGTCGAGCAGGACGTCAGCGCCGAGCTTCCGCTGACGGTGCGCATAGCGGTCGCCCTCGGCCGCACCCCGCACGCCTCCTTCCTCGCCGGCCCGTCGCGACGTGACGACGAGGTCATCGACGCCGCGATGTCGGATGCCGGCGTCACCGAGTTCGCGCACCGCCAGATCAGCACACTGTCGGGCGGCGAACGCCAACGAGCGCACCTCGCTCGGGCGCTCGCCCAGGAGCCGCGGCTGCTCGACGAGCCGACCAACCACCTCGACGTGCTCGCGCAGCTCACCACCCTCGCGCTGGTTCGCGATCTGGCCACGAGGAACGGGCTCGCGGTCGTGGCGGCGCTGCACGATCTGAACCTCGCAGTCGCGTTCGCGGACCACGTCGTGGTGCTCGACGCCGGCCGCGTGCGCGCATCCGGCCCGCCAGCGGAGGTGCTTACCGCCGAACTCATCCTCCGCGTGTGGCATGTGGCGGCAACGGTGCTCACCCACCCCGTCACCGGCGCGCCCGTGATCACCTTCGACCTTCCCGAGAGGACCCACCCATGACAGCGATCACCGTGCTGGCCGGCGGCGTCGGCGGCGCCCGATTCACCCGCGGACTCCGCGAGCACCTCGCGGGCACCGACGCGGCCATTACCGTGATCGCCAATACCGGCGACGACATGTGGCTGACGGGACTGCGCGTATGTCCCGACCTCGACTCGATCATGTACACGCTGGGCGGGGCGAACGACGACCACCGCGGCTGGGGCCGCGTCGGCGAGTCGGAACGGGTCAGCGCAGAACTCGACGCCTACGGCATCGGCTGGCCCTGGTTCACCCTCGGTGACCTCGACCTCGGAACGCACATCGCACGGTCAGCGCTGTTGCGTGAGGGCCTCACGCTCACCGAGGCGACCGCACGGCTCTGCGCCCGCTGGAATCTCGGCGTGCGCCTGCTTCCCGTCACCGACGACGAGGTCGAGACGAATGTGGAGATCATCGACCCGTCCGACGGCGCCCGCCGCGTCATCCACTTCGAGGAGTGGTGGGTGCGGCACCGCGCCGCCATTCCCGCCCGGCGCTTTGTGCAGCGTGGGATCGAGAGTGCCCAGGCCACGGATGCCGCGGTGGAGGCGATCGAGTCCGCCGACGTCGTGCTCGTCGCGCCCTCCAACCCCGTCGTGTCGATCGGCACCCTCGTCGCGATCCCGGGCATCGCCGGGGCTCTGGCCGCCACGGCGGCGCCGGTCGTCGGCGTCTCGCCGATCATCGAGGGGCGGGCCGTGCGCGGCATGGCCGACGCCTGCCTCGCCGCGATCGGCGTCGATGCAACAGCGGTGGCCGTCGCGCGCCACTACGGTTCCCGCCGATCCGGCGGCCTCCTCGACGGGTGGCTCGTCGACGAGACGGATGCCGCCATGCTGCCGGAGATCGAGAGCGCGGGGATCCGCGCCGCGGCCGTGCCCTTGTGGATGAACGACCTCCCGCGGTCGGCGCGGCTCGCCGACGACGCCCTGCGTCTCGCGGATCGGGTCGGCGCGCGGAGCGGCTGACCTGTCGCGCTAGGCGGGGTGCCCTGCCCTCGTCGACACGACGCTCGCCGTGGCCTCGCCGACGCCGAGGGTCAGAGCTGTCGCGAGGTCGGTGACGGTGTCGACGTCCCAGCGCAGCGCCGACCCGACGGGGAGCGCGAGGACGGCGTGGCCGGCCGCCTCGTGCCGCTCCCGCGAGCTGGGCCCGAACCGTGGTTCGAGCGCGGCTCCGTTCGAGGAGGCGATGAGGGTCGTTCCGATGCCGCCATGATCGGCCACCATGGACAGCTCGAACAGTTCGGCGAGGTGCAGGGCGCGGTCGAGGTCGGCGGTATCGAGGGCGGGGAGGTCTCCCGTGAGCACGGCGACGCAGCGGGTGCGCGCGGCGCGGATCCCTGCCGTCGCCGCGGCGTTGAGCCCGGTGCCGGGGTCGGGCACGATCCACGCGCCCAACGCCGTTGCGCGCTCGACGACCCGCGCATCGGGGGTAACGACAATGACCTCGTCGACCAGAACGCTGTTCCGGGCGGCGACGATGGTGTCGGTCGCGAATGCGAGCGCGAGATCGGCGACATCCGCGAGGTCGGGCCGCAGTCGGCTCTTCGCCTCGTCGAGACGCTTGACCGGGATCACGATCGTCCAGCTCACAACGTCCGCCTCGGACGTGTCGCGCGGCGCCAGAGCGACGCCGGGTAGAAGCGCGCGAGAAGCCGCGTGCGCGTGCTCGCGCCGGCCCGAGCCTCGGTGCGGAAGCCATCGAGCTCGCTCACGAGAAAGCCGGGATCGTTGATCGTCGCCCTGGCATACCCCTCGTGCTCGACGGCCGAGAGCAGGCGGGCCAGAGCGGCGCCGGAAGCCCCGATCACTGCCGCGTTCTCGCGCGGCGTCTCGGTGTTGGACACAGGGAGCCGGAAGTCGATCGCCGTCCGCAGCACCTCGTGCCACGCGTCGATCGCGGTCGCCTCGCCCGCCAGCAGACGCCGGGTGAGGAGCATCCGCTGCAGCACACGGACGGATGCGGGAAGCAGCGAGATTCCGGCGACGATGAGCAGGGCGAGGAGAAGGCGCGGGAGCGCGGTCTGGGTCGCAGAGGAGACGGGAGTCCCGCTGTCGTCGAGCCCCGGATCGCCGGCGTCGTCGACCGGCGCCGACGGGGCCGGCGTCGGAGCGTCGGGCGCCGCCGTCGGGGGGACCGGCGCCGGCACTCCCGCAACGCTCACGTCGGCGTAGTCCCCGAGCGAGCCGCGCCCGGGGGTCGGCTCGAACTGAACCCAGCCGATGCCGTCGAAGTACAGCTCGGGCCAGGAATGCAGGTCGTCGGTGGTGACGGTGAAGCCGTCGTCGCCCTGGGTGGCGGTCGGTGTGCCCGGCAGGAATCCGACGACGATGCGGGCGGGGATGCCGAGGCTGCGCGCCATGACCGCCATCGCGGAGGCGAACTGTACGCAGTAGCCGGAACGCACATCGAGGAAGGTCGCCACGACGTCCATTCCGGTACCGTCGTAGTCCCCGTCGACGGGCGCGTCCTCCGAGTAAGTGAATTCCCCCGATCGGAAGAACTCCTGCAGCACGATCGCCTTCCCATAGTTCGTCGGGGCGGGCCCGGCGATTCCGGCCGCGGTCTCGGAGATCACCGTCGGCAGGTCCTCCGGCAGCTCGAGGTACTGCTCGAAGTCGGCCGGGACAATCGTGCCGGCCGCGAGCAGCTGCTCGGGTGTGGGCTCGACGATGAGGCTCTCGACCACGTAGTCCTGCCCGCGCGCGGTGTCGTTCGGGCTCGAGACGGAGAAGTCGGCCGACTCCCAGAACCAGTCCCTGGCAACACCCTCGATGCTCCGCGGCGGATAGGGAACCGGGAGCCAGCCGCTCGAGAGATTGCGGACCTCGATACTCGTGAGCTCCTCCGCGGTCGGGACGGCACCTGACAGCCCCGGCGGCGGCGCGAAGGCCGCGATCGAGTTGCTGCGGTCGACGTCACGCTCGGTCGGAGCCCAATCGGTACCGGTGAAATTCTCAAGGCTGACGAGCCGGAGATAGTGCGGTTCGCCCGACGCCGTGCGGTAGCTGAGAACCTCCCGTTCGGCGGAACGCCGCAGGTCGTCGCCGAGGCTGAGCACCGGATTCACCGCGGTCGACAGGCCGGGCGAACTGCCGGCTGAGAACACCACCGCGGGGAGCACGAGGGGCAAGGTGAGGGCTCCGACGATGGCGGCCGCACCGATGCCGACGGCGAGGCCCGGCTGCCTCCTCTGCCCGCCCACCACCAGCAGCGCGAGGAAGGCGGCGGCGCAGAGCGCGAACACGAACAGGTCGGTGACATCCCGCGCGGTGACGGCGGGGACGGCCAGCACCCCGAGCAGCGGGATTCCGGCGAGCGCCGGCCTCGCGAGGGTGATGGCGACCACATCGCAGAGGAGGGCGATCGCGCCGACCCCGACGCACAGCACGAACACGATCGGCGCATCCGCGTTCGCCGGGACCGATTGCCGGTAGATGGAGGCTCCCGCCTCGCCGAACAGCCCACCGAAGGCCCTGACGGTGTCGAGGGTCGGGATGACGGCGAGCAGCGCACTGCCGGGGGCGAACAGCAGGGTCACGAGCCCGATGAGGGTCGCTGCCGCGGCGGCCGACGGAACGAACCAGCGGTGGGAGAACGCCCGCGCGGTGGCCGCCGCCCCCAGCACGGCGGCGAGCACGAAGAACACCAGAAGCCACCAGGTCTGGTCGTCGAAGATCACATGGAGTCCCCCCGTCGCGACGGCGATCGCCAGCAGCAGAGCCAGGCTCACCTGCCACGCGACGGGAGAGTCCCTCCGATCAGCGGCCACGGCGCACCCCATGCAGCTCGGCGACGGCACGCCACGCGTCCTCGACCGAATCGCCGAGGGCGACCGGGACACACGTCCAGCCCGCCCGGCGCAGGGCCTCGAGCGCGAGGGAGTCGCGCCAGGTGACGACGAACGCCACCGCCAGGTCGAAATCGCTGCGCTGGGCGACGAGCCGCTCGATCGTCGGCGCGTCGGCGTCCGCCAGGATCGCGAAGACCGACCCGTGGGTGCGATCGGGCCTCGTGCTGGTGAGCGGGGACCCGACCGGGTAGTCACCGGCGGCGCCGGCGAGTTCGAGAGTGGCGAGCGAACGGAGGAAGGGTTCCATCGGCGACACCGGTGCGAGGTGCCGGTCACCCGTCTCGACGAACTCGACCGCGAATCCGCCGCGCGCGAGGTGCAGGGCGATCGAGGCACCGATGGACACCGCCAGCTCGAAGGACTCGCTCTCCGGCTCGTTGCTCTGCCTGCCGGGCTGGTGGTCGGCGTACCCGCTGCGGCGGGTGTCGAGAATGATGCGCGCCTCGGCGTGGCTGCGCTGTTCCTCCTGCCGGACCATGAGCTCGCCGTGCCGGGCCGTCGCGCGCCAGTGCACTCGTCGCATCGCATCGCCCGTGCGGTACTCGCGGGTCGAGAGGTCGTCCTCGCCCCCGATCGAGCGGCGCACGAGCAGCGACGCGCCATCGCTTGCAAGGATCGCGAGTCCCGTGTCGGGGAGCTCGCGGATGACCGGGGTCACGACCAGCCAGTCCACCGCGCCGACCGCAACCTCCCCCTTCGCGAGGCCGAACGGGTCGGCGAGGCGAGCACCGAGCGGACCGATCGGGAACTCGCCCCTGTGCGGCGGAATCAGCTCATACCGCAGCCGGGCGGTGGTGCCGCGGGAGCCGCGGGCGGCGAGCGCCGGGAGCATCCTCGATCCGTTGCCCCCGCTGGCCCACGGCCGATAGTCACGCCACTCGACCTGCGGGGTCGGCCGCTGGCCCCCGTTCGCGATCGTGAGCTCGACGACGGCCGGCTGCCCGACGCCGACAGGCTCCGGTCGGAATGAGCGGGAGACGGTGAGCCCGACGCGCCGAAATCTCGCGAAGGCGACCGCGAGGGCAGGCAGCAACAGGGTGAGGCAGCCGAGGTAGAGCAGCTCCGGCCGCCCGCTCGCATAGGCGCCGATGACGCTCGCGCCTCCGACGACGGCGAGCGTCGCGCCCCTCGGCGTGAGCCGCGCGGAACGCGAGAACCGGATCGGTCGGAGTCGCGCCATCACGGCCTCAAGCCGAGCCGAGCGGCACCGGGGTGGCCGCGAGGATCCGGTAGATCACGTCGGCGAGCGAGCTGGATTGCGCCGCAGTGGCCCCGCCCGACAGTCTCGACGAGGGAATGAGCCGGTGCGCGAACACCGGCACGGCGAGCGCGTCGATGTCGTCGGGCAGCACGAACTCGCGGCCATCGAGGGCCGCGCGGGCCTTCGCGGCGCGCACCAGCTGGAGCGTGGCGCGGGGACTGGCGCCGAGGCGGAGCTCTCGGTCGCCGCGAGTCGCCTGCGCGATCGCGACGGCGTACTGCTCAACGGCACGCGACACGAACACTCCCCTGACTGTGTGGATCATCGCGAGGAGCTGGTCGGTGGTGACGACCGCCTCGAGGGTGTCGAGGGGGCTGCTGGACTCCCGCTGGCGAAGCATCGCGAGCTCGGCCGCAGCATCCGGGTACCCCATCGAGACTCGGATCATGAATCGGTCCCGCTGCGCCTCCGGCAGCGGGTAGGTGCCCTCCATCTCGACCGGATTCTGGGTCGCGACGACGGTGAAGGGGGCAGCGAGCACGTGGGTCACGCCGTCGACGGTGACCTGGCGCTCCTCCATGCTCTCGAGCAACGCCGACTGGGTCTTGGGGCTCGCGCGGTTGATCTCGTCGCCGATGACGATGTTGGCGAAGACGGGCCCCGGCTTGAACTCGAACTCGCGGGAGGCCTGATTGAAGATCGACACCCCCGTGATGTCGGAGGGGAGGAGGTCGGGCGTGAACTGGATGCGGTTGACCGTGCAGTGGACTGAGCGCGCGAGCGCGCGCGCGAGCATCGTCTTGCCGACACCGGGGACATCCTCGATCAGCAGGTGCCCCTCGGCGAGGAGCACGGTGAGGGCAAGCTCGACGGGGGTGCGCTTTCCGTCGATGACCCGTTCGACACTGCCGATGATGGCGCCGCTGAGTGATTGGAACTCGTCCGCCGACAGGGTCGGGGATTGCTCGATCCGTGCCTCGGCGAGATGATGCTCGATCTCACGTGGAATGCTGCTCACCGACGACCTCACCATTCCTGTAGCTGTCCTCAGGGAAGTCTGCCAGATGGTTCCGCGAACGCTCCCAGCGTTTTATCGGGAGCGCCAGAAAAGGTGACGAAAATTTATGGAGCCCGGTCGGCGCGGCCCGCAGCGAACCCCCTGGCGTAGGCCTCGTCGGAGCCGAGGCGGAACATATCCTGGGCTGCCGGGCGCACGAGCGCACGGGCGCCCGGCTCGTCGAGCCCGCTGACGAGGTGGCCGAGTCCGCGCACGATCGCCACCGGGAGGCCCGCCGCCTTCCCCTTGACGAGGTCGGTCGCGCCGGCGATCTCGTCCGCGACCGCGGGTAGGGTCACGTTGAGGGCGCGGCCTCCGGAATCCGTCGATCCGCGCAGATCGTCCATGACGCGCACGCCCGCCGCCCCGATGGCGACGTCGGTCTGCCCCTCGCGCCAGGCCCGGCCGAGGGTGTCGGTGATGACGACGCCGACGCGAACACCGAACCGGGCGCGGATCGCCGCGCAGAGTGCGCGCGCCGAGGCATCGGGGTCGAGCGGCAGCAGCAGAACGGTGCCGTCGGGCGTGTTGCTGGAGTCGACGCCCGCCGCCGCGAGCACCAGGCCCTGCCGGTTCTCGACAATGCGCGTGACCCCTCCCGGGTACTCGCGCGTCGCGACGATGCGCACCGTCTCCGCGGTGATGGCGTCTTCCCGATCCTCCGCGGCGACGCTGCGCCCCTCGGCCTTGGAGACGATCTTGCTCGTGATCGAAAGGATGTCGCCGTCGGCGAGCCCCTCCTCCGTGTGCGAAATCGCGTCGCCGATGACCGCGGCGAGGTCGATACCGGCCACGATCTCGGGGATGCCTGCGACGGCCCAGGCCGAGAACACCTAGCGCGCCAGCCGCGGGAGCACGTCGCGCCCGAAAACGTCGATCCACTCGCGCTGATTGCGCCCGACGTTGTGAAGGTAGATGCGGTCGAATCCGAGGTCGACGAATCCCTGAATGTACTGGCGGTGCACGTCGGGGTCTTCCGAGATGACCAGGCGCCCCTCGAAGTCGTCCGGGCGCACCATCTTCGCCATCTGCTCGAGCTCGAACGGGGAGCGGATGTCCGCCTTGGGAAACTTCATTGCCCCGTTGGGCCACTCGACCATGGCGTTGCGGAGCGCCTCCTCGTGCGTCGACGCCCAGCTGAGGTGCAGTTGGAGTACCTTCGGCATTGTCTCCGGGTCTTTCCCCGCCTCCCGAGCACCCTCGGCGAACTTGTTAATGAGCAGGGAGACCTTCTGCAGTGGGGCGCCGACGGTGATCAGTCCGTCGGTGTGCTTGCCGGCGCGCTTGGCGGTGACCGGGCCGCCCGACGCCACCAGGATCTGCGGGGCGACCTCGGGCATCGTCCACAGCCTCGTCGATTCGAGCTTGTAGTACTGGCCGGAGTGCTTGGTATCCTTGCCCGCGAGCGACGCGGTGAAGAGCTTGTTGATGATCTCGATCGCCTCGAACATGCGGTTGATTCGCTCGGGCGCCTCGGGCCAGTAGCCGCCGACGACGTGCTCGTTGAGTGCCTCACCGGAGCCCAGCCCGAGCCAGTGACGACCGGGGTACATCGCCGCGAGCGTCGCGCTCGCCTGCGCGACCATCGCGGGGTGCCAACGGAAGGTCGGCGCGGTCACGCCGGGGCCGAAGTCGCCCGTCGTGCGCTCGCCGACGGCCGCGAGCACATTCCAGACGAAGGCGCTCTGCCCCTGGGCGGGAACCCATGGCTGAAAATGGTCGGCGGCCATCACCCCGGTGAAGCCGCGGCTCTCGGCGTAGGCACTCAGCGCGACAGCCTCGGTCGGGTGGAACTGCTCGAGCATGGCGGCGAAGCCGATCTGCAACTGCCTCATGGGCCGATCCTAACCGCGCGGATTTTGCAAGAACTCGTAGACGGCGGCGGGCACATACGGGCTCACATCACCGCCGAGAGCCGCAACCTGGCGGACGAGCGAGCTGGAGACGTGCGCGTGGCCGGGGTCGGGCAGCATGAAAACGGTCTCAACCCCCGCGAGGTTGCGGTTGACGATAGCCATCGGCGTCTCGTAGGCGACGTCGACCTGGGAGCGCACGCCCTTCACGAGCACTGTGGCGCCGACATCGAGGCAGTAGTCCACGAGCAGGCCAACACTCCAGGAGGTGACGGTGATGTTGCCGCCGAACCCGGCATCGGAGATCGACTTCTCGATGAGCGCGACCCGCTGCGCGACGGGAAGCATGGCCGCCTTATCGGGGTTGTGCACGACGAGCACGTGGAGTTTGTCGAAAATCCGCGAAGCGCGTTCGATCACATCCAGGTGACCCAGGGTCACGGGGTCGAAGGAACCAGGGACGACGGCGATCCTGCTCATTGCCTCACCCTATCCGGCCAGCGTTACCGACATGTGACACGGCGGGCGCCTCGGAATCCGGTCAATTCTTCGCGAGGAAGTCCCTGCTGGCTTCGTCGAGCCGGCGTGAGAGGGCGTCGCGCAGGTGCGGATGCGCAGCGAGGGTCGGGTCGGAATCGATCAGCTCCGCCGCGATCTGTCTCGCCTCGGTGATGAGCACTCCGTCTTTCGCGACGCGCAGCAGCCGCAGTGACGAGCGGCCGCCGGATTGCAGGTTGCCGAGCACATCGCCCTCTTGGCGAAGTTCGAGGTCTTTCTGGGCCAGCTCGAAGCCGTCGAGAGTCGAGGCAACCGCCTCGACCCGTTCCCGGGCGAGCGTCTCGCCCTCGGCCCCGGTGACCATGAGGCAGAGCCCCGGCACGCCGCCTCGGCCGACGCGGCCGCGCAGCTGGTGCAGCTGGGAGACCCCGAAGCGATCGGCATCCAGCACGACCATGACCGACGCGTTGGGCACGTCGACCCCGACCTCGATCACCGTGGTCGCGACGAGCACATCGATTTCACCGGCCGCGAACGCCCGCATCGTTGCGTCCTTCAGATCGCTCGGCATGCGACCGTGGAGCTCCGCGATGCGGGCCGCGGCCAACTGCGGGTTGGCGCGGAGCTCGGCAAGGGTGTCGGTGACATTCGCGCGGGGCGTCGCCGGGTCGGCAGCATCCGCGCTCGGCGGAGCGCCGCCCTCCTCCGCCTCGACGACGGTGCTGTCGATCGCGGGGCAGACGACGAAGGCCTGCCGGCCGAGCGCGAGCTCCTCGGCGACGCGTTGCCAAATGCGTTGTGCCCACGCCGGCTTCTCGGCGAGGGGCACCACATGGGTCTCGATGGGGATGCGGCCGGAGGGCAGCTCGGCGATCGTCGAGACGTCGAGGTCGCCGAACACGGTCATCGCGACCGTGCGCGGAATCGGTGTCGCGGTGAGCACGAGCACGTGCGGCGGCGTCTGGCCCTTGCGGCGCAGGGCCTCGCGCTGCTCGACGCCGAACCGGTGCTGCTCGTCGACGACGACGAGGCCGAGGTCGAAGAAGTCGAGGCTGTCGCTCAGCAGCGCGTGGGTTCCGATGACGATGCGCGCCTGCCCCGTGACGACGGCGAGCATAGCCTTGCGCCTCTCGGCGACCGTGAGCTGACCCGTGACGAGCGTCGGCCGCAGCTGGGCTGCGAGGTCGGGCCCGAGCGTCTTGACGATCGACCGCAGGTGCTGGCCGGCGAGCACCTCGGTCGGGGCGAGCAGCGCCGACTGACCGCCGGATTCGGCGACCGCGAGCATCCCGCGCAGGGCAACGATGGTCTTGCCGGAGCCCACCTCTCCCTGGACGAGTCGGTTCATCGGCACGGCCGCAGCGAGGTCGGAGGAGACCTCCGCGCCAACGCTCGTCTGGTCGCCGGTGAGGGTGAACGGCATGTTCGCGTCGAACCGGTCGAGCAGCCCGCCCTCGGCCGGGATCCGCGGTTCGGCCAGCTGCAGGCGCAGCAGCGCGCGCTGCTCGAGCAGGGCTGACTGAAGCACGAACGCCTCCTGAAACCGCAGTGTCTTGCGTGCAGCGCCCCAGTCGGCGTCTTTCATCGGGCGGTGGATGAGTTCGACCGCACGGGAGTAGCTCATGAGCTTGCGGGCGGACCGAACCGCGTCGGGGACCGGGTCGTCGAGCGGCGGGAGAGTGTCGAGCACGACCCCGATCGACTTCTGGATCTGCCAGGAGGCGACGGATGCCGTGGCCGCGTAGATCGGGATTGGGACGTCGGCCCACGCCTTCGCGTCGTCGGCGGAGCGCTCCTCATCGGGTGGGAAGAGCTCGTAGTCGGGGTGGGCGAGCTGTCTCGTGCCCTTGTAGTCGGTGACCTTGCCCGCGAAGATTCCGCGCGCTCCCGTGACCAGCTCGGCCCGCCGCCAGGGCTGGTTGAAGAAGGTGAGGGTGAGGATGCCAGTGCCGTCGCTGATCCGCACCTCGAGGATCGATCCGCTCCTCGCCTTCATCCTGCGCTCGCTCACGCCGCGCACCTGCGCGACGATCGTCACATTCTCATCGGTGGGCAGATCGGTCACGGCGCTGAGCTCGCCGCGCTTGGCGTATCGCCGCGGGTAGTGGCTGAGCAGGTCGCCGACGGTGTCGAGGCCGAGGCCCTTTTTCAGCGCCGCAGCCGTGCGCCCGCCGAGCGCGCTGCTGAGCTTGGCATCGAGCGGCGATCCGGGCATGCCTCGATGGTATTCGCCACCACCGTCAGTTTTCGAACGCGATCAGATCCAGTCGCGCTTCCGGAAGATGACGTAGAGCGCGCCGCTCACGGCGATCATCAGGGCGATCGAAAACGGGTACCCGTAAAACCACTCGAGCTCCGGCATGTTGCGGAAGTTCATCCCGTAGAGCGACCCGATCAGGGACGGTGCGAAGAGGATCGCCGCCCATCCCGAGATCTTGCGAGTCTGGTCGGCCTGCAGGTTGCTCGCGACGCCGACCCGCTGCATCTCGTCGTTCTGACGCTGCGCGACGAGGGTCGCGTTGACTGTGAGGATGTCGCGCAGGAGTTGCCGGAACCGGTCGACACGCTCGCTGACCCGCGCAACGTGGTCCGCGACGTCACGCAGGTACTGGCGCAGCGCCGGGTCGTCGGTGTTCTGATCGAACGTCTCCTTGACGGTGTCGAGGAGATCGGCGAGCGGGAGCACGGCGAGCTGGAACTCGATGACCTCGCGGGTCAGCTCGTAGATGCGCCGGGACACGTTCCGATGCCCGTCGAATACCTGCGCCTCGATCTCGGCGATGTCATTCTCGAGTCCCTCGACGACGGGCCGGTAGCCGTCGACGACCGCGTCGAGGATGCCGTAGAGGATCGCGTCGGTGCCGCGCGCGAGCAGCTGCGGGTGGGCTTCGAGCCGGGAGCGGACGCTTCGCAGGTCGGGGGCCTCGGCGTGTCGGAGCGTGATGACGAAGTTCGGGCCGACGAACAGGTGAAGCTCGCCGAACTCGACGGTCTCTGTCTCATCGACGTATCGTGCGGCCTTCAGCACCAGAAATGTGATCCCGTCGTACTGCTCGACCTTGGGACGCTGACGGGCGTTGATCGCGTCTTCGAGTGTGAGCTCGTGCAGGCCGAACTGGCGGGCCAGCTCGTGCAGCTCTGCGGCATCCGGGCGGTACAGGCCGATCCACCCGACCGAGCCGGGCTGGCGGTCGAGCTCGATGACCGTCCCGCACACAGTGCCGGGTGAGGCGACGCGCATCCCCTCGAGGTAGACGGCGTTGTCGACGATATGGGAGGCGTGGCGCTCTGGATCGGTGGCCGCGACCTGAACGGGCTCCGGCTGCTCGTCCGGGGACTTCCGCGCGGGTGCGAATCCGCGGAATCGCTTGAGGAAATCGGAGGTCATGCGTGAACGTTAGCCCGACAGCGGGGAATTCGCGCCAGGGTTGCTCCGCGTCGTCAGAGATCGAAGGCGTAGCCACCGGTCTGCCGGGTCGCGGCGCCGATCTGGGTGGTGTGGCGGTCATCGTTGATCTCGAGCGATCGGAGCTGCCTGGCCACCTCGCGCTGGCTGCGCTTGAGGAAGTGGATCGCGACGGTCTTCTCCGCACCGGACACCTGCAGCCCGTCGCGTTCGAACGTCGCGGAGGCGCGGCCGATTACGGCGACCTGAGAGTAGATGCCAGAGGCGACGGCGGTGAGCCGCTTCTGCAGCAGCTGCTTCTCCTGCACCTTTTTGCCGTGCTTGCGCAGCGCCGCCTCCGCCGCGTCTCGCAGCCGCACGGTCTGCTCGCTCACCGCGGCGTTGTGCTTCGCGAACGCCGGGTGGGCGCCGACGAGGCGGCCGGGGCGGATGGCGCGGTTGATGCGGCCGGAGACGTAGGGGGCGAGCACCCCGATCGCCTTCGCCGGGTCGCTCATGCTGAGCGATCGCACGTCGGGCAGGTCCTCACTCAGGGCCTTGAGGCCATTCAGCGCGACGAACGCCCGCATCACGTCGTTCGCGCCCTCGAAGATCGGGAAGATGCGGAAGTCGCGGAGGGCCTTCGAGAGCGGGTGGTCGTCCATGTACGCCGTTCCGCCGTGCACCTGGAACGCCTTGTTGAGGCCCTTCCAGCCGACATCGCTCGCGACGACCTTGGTCATGGCCGACTCGAGCGAGAAGTCGGCGACGCCGAGGTCGACGAGGCCGGTCGTGAGGTACGACATCGACTCGAGCCCGTAGATCTGGCCGGTCATCCATGCCGCTTTCTCCTCGACCAACTCGAAGTCGATGAGCGGCCGGCCAAACTGGTGCCGGGTGGTCGCGTGCTCGAGGGTGAGGTCGAGGAACCGCTTCATTCCGCCCGCGATCGACGTGCCCATCGACATCCGCCCGTTGTTGAGGGTGTTCATCGCGATCCGGAAGCCGTCTCCGGCGTCGCCGAGGAGGTTCTCGGCCGGCACACGAACGTTGTCGAATCGCACGCGCTGCAGCCGGTTGGCCTTGAGTCCGAGGGTCTCGAAACGCGGGCCGGTGCTGAGCCCCTCCACACCCTTCTCGACGACGAGGGCGACGTGGCCGAGCTCGGATCGGGCGAACACGGTCAGAACGTCGCCGGCACCATTGCCGATCCAGCGCTTCTCGCCGTTGAGGATCCAGGATCCGTCCGACTGGCGCTCAGCCCGCGTCTCGAGGTTGTAGGCGTCAGACCCCACATTCGGTTCAGTGAGCACGAACGCGGCGAGCTTGCGGCCGGCTGCGAGGTCGGGCAGCCAGCGGGCCTTCTGCTCGTCGGTGCCATAGAGATAGATGGGCTTGGTGCCGATCGACTGGTGCACTCCCATGACGACCGCGAGGGCGCCGTCGACGCGGCCGAACTCCTCCATGACTCGGCAGTAGCCGCTCTGACTGAGGCCCTGCCCACCGTACTGCTCGTCGACGAAGAGGCCGAGCAGGCCCAGCTCGCCGAGGTCGCGGATCGTGTCGTCCCCGACCCAGCCGTCACGTTCGGCCTTCGCGGGGTCGTAGACGTTGGCGAGGTAGTCGCGGGCTGATGCGGCAAGGCGGCCGACCTTCTCGCGCTCGGCGCCCACCATCACCGGGTACGGCAGCACGAGCTCCGACGCGACGCGTCCGAGGAAGAGCGACTTGGTGAAGGAGGGCTTGATGGAGCGGTCGACTGTGGCCATGCCGCCAGTGTGGATGATCCACTGATTGGAGGCCAACCAATTGTGGATGTTCTACAGCAGGTGGCCCGGGTGGGTACGGTGAGGGAGATGACGCGCATAATCTCGGGCTTCGCCGGCTCACTCATGATCGCCGTGCCCGCCTCGGACACCCGGCCGACGAGCGACCGCGTGCGCGAGGCGATCTTCTCCGCGCTCGACGCGCGCGACGCGATCCGCGGCACGGCAGTGCTCGACCTCTACGCCGGCTCCGGGGCCCTCGGCCTCGAGGCGGCGAGCCGGGGCGCGGCGCGGGTGACGCTCGTCGAGAAGAGCACCTCCGCGGCCGCCACCTGCCGCAAGAATGCCGCCGTCGTGCTGAAGAGTGCGCCGAGGGTGGGCGCGCCGGTGATTCAGGTGAGCGCCCAGTCGGTTCAGGTGTACCTCGATGCGGGCGGCGACACGTTCGACCTCGTGTTCCTCGATCCGCCCTACGACCTCGGCGAGGGCGAGCTTGCCGATGCCCTGGCCGGGCTTGTGCCACGGCTCGCGCCCGACGCGATCGTCATGGTCGAGCGCAGCTCGCGGTCGGCCGAGCCGGTGCTGCCCGACGGCCTCGAGCTCGACAAGCGCAAGAACTACGGCGACACCACCCTGTGGTGGCTGCGGGGCTCCTAGCCCGACGCGCCGTTCCAGCCGCGGTACGGGTCCCACCCGACGTTCTCCAGGAACGGCTCCCCGTCCACCGCGAGCCCGTCGCCAGCCTGCACGGTGCCGATCGCCCGGAACCCGCCCGGTAGCAGCGTCTCCGGGGGAAACGTCGCGAGCAGCGCGTGGTCCTCCCCTCCTCCGAGCGCAAGCCGCGGGTCATCGCCGAGGGCCGCCGACGCGATGTCGAGCCGCACGCCGCTCGCGCCGGCGAGGCGGCGCGCGTCGATCGCGAGCCCGTCACTGAGATCGAGCATCGCCGTGGCGCCGGCGAGGGCCGCAGCGCGGCCGTCGGCGATCGGCGGGGCGGGGGCGAGCTGGGCGCCGACCATGTCGGGATTCTCGGCGCGCACGGATGCTGCCGCGGCAGCATCCGGCTCCCCCCGCCCATCGACGCCGCGCTCGAAGAGCAGCTGCAGCCCCGCTCCCGCCAGGCCGAGTGCACCCGACACCGCGAGCACGTCGCCGTCGCGGGCACCGGAGCGCAGCACGGGGTCGCGGCCCTCAAGGTCGCCGAACGCCGTGACCGCGATCGTGAGGGTGCTCGACACGGACAGGTCGCCGCCGACGACGCCGCATCCGGGCCACAGCGCGGCGCACGCCTCCCGCAGCCCGTCCGCGATGCCCTCGAGCAGCGCGACGGGAGAATGCGCGGGCGCGGCGATCGCGACAACGAGCGCGGTGGGGACGGCCCCCATCGCGGCTACGTCGGAGAGGTTGGATGCCGCGGCCTTCCAGCCGAGGTCGCGGGGCGTGGACCAGGCGAGGCGGAAGTCGGGCCCGTGGATCATCATGTCGCAGGTCACGACGAAGCGCCCGTCAGGTGCCGTGATGACGGCGGCGTCGTCGCCGGGACCGAGCAGTTGCGCGGCGGCCTGAGGCAGTCGGGGGAAGATGCGGGCGAGCGTTGCGATCTCGCCGATGCCGCCGAGCGTGTCAGGAACCGTCATGGAACAAACGGTAGCCTGATCCGAGTGAAGTCGATGCGCGGGCCAGGGGCGAAGGCCGCAGCCATTCTCCTTGTTCTGGTCTCCCTCGCGGGCTGCACCGCCGCAGTGCCGATGCAAGTGGCGGAGGATGCCACGAACCCCGTCTGCGCCGACATCGTTGTGCGCCTGCCGGAGGACATCGACGGGCAGGAGAGACGCGAGACCGACGCCCAGGGCACCGGGGCGTGGGGCGACCCGGCAGTCATCCTGCTCTCCTGCGGCGTCGAGGTTCCCGGCCCGTCGACTCAGCGCTGCGTCACGATCGACGGCGTCGACTGGCTCGTGGACGATTCCGAGGAGGGCCGCGGGGTATTCACGACGTACGGCCGCGATCCGGCCGTGCAGGTCGTCATCGACGTCGTCGCCACCTCGGACTCGAATGCGCTCAACGCACTCGCGAACTCCATCGGGTACAGCCCCGTCGTCGGCGCCTGTACATCCCCAGAAGACGCCACCATCGACGACGACGCCGTGCTGAGGCCACAGCAGTAGATGGTTGGTCCGTCCGCGTTCGGCGCCCCAGCCAGCTAGAGCACTTTCGAGAAGAACGCCCTCGTGCGCTGGTGCTGCGGGTTAGCGAGCACCGCAGCGGGGTCGCCGGTCTCGACGACGACGCCGGCATCCATGAACACGAGGGAGTCGGCGACCTCGCGCGCGAAGCCCATCTCATGGGTGACGACGATCATCGTCATGCCGTCGGCGGCGAGCCCCTTCATCACATCGAGAACCTCGCCGACCAACTCAGGGTCGAGCGCGCTGGTGGGCTCGTCGAAGAGCATGAGCTTCGGCTCCATCGCCAACGCGCGCGCGATCGCGACGCGCTGCTGCTGTCCACCGGACAGGTGCGCGGGAAAGTAGTCCTCCCGGTCGGCAAGCCCGACTCGGTCGAGCAGGTCCCTGGCCTTCTGCTCGGCGAGTGCCTTGTTCTCGCCCTTCACCCGCAGCGGCGCCTCCATCACGTTTTGCATCGCCGTCATGTGAGGGAAGAGGTTGAACCGCTGGAAGACCATGCCGATGTCGCGACGCTGGCGGGCGGCCTCTCTCGGCCGCAGCTCGTAGAGCTTGCCGTTCGCCTCGCGGTACCCGATGAGCTCGCCGTCGACGCTCAGGCGCCCGGCAGAGACGACCTCGAGGTGGTTGATGCAGCGCAGGAAGGTGGACTTGCCCGAGCCCGACGGGCCGACGAGGCACAGCACCTCGCCGCGCTTCACCTCGAGCGAGATCCCCTTGAGCACCTCGTTCGAGCCAAAGCTCTTGGAGACCGACTCGGCGAGCACCATGGGGGGAATGGACCCGTCACCGGATGCGCCGGACGCCGTGCTCGCATTCACTTGGCGCCGTCCCTGCCCGGCGCCGCCGGTGGGTTCGTGCTCTGTATCGGGGCGACGACCGTCGGCTGGGTGCCCGTGACCAGCGGCACCGCTGCGGTGCCGATGGGCGCGCCGCCCTTCTTGTCCGGTCGGCGGTCACCGATGCCGCGGGCGAAACGTTTCTCGAGGAAGTGCTGGCCCACCATCAGAATGGAGGTGAAGAACAGGTACCACAGCGACGCGACGATGAGCATGGGGATGGGGTTGAAGGTCTCCGCCGAGATGTCCCTCGACCGCGTGTAGAGATCGAAACTGTAGGGCACGGCCGTGACCAGCGACGTCGTCTTGAGCATCGAGATGACCTCGTTGCCAGTCGGCGGGATGATGATGCGCATCGACTGCGGCACGATGACCCGGCGCATGGTCTGGAACCAGCTCATCCCGAGTGCCGTCGCTGCCTCCTCCTGGCCACGGTCAACCGACAGCAGACCGGCGCGAACGATCTCGGCCATGTACGCCGCCTCGTTGAGGGCGAGCCCGATGATTGCGAGCGTGAACGTGTTCAACGCCGCGTTGGTCTGGAACGAGTAAAACGGCTCCATGAACGGGATGCCGATGTCGATGCTCTGGTAGATGATCGACAGCAGGCCCCAGAACACGAGCTGCACGTACACGGGGGTTCCCCGGAATACCCAGAGGTAGAACCATGCCACGCTCTTGACGACGGGGTTCGGGGAGAGCCGCATGATGGCGAGGATCACACCGAGCACGATCGCGATGATCATCGAGTAGACCGTCAACTGCAACGTGTTAACGGCGGCCTGGGTGATGCGACGGTCGAACACGTACTTCGCAACGGCCGGCCAGTCGTAGGCCGATCGCCCCGCGGCGTCGAGGATGAACAGCGCGGCCCCGGCGATGAGGACCACCGCGAAGACGTTGCGCCACGGGTGGCGCAGCCGGATGGCCTGAATCGGGCTCTCGCTGCTCATGCCCGGCTAGCCGTTCGCGGCGGCGTTGATCGTGATCTCGTCGATAGCGCCGTCGGCGACGCCCCACTCGTCGAGGATGTCGCTGTAGGTTCCGTCATCGACCATCGCCTGCAGCGCAGCCTGGATCGCTTCGGCGAGGCCGGAATCCTTGCCCACTGCGACTCCGTAGGGTGCCACGTCGAAGGTTTCCCCAGCCAACTGCAGTTGGTCGCCGGTCTGGGCGATGGCGTAGAGGGTCACCGGAGAGTCGGCGCTCATGGCGTCAGCCTGGCCGAGCACGACGGCGTTGGTCGCGGCATCCTGCGTGTCGAACTGGATCTTCTCGATCGCGGGCTTGCCATCGGCAACGCACGCTTCGCTCTTTGCGGGCACCTCAGTGGTGTCTTCGTACGTTGTGGCCTGAACTGCGACCTTGAGCCCACACGCGGCGTCGGGGTCGATGTCGTTTCCGGCGGCGGACGCCCATTGGATGCCTGCCGTGAAGTAGTTGACGAAGTCGACCTGCTCTTCCCGCTCCACCGTATCGGTGAACGAGGACATGCCGATGTTGACCTTGCCCCCCGTCACGCTCGGGATGATGTTGTCGAACTTCGAGACCTGGAACTCCGGCTCAAGGCCGAGCTTCGCGGCGATCGCCTCGGCGAGCTCGATGCCCCAGCCGATGGGGGCACCCGCCTCGTCCTTGAACTCGTTGGGCGCGTAGGTCGGGTCGGTCCCGACAAGGAGGGTGCCGGAGCTCGCAACGGCCTCGGGGAGCAGTGCAACTGCCGCCTCGTCGACGGTGATCTCCCGGGGCGAACCGGTGTCGGTGCCGGGCGTCGAGTTGTCAACGCATCCGGAAAGGAGCACAACGGCGATGGCCGCGAGTGCCGGTACAGCGAATTTTGCGCGCATGATTCCACCTCTGGTGTTTGTTCTGCTGGTGCTGTTGGGTGTGAGCCTACTCCGGGCGGGTAGCAGCGTCAGTGGCCATTGGACCCAACATCCCCTCGCCACGATGCGGCCCTGTGGTGGATGCCAGTGTCTGTGTCCGTCGTGCGGGCGCTGCCCCATTTCGGCGTCTGGTGTCGGCTCGAGGGGCTGGTGAACAAGGTCACGCGGACGGCCGTCGAACCGAGCCGGCTCCGCTGGCGACGCCGGTGGTCAGCGAACCGTCTCGAGCCCGATCTCGATGAGCTCGTCGATGAGCTCGGGGTAGCTGAGCCCGGTGGCCATCCAGCACTTGGGGAACATCGAGATCGGGGTGAAGCCCGGCATCGTGTTGAGCTCGTTGATGACGAACCCGGAGTCGGTGAGGAAGAAGTCGACGCGGGCGAGGCCCGCCGCCCCAATCGCCTCGAAGGCGAGCACCGCGAGGCGCTGCATCTCGACGAGCTCGCCCGGCGTCAGCGAGGCCGGGCAGACGAGGTCGACGCCACCGGCGTCGAGGTACTTGGCGGTGAAGTCGTAGAAGCCGGCGCCGCGCACAATGATCTCGCCGGCAACCGAGACACGAGGGGCCTCGCCTCGTCGCCCGCCGATCACCCCGCACTCGATCTCGCGGCCGACAAGCCGCGCCTCGATGAGCACCTTGCTGTCTTCGGCGAGAGCAACGGCCATGGCGGCGGGAAGGTCTTCGGCCGAGTCCGCCCGGGACACTCCGACACTCGATCCGGCACGGGCCGGCTTCACGAACACGGGCCAGCCGAGGGCGGCGGCCGCCGAAACGATGATGCCGGGGGATGCCGCCCATTCGCGCGCGGACACGGTGCGCCACGGGGCGACGGCGATGCCGGAGTGCTGCAGCACGGTCTTGGAGAAGTGCTTGTCCATGCCGACCGCCGACGCGAGCACGCCGGCGCCCACGTAGGGCAGCCCGATGAGCTCGAGCAGGCCCTGGATGGTGCCGTCCTCGCCGAACGGTCCGTGCAGGATCGGGAACACGAGGTCGATGTCGCCGAGGCTGCGTGTCGCGCCGGCCGCATCCGTGACGGTCAGCTCGCGCGACGCCGAGGAGAGGGGCCACTGCACGCGGGTGCCGTTGTCGGGCACGCTGGGCAGCATCTCGCCGTCGAGGGCGAACGCGGCGGGATCATCCGGCTGGAGGGTGAACGCGCCGTCGACCGTGATGCCCATCGGGATGACGTCGTATTTGCCGCGGTCGATCGCCGCGAGCACTCCCCCGGCCGTCGCGCAGCTGATCGAGTGCTCACTCGAGCGGCCGCCGAACAGGACGGCGACGACGAGCTTTCCGGTGCCGTTGTCGTGGGTCACTCAGGACTCCGGTCGTGGTTCGTCGCTGTCGGTTGTCAGGTGAGGCGCGATGTCGCGCGGGTTCATCGTGCCGGCGAGCACCTGCGCCACCTGCGACACGATCGGCATGTCGACCCCCTTCGCCTCCGCGAGCTTGAGCACGGGGGCCACCGAGGCGAGCCCCTCGGCGGTCTGGTTCATCTGCGCGACGACGTCGGAGAAGCTGTAGCCCTGGCCGAGCAGCCGCCCGGCGGTGTTGTTGCGCGAGAGCGACGACTCGCACGTCGCGATCAGGTCGCCGAGGCCCGCGAGCCCAGAGAGCGTCTCCGGGCGCGCGCCATAGGCGACGGCGAAGTCGGTCATCTCGACGAGGCCGCGGGTGATGATCGAGGCCTTGGTGTTCTCGCCGTAGCCGACGCCGTCGACGATGCCGATCGCGACGGCGATGAGGTTCTTGAGCACGCCGCCGAACTCCGTGCCGATGACGTCGGTGTTGACGTAGGAGCGGAAGTACGGGTTCGTCGCGGCGATCGCGACCGCCGTCGCCGTCTCCATGCTCGTCGAGGAGACGACGGCGGCCGTCGGCTGCTCCTTCGCGATCTCGAGGGCGAGGTTGGGGCCGGATGCGACGGCGATTCGGTCCTCGTCGATGTCGAGCACCTCGCGGATCACCTCGCTCATGCGCATCCCGGTGCCCTTCTCGACGCCCTTCATGAGGCTCACGACGATGGTGTCCTTCGGGATGAGCTCGCGCACGATGAGCAGGTTCTCCCGCACCGACTGGCTCGGCACCGACACGAACACGTACTCGGCGCCTTCGAGCACGTCCGGCAGCAGCGAGCTCGACCAGAGCCGCCGGGGCAGGTTGATGCCGGGCAGGTAGTCGCTGTTGCGCTTGCTCTGCGAGATCTCGCGAGCGAGCTCCGGGCGGCGAGCCCAGATCGCGACGTCAGAGCCGCCGTCGGCGAGGATCTTGCCGAAGGTGGTTCCCCAGCTGCCGGCACCGAGCACGGCGACACGGCGAGATCCGGGTGAGACGATCCGGATGGGCATCGTGTTGATCAAAAGCGACCGGTCTCTTTCTGGTTGTTCTTCGACGGGTCCCAGCGCTGTGCCGGCGCCTTCTCGCCGCGGAGGTCCTCGAGCAGCGCCGTGATGGCATCCATCACGACCATGGTCGCGGCGGCCAGCGTCTGGCCATCGAGCGGCTTGCCGCGGAACGCCGACAGGTCGACGGGGTCGCCGACCTTCACGTGGATTGTCTTGCGGGGGAAGAGGCTGATGCGCTTACCGTAGCGGGGCATCACGAGCTGAGTGCCCCAGTGGGCGATCGGGATCAGCGGGATGTCCGCTTCGAGGGCCATCCGCACCGCGCCGGCCTTGCCCCGCATCGGCCACATGTCGGGGTCGCGGGTGAGTGACCCCTCGGGGTAGATCACGACGGCCAGTCCGTCGTTCACGATCTTTCGTGCGGCGACGAGCGGGTCGTTGCCACGCATTGCTCCCGCGCGCTCGACCGGGATCTGGCCGGAGGCGCGCAGCAGTGCGCCGAGCACCGGGTACTTGAACAGGCTCGCCTTGGCCAGGTACCTCGGCATCCGTCCGAGCTTCCACATGACGACGCCGATGACGACCGGGTCGATCTCGCTGTAGTGGTTCGGCGAGAGCACGAACGCGCCCGCTTTCGGCATCTTGTCGCCGTCGTGGATGCGGTAGCGCGCCACCACGTGCATGAACGGGAGCAACAGGACGGCGAGGAACCGGAAGATCGGGGTCTTCTCGGAGGGGTACTGGGACAACTCAGCCTTCATAGACGAAGTCAGCCCCGAGCGTCTCGAGCTTGTCGATGATGTGCTCGTACCCGCGGCTGATGATGCCGATGTTGCTGATGACCGACTGGCCTTCGGCGCTCAGCGCCGCGATGAGGTGGCTGAACCCGCCGCGCAGGTCGGGAACGTAGATGTTCGCGCCGCGGAGCTTCGTCGGGCCGGTGATCACGGCGGCCTGCTCGAAGTCCCGGCGGGCGACGCGGCGCGGGTGGTCGGGCAGCCCGTCCTTGTGTACGACGATCTCCGCGCCCATCTCATTCAGGGCCTCGGTGAATCCGAAGCGGTTTTCGTATACCGTCTCGTGCACGATCGACACGCCGTGCGCCTGGGTGAGGGCGACGATGAGCGGCTGCTGCCAATCGGTCATGAACCCCGGGTGCACATCCGTCTCGATGGTGACGGGCTTGAGGTCGCCGCCCGGGTGCCAGAAGCGGATGCCGTCCTCCTGCACGTCGAACGCGCCGCCGACCTTGCGGAAGACGTTGAGGAAGGTCATCATCTCGGTCTGGCGGGCCCCGCCGACGAAGATGTCACCGTGGGTCACGAGCGCGGCCGCGGCCCAGCTGGCGACCTCGTTGCGGTCGAACAGGGCGCGGTGGTTGTAGCCGTCGAGTCGTTCGACGCCCTCGATCAGGATCACGCGGTTGGGTTCGACCGAGATGATCGCGCCCATCTTCTGCAGGATCGCGATGAGATCCATGATCTCGGGCTCGATCGCCGCGTTTTTGAGCTCCGTGGTTCCCGTCGCGAGCACCGCGGTCAGCAGCACCTGCTCCGTCGCACCGACGCTCGGGTAGGGCAGCTCGATGTCAGCACCCCTGAGGCCGTCCGGCGCCGTGAGGTGGATTCCTTCGAAACCCTTCTCGATGACCGCGCCGAACTGGCGCAGCGCATCCAGGTGGAAGTCGATCGGGCGATCGCCGATGCGGCATCCGCCGAGGTCCGGGATGCGAGCCTCGCCGAGGCGGTGCAGGAGCGGACCGCAGAACAGGATCGGGATGCGGCTGGCACCGGCGTGCGCGTCGATCTCGGCGAAGTGCGCGCTCTCCACCCGGCTCGTGTCGAAGCTCAGCTCGCCGGGGGCCGGACTCGTGACCTTGACGCCGTAGACCTCGAGGAGGCCACGAACGACTCCGACGTCACTGATCTCGGGCACGCCCTTGAGCAGGCTCGGGGTGTCGCCCAGCAGCGCGGCGACCATGGCCTTGGTCGCAAGGTTTTTCGCACCCCGCACCTCGATTCGCCCTTCGAGGCGCTTGCCGCCGTTGATGACGATCGAGTCGGATTTCAGGCCCACACGTGCTGCTGCCTTATTGGCATCCGTGACGAGAGGAATCATGCATTACACCTGCGCTGACTTTGTAGTGGAGGGGGGAAAATTACTGGGCGGGGAGGGTTTTCGGCCGCCAGGATTCCCGACGGTCCTCGAACTGGGTGATCTGCGCCTCTTCGCGCAGCGTGAGGCTGATGTCGTCGAGGCCTTCGAGTAGCCGCCAGCGAGTGTAGTCGTCGATCTGGAATCCGGTGGTGAAATCGCCGACGGTGACCGTCTTCTCGAGGAGGTCGACCGTCGCCTCGATGCCCGGCGACTGGGCGATGACGGCCCAGATCCTCTCGGCATCCGCCTCGCTGATCTCGCCGGCGAGGAGGCCCTGCTTGCCCGAGTTACCTCGGAAAATGTCGCCGAACCGGGGGCTCAGCACCGCGGCGAACCCGAAGTCGCGCAGCGCCCAGACGGCGTGTTCGCGGCTGGACCCGGTGCCGAAATCAGGGCCGGCGATAAGCACCTTCGCGCCCTGGAATTCCGGCCTGTTGAGCACGAAGTCCGGATCCTGCCGCCACGCGTAGAACAGCGCGTCGTCGAACCCGGTCTTCGTGATCCTCTTGAGGAACACTGCCGGGATGATCTGGTCGGTGTCGACGTTCGACTCGGCGAGAGGCGCGGCGATCCCGGTGATGCTCAGGACTTTTTCCATCAGGCGTTCACTTCCAGGGCGACGTCGGCGGGGCTCGATAGCGTACCGCGGATCGCGGTCGCCGCGGCGACGAGCGGGGAGACGAGGTGGGTGCGTCCGCCCTTGCCCTGACGCCCCTCAAAGTTGCGGTTCGAGGTCGAGGCGCACCTCTCTCCGGGGGCGAGCTGGTCGGGATTCATTCCGAGGCACATCGAGCATCCGGCGAAACGCCATTCGGCACCGAACTCGGTGACGATCTTGTCGATCCCCTCCGCTTCGGCTTCGATCCGCACACGGGCTGAGCCGGGTACGACCATGACCCGCACGCCCTCGGCCTTCTTCTTGCCCTTGATGACGGAGGCGAAGGCACGAAGGTCCTCGATGCGGCTGTTCGTGCACGAGCCCATGAAGACCGCGTCGACGGCGATGTCCTTCATCGGGGTGCCGGGGGCCAGGTCCATGTAGGCGAGGGCTCGTTCGGCTGCCGCGCGATCATTGTGGTCGGCAATCGATGCGGGGTCGGGGATGCTGTCGCTGAGCGAGACGCCCTGGCCGGGGTTCGTGCCCCACGTGACGAACGGCTCGAGCTCGTCCGCGTCGAGGAACACCTCGGCGTCGAACACCGCATCGGCGTCGGTCGCGAGGGTCTCCCAGTAGGCGACCGCGGCGTCCCAGTCGGCTCCGGTCGGCGCGTGCGGGCGCCCCTGCAGGTAGTCGTAGGTCGTCTGGTCGGGTGCGATCATTCCGGCGCGTGCTCCGGCCTCGATCGACATGTTGCAGATCGTCATGCGGCCCTCCATCGAGAGGGCGCGGATGGCGCTGCCGCGGTACTCGAGCACGTAGCCCTGGCCGCCTCCCGTGCCGATCTTGGCGATGACCGCGAGGATGATGTCCTTCGCGGTGACGCCGGAGCGCAGCGTCCCCTCGACGGTGATGGCCATCGTCTTGAACGGCGTGAGTGGCAGGGTCTGGGTTGCCAGCACGTGCTCGACCTCGCTCGTGCCGATACCGAACGCCATCGCGCCGAAGGCGCCGTGCGTCGAGGTGTGAGAGTCGCCGCAGACGACGGTGATGCCCGGCATCGTGAGGCCGAGCTGCGGGCCGACGACGTGCACGATTCCCTGCTCGATGTCCCCGAGCGAGTGCAGGCGCACCCCGAACTCGGCGGCGTTATTGCGCAGGGTCTGAATCTGGGTGCGACTGGTGAGGTCGGCTATCGGCTTGTCGATGTCGAGCGTCGGGGTGTTGTGGTCTTCCGTCGCGATCGTCAGGTCGGGCCGACGCACCGGGCGACCGGCGAGGCGCAACCCGTCGAACGCCTGCGGGCTGGTGACTTCGTGGAGAAGGTGGAGGTCGATGTACAGCAGGTCGGGGTTGCCGTCGGCACCCTCGACGACCAAATGGTCGTCCCATACCTTCTCTGCCAGCGTCCTGCCCACTGTCCCACCTTTCCGTCACGACGAGCGCGTGCGCTCAATCTCGTCATTCTACGTGCCGAGCATCGGACGGGGCACGCTGGAGGAACGCTCGCCCATATGCTGGGAGTCGATGCGCACCACAATCGCGCGCCAACATCCGCCCACAAGGCCAGTCACACAGGAGCAGTTCAATGACGATTGCCACGCCCACCCCCGTTCGCGATGCCCTCGATGGAATCGATCTCACCCACGAGCGCGTGCTCGTGACCACCGGCCCTCGCTCCGGTCTCGTCGTCATCGTCGCCGTTCACTCGACCGCCCTCGGGCAGGCCCTCGGCGGCGCCCGCATGTGGCAGTACGAGAACTGGACGGATGCCCTCGCCGACGCCCTCCGCCTTTCCGCGGCCATGACCCTGAAGAACGCTGCGGCAGGGCTCTCCCTCGGCGGCGGCAAGTCGGTCATCCGCATTCCGGTCGGAACCGTCTTGACCTCCGCACAGAAGCGGGACGCGATGCTCGACCTCGGCGATGCGATCGAGAGCCTGAACGGCGCGTACATGACCGCCGAAGACGTCGGTACGAGCGCCGAGCTGATGTCGATCGTCGCCGAGCGCACCGACCACGTCTGCGGCCTACCCGCCGACCGCGGCGGCGTCGGCGAGCCGGCGGATGCGACCGCGGCCGGCGTCTATGCGGCCATCCTCGCGACGGTCGAGGCCCTCTTCGGAACCAGGGAAATCGCCGGCCGCCATCTCGTCATCTCCGGCCTCGGGCAGGTCGGCGGCCGCCTGGCCCGCGCCCTCGCCGCCGCCGGCGCGCGTCTGACGGTCACCGATGTGAACCTCACCACACGGAAGCTCGCGGCCGAGATCGGTGCGGAGTGGGTCGACGTGGACTCCGCCCACACGGTCGAGGCCGACCTCTTCGTGCCGTGCGGCCTCGGCGGCGTGCTGAGCGAGCGCGTCATCTCGGAGCTGCGGGTGCTCGGTGTCGTCGGCGCCGCGAACAACCAGCTCGCCCACCGCAGCGGCGCGGCACTGCTCGACGCTCGCGGCATCCTCTGGGCGCCCGACTTCGTCGTGAACGCGGGCGGCGTCATCTACCTCTCGATGGCCTCCGTTCACGGCGCCGACCTCGACGCGGTCTCCCGTCGGGTCGACGCGATCGGCGACACGGTCGCGGCGATCCTGACGACCTCGCGGGAGCAGGGCACCACGACGCTCGAGGCCGCGGAGCGCCTGTCGGCGGAGCGCTTGGGCGCGGCGGTCTGACAGCGAGCGGCAGACCGCACTCCGTCCCGCTACTTCGTGACGCCGGCCAGACGCTTGCGCTCGTCGCGCGACGACTTCACGAGGCTCGCGACGGTCGCGACGGCCATCGCCCCGACGATGACGCCGAGCGAGGTGAACGTGCCGATCTCCGGCGACCACTCGATCCCTTCGCCGCCGTTGATGAACGGGAGCTCGTTGACGTGCATCGCGTGCAGCACGAGCTTGACGCCGATGAACGCGAGGATGAACGCGATCCCGTAGTGCAGGTAGACGAGGCGCTCGAGCAGGCCACCGAGCATGAAGTAGAGCTGGCGCAGGCCCATCAGGGCGAAGATGTTGGCGGTGAACACGATGAACGGGCTCTGCGTGATCCCGAAGATGGCCGGGATCGAGTCGAGGGCGAACAGCAGATCCGTCGACCCGATCGCGAGGAACACGATGAGCATCGGGGTGAACACCTTGCGGCCGTCGATGTTCACGCGGATCTTCGCGCCGTGGTATTCGGGCGTCGTCGCGACGCGTTTCTTGATCATGCGGATGGCGAAGTTGTCGGTCGCCTCGGTCGCGTTGTCCTCCTCGTGGAAGGCCTGCTTCCACGCCGTATACAGGAGGAATGCGCCGAAGATGTAGAAGATCCAGCTGAAGTTCTCGATCAGCTGCGCTCCGAGCAGGATGAAGATACCGCGCAGGATCAGCGCGATGACGATGCCGATCATGAGCACCTCCTGCTGCAGCTTCGGCGGCACGGCGAACCTCGCCATGATGATGACGAAGACGAAGAGGTTGTCGATGCTGAGGGAGTACTCGGTGAGCCACCCGGCTACGAACTGGCCCGCATACTCGCCGCCCGCGAGGATCAGCATCAGCAACGCGAAGACCAGCGCGAGTGAGACGTAGAACGCGACCCAGAGGCTCGACTCCTTGAGCGACGGAACGTGCGGGCGCCGGATGACGAGCAGCAGGTCGATTGTGAGGATGACGAGCAGCACGACGATCGAGATGACCTCGAATGCGAGCGGGAGTTGGGTGAGTTCCACGAGGAACCTTTCACTGTGAGGGGGGGCGCGAACGCCAAACAGACCGAAAGTCTCTCCCGTGACGACCAGATGGACATCACCACCGCAACCGGGGCCTCGACTCTGCTGCCCGTGATGACGACTGCGGCGAATTGGGATACTCCCCTTCGCGACCTACAGGATAGCCGAGGATGCGTGGGGCTACGCTCCCTCGGGTGTCATCTCTCAATAGTCCCCGTCAATATCGGCCGCAATCCGCGTGGGTCTCCGCGGTCGGATACCTGATTTTCTTCAGCCGCTGACTGCAGGCCCCCCTCTATCTGGGCCTCATCGTTGCCCAGGTCATCTACGTCATCGTCTTCATGGTCGAGCTATTCCACCTCGCAGAGGAGGTCATCGCTGACCCCCTCCACATCGAGCAGGCTGCGATCATGCTCGGCGTGCTCGGCCTCATCGACGTCGTGATGATCGCGAACCTTCTGATCATGGTCATCATCGGCGGCTACGAGACCTTCGTCTCCCGCATCAGGATCGACGGGCACCCCGACCAGCCCGAATGGCTCTCGCACGTCAATGCCAACGTACTCAAGGTCAAACTCGCGATGGCGATCATCGGCATCTCTTCGATTCACCTGCTCAAGACCTTTATCGAGGTCGGCGACCTCGGCGCCACCGGCGCCGCCTCCGACAACGTCACGGGCGACAACTACACCTACGACGGCGTCTTCTGGCAGGTCATGATCCACATCGTCTTCATCGTGTCGGCGATCGCGCTGGCCTGGATCGACCGGATGTCGGCCGGAACGCACGCCGGTCCTACATCCGCCCCCGCCGTTGGGGCGCCCGTCGACCCGACGATCGACGAGTACCTCGTGCGCGCCGAGAACGAACTCAAGGCCGCCCGCTACGACGAGCTCGCCCGGGAGCTGCGCGCCCGCTGAACGGGACCTTCGTCCGTGGGGAACGGCGCGGGCTCGGCGTAACCTCGCAGTATGAGCAATCGCGGCGCTGTTCATCGGCCTCGACGCCTACGGCCCCGGCCGCCGTTACTACACTGAGGCCGATGTCGACGCGGAGATCGCGCGGATGACCGGCCAGGCTAAGGGGCGCGGTCTCTGACGCCTTCCGCTCGAGAGGACGGACGGCGGATGCACGGGCGAGCTGGCAGGTCGGCGGGCGCGGCGCTCATTGGAGCGCTCGTTACGGCGTTCGTCGTGGCCGGATGCTCGGTGACCGATCCGACTCCCGTCGCGACCCCTCCCCCGACGGCCGAGCCGGCCTCGGTGCCGGCGGGCGTCTCGGTGAGCGTGTTCCAGACCCGGGCCGACGTGCCAACGCGCCGTCTCGAGATCTCGATCACGAACGAGACGGCGGCGGCCATCGTCGTCACCGGAGCTCGCTTCGACTCGTCGCAGTTCGTCGCACCGGCCGATTGGACCGTGCGCGACTCCGCGACGATCCGCCCGGGCACGACGGTCAACCTGCCCGTCCAGCTCAGCGCCGCGGACTGCTCGTCGAGCCGGGCGGAGCACAAGGTGCGCCTGAGCTTCGTGCAGGACGGCCCCAAGGTCGCCGAGGTGCTCCCGCTCGACCGCTTCGATCGACTGCCCGCCCTCCGCGCCGAGGACTGCCTCGCGCAGTCCGTCGAGACCATCGCCATGCTCGCACTGGCCGGGCCGCTCAGCACGACCGTCATCGGCGGCACCCTCGTCGGGTCGCTCGGGCTCGAGATCGTGCCGACCGGGGCATCCGGGTCTCTGACCCTGGTATCGATGCGCGGCGCGATCCTGATGGCACTCGCCGATCCGGCATCCGGGGCCATCATCGAATCGAGGGGTCTGAACCTCGAGGTGGACGCCGCCGGCAGACCGAGCTTGATCATGGTCGACTTCGTGCCCAATCGCTGCGACCCGCACGCGATCGCCGAAGACAAGCGGGGTACTCTGCTGCCGGTCGAGGTATCGATGGGCAAGGTGGATGGCGTCTACTCCGTGCCCGTGAGCGACGAGCTGCGTTCGGAGATCTACGCCTACCTCGTGGAGGCGTGCGGCATGGCGGGCTAGTCGAGCGAGCTCGAGCGGCTCCTCGCTCACGCCGCGACCGGTGATCACAAGCGGTGACGTCGCGGCATCGTCGGGCACGGTGAACTCGGAGGTGGTCGGCGCGAGGTCGGCGGTGCACGGCCCGTCGGAATCGGTCTCGAACAGGATGTCGAGGGCACTGGCATCCGTCGTCTCGATCGACGTCGGCTCCGCCGGGCAACTCGAGCTCCCCGTCGAAGCGGCGTACGTGGCGGTCCGGCAGCGGTCGCGCGGTCGTCGTTCACTCGCGCTAGTGCGATTACGGCCGCACGAGTGAACAACAGCCGCACGAACGGCGCACTGAACGAAAAAGTGCCCGGCACCCTTGCAGAACAAGAGCGCCGGGCAGTTGTGACCCCAACGGGATTCGAACCCGTGTTACCGCCGTGAGAGGGCAGCGTACTAGGCCGCTATACGATGGGGCCGTAGTAGACAACTCAACGAGTATGCCATAACTCGGGGTGCCGCACCAACCGAGCGCGCCCGGGCGCGTCAGGCGAGAATTGCCAGGGCACCGGGCACGACCCGGAGGTCGAGCGGCAGCTCCCCCACCCGTTCCCCGTCGGCGTAGGCGACAACGCCGGCGGCCGCGATCCGCACGCGCGCCGCACGCCGCACGCGCACCCGCGGGTCGCGGATATGGGTGCCGGAGAACACCGAGGGGAAGATTCTCAGCAGCTGGCGCCGGTTCACCGGGTCGAGCGTCACCACATCGAACAGTCCGTCGTCGAGACGTGCGTCCGGGGCCACCCGCATCCCTCCCCCGAACGACACGTTGTTGCCGACGGCGATAAGGATCGCGTCCTGGCTCGAGCGCACGCCGTCGAGCTCGAGGCCGTACCGGATCGGCGCGAGCGTCACGAGCTCCCGGAGGAGCGCGACGATGTAACGGCTCTTGCCCTTGGGGCGGCGCATCCGGTTCGCGCGCTCGTTGACCTTCGCGTCGAATCCGCCCGAGAACACGCAGGCGAACCAGCGGATGCTGCCGTCGGTGCGCGTGATGAGCCCCGCGTCGATCGTGCGCGGCGGCAGCTCGATCGCGGCGACGAGGCCCGCGATGGCGGCCTCGGTGTCGTCGACGGGGATGCCGAGCCCGCGCGCCATGTCATTGCCGGTGCCTGACGGCACGATGCCGAGGGGGATGCCGGTTTGCGCGGTGAGATTCACTCCGAAACCGACCATGCCGTCGCCGCCCACGACAACCAGGGCGTCGGGGGGATCGGTGAGAGCCGCGGTCGTCACCTCGAGGAGCCGCGAGAAGTTCGCCTCGCTCAGGCTCGTGACATCGTGTCCGCGGGCACGGAGCGCAGCGACGACCGCCGGGCCCACGCCGCCGTTCGACCCGAACGCGGCCGCCGGATTGATCGCGACGACAATTCTCTTCGGCGCCGTCTCCACGAGGCCAACATTAGGCGCGGCTCGCCCCCTTCGACGCCATTCGGCCCGCGCGTAGGATTTCGACATGAAGCTCACCAAACGCGAACACTCCTGCCTGGTCCTCGAACAGGCCGGTGAGACGCTCATCGTCGATCCCGGCTCGTTCACCCTGCCGCTCACCGACGCGCGCGGCGTCGTCGCGATCGTGATCACGCACGAGCATCCCGACCACTGGACCCCGGAGCACCTCCGGCGCATCCTCGACGTCAATTCCGACGCGCAGATCTTCGGCCCGGCTGGCGTCGTGACGGCTGCCGAGGGGTTCGACGTCACCGAGGTTGCCGCTGGCGACACCCACGTGGTCGGTCCGTTCACCCTGCGCTTCTTCGGCGGCTCGCACGCGGAGATTCACCGGTCGATCCCGATCGTCGACAACGTCGGGGTTCTCGTGAACGACGAGCTTTACTACGCCGGCGACTCGTTCACGATCCCCGAGGGCGTGGAAGTGGGCACCCTCGCGGTGCCGGCCAGCGCCCCCTGGCTCAAGATCGCCGAGGTCATGGACTACGTCGACGCCGTCAAGCCGCAGCGCAGTTTCCCGGTGCACGAGATGCTGCTCTCGGTCGCAGGCAAGTCGCTGTCGAACGCGCGGATCGGGTCGGTGACCGAACAGAACGGCGGCCAGTTCAGCCCACTCGAGCCGGGCGAGTCGCTCGACCTGTAGAACTCGACCTAGAAAAAAGGGGAGGCCGCCCGAAGGCGACCTCCCCCCGCGTGCGTGCGCTACTTGATGTTGCGGTCGGCCTTGAACTCCATGTCGATCGAGCCGGAGCCCTTGCCCTTGCCGGTGCCGTTGATCGCGGAGGTGGTCTCGGCGAACGTCAGCGTGGAGTGTGCGATGGCGTCGGCCATCTGCTCGAGCACCACGGGGTTGATGTTGTTGATGTCATCGCACGCCGCGTGGTAGCACGGGTCGTAGGCCGCACCGGCGGTGCCGCCGAACAGCGCGGCCTCCTCCGCCGTCTTCACTCCTTCGGCTCCGGTGAACAGTCCACCGGCGGGAATGCCGTTGTTGATGAACGCGAAGTAGTCCGAGCGGCCGTCGAACTCCGACGGCACGGTCGTCAGACCCTGCGAGGCGAAGTAGTCGAGGAACACCTTCTCCACGAGCGACGAGCCGTTGGGGCCGGTCGCGCCGAACGCGGATCCGTCGCCGTCGTAGACGGAGCGAATGTAGTTCGGCGATCCGACCATGTCGAAGTTCAGGTTGACGGCGTGGTCCTGGATGTCCTTCTTGCTGAGCTGGGACACGTAGTACTCGGAGCCGATCAGGCCGTCCTCCTCTCCTCCCCAGAAGGCGAAGCGGACCCGGTTGGTGGGCGCGTTGCCGGATTCGGCGAGCTGGATGGCGGTCTCGAGGATTGCGGCTGCTCCCGACCCGTTGTCGTTGATTCCGGCACCCTCGGCCACCGAGTCAATGTGCGCACCCACGACGACGGTGCGGTCGGTGCGACCGGCCGAGTCGGCGAGCACGTTGAACGTGTCGATCGTCTCAAGCGCCGCGTCTACGGCGACCCTCATCGTCACGCCGGCGAGCCCGGCGAGTTCCTCGCCGATGGCGAAGCTCGTGCCGATCGCGGGGATGCCCAGCTGCACGTCACCGAGGGTTCCGAAGACGACACCGAGGCGGTCGTCGGCATTGCCCTGGTTGAACACGATGACGGCCGATGCTCCGGCTGCCGTTGCGTTGACGACCTTGTCCGCGAACGCGCAGGTTCCGCGCTGAATGAGGGCAATATCTCCCGCGGGGAAGCCGACGAAGTCGCTCGCCTCGCACCCGCTGGTGGAGGCGCGGTCGCCGGCGAGGTTGAGGTCCACCGCGGTGACGGCGGCGGTGACGTCACCCGCGCCCGAGTTGGTCATGACGTAGTACTCGTCGAAGTCCACGTAGGTGCGCGGGGACGGCGTGATCCGCGCGACGGCGGAACTCGTGACGACGAACTGGTCGTAGAAGAATGCCTGGCGCGACGTGGTGTATCCCGCGGCGGCCAGTTGCTCCTCGATGTACACGGCCGAGGCCTCGTAGCCGGAAGTGCCGGCGGCGCGGTTGCCGTCGTTCTGGTCGGCGATCAGCTGCAGCTGCTCGAGGTGATCGATGATCGCGGCGGACGATACCGCTTCACGCAGAGCGCTCGTGTCGGTGCCGTTGTCGGCGTTGGCGGGCAAGCCGACGCTCACGACAAGGGCCATGGCCGAGACGGCCGAGGTGGCGAGCACGGCTCGCCGGGTTTTCCTATTCTGTTCCAAGGGGATCTCCTATGATCACGGAATTCGACTCGAGCCGGTCCGGCTTGAGGCCGTGATCTCGACGCTATCCCCCGAACGGGGGAGAGCCAAGGAAAACTTTTGTTACCGTGCCGGGGTTTCCCCCGGCCTCGTCGCCGCCGCGAGCAGCTCGAGCACGTGCTGGTACTCCTGGCCGGTCGCGCGGGTCATGCCCAGCTCGCAGGTGCGGTTGCATGAGGCGTGGGCCTCGCTGCCGGCGTCGCGCACCTGCTGGGCCTGCACCCGGGTCGCCGACTCGGTGAGTTCCGGATGCAGCATCCCGCGGTCACCCGCAAAGGCGCAGCATCCCCAGTCCTCTGGCACCCGAATGCTCTCGGCAACCTCGGCAGCGACCTCGGCGAGGTGCCCGTTCGTGCCGAGCCGGGTGGAGGAGCAGGTCGGATGCAGCGAGAGCGACGCGATCCGCTCGTGCGGCGGCAGGCCGGGCAGCACCCGCGTGGCGACGAACTCGACGGCGTCGACGATCGTCAGGGCCGCTCCGGAGGGGGTCTGGGCGATCGACTGGAGCAGGCCCTCGGTGCACGAGGACGCGTCGCAGACGACGGGCAGCTCTCCCCCTCGGGTCGTCGCGAGCAGCGCGGCGACCGTGCGCTCCTGCATCCGGGATAGGCCGTCGGCGAGTCCCTTCGACGACCACGGTGTGCCGCAGCAGAGCCCGTCGATCTCGGTCGGCACGAGCAGGGTGATGCCGGCCCGCTCGCACAGGTCCTCGAAGCTCGCCTGGATGCCGGGGCTTCCGTCTACGGGTCCGAACATCGTCCCGACGCAGGCGGGCAGGTAGACGGCATCCGGCGCACCGGTCGGGGCCGGCCGACGTCTCGACGCGCCACCGCGCGGGAGCTCGTCGGAGTACAGCGGCACACGGTCTGTGCCGAACACCGCACGCGCTGCCGCGTTGGGCGCGGCGAGCAGGCCGATCGGCACGCGATCGACAACACTCAGCGCGGCCGCGGCGCCGCGGGTGACGACGCCCCAATGGGTGGCCGCCTGCGCCCATAGGGCCTTCTCGATGCGGGTGTTGTCCTGCTCCCGCAGCCGCTTGACGAGGCTGCCCGTGTTGATCTGCACCGGGCAGGCGGTCTGGCACATGCCGTCGACGGCACATGTCTGCACCGACTCGTACACGGAGTCCTTCTCGAGCTCGGCCACGAGGGCGGTGTCGCCGTCGAGCTCTGCCTGCGCGATGGCCCGCCTCGTGACGATGCGCTGGCGCGGGGTGAGGGTCACGTTGCGGCTGGGGCACACCGGTTCGCAATACCCGCACTCGACGCAGGAGTCGACCTCGGCCTCGACCGGCGGAGACGACTTGATCGACGTGACGTGCGCGTTCGGGTCGTCACTCAGCAGCACGCCGGGGTTGAGCAGGCCGCCCGGGTCGCACAGGTTCTTGACTTCGCGCATGACCCGGTAGAGCTCGTCGCCGTACTGGCGGCGCACGAACGGCGCCATGACGCGCCCGGTCCCGTGCTCGGCCTTGAGCGATCCGCCCGCGCCGAGCACGAGCTCGACGAGGTCCTCGGTGAAGGCGCCGAAGCGCGAGAGGGACTCCTCCCCGACAAACGTGTCGGTGAGCATGAAGTGCACGTTGCCGTCTTTGGCGTGGCCGAAGATCACGCTGTTCTCGTAGGAGTACTTGCCGAAGAGCCCGATCAGCGTCTCGCAAGTCCCGGCGAGCGCGTCGACGGGGACGACGACGTCCTCGAGCAGGGCGACGGTACCAGGGGGCCTCGCCCCGGCGACGGTCGCGTAGAGGCCCTTGCGCAGGTGCCAGAGCGCGGCCCGCGCCGCGGCATCCGTCGACAGCGCGGTCGCCGCGTCGAGCGGAAGACGGGCGAGAAGGCCCCGGCCGGCGGTCGCGAACTGCTCGAGCTCGGCGGCGCTCTCGCCTTGGTATTCCAGCAGCAGCGCGGCGTGCTTGTCGATGCGCAGGTCCCGCAGTTGGGCGGGGGCGTCCGCGCCGGACTGCCCGACCTGAAGCGACAGCGCGTCCATGAGCTCGACGGTGGCGGCGCCCGTGTCGACGAGCGCGGGCAGAGCACTGTTCGCGGCGAGGAGGTCGTCGAACACGAGCAGCGCGGTGGCCGCGTACGTCTTCAGCGGAACAGTGCGGAACACGGCCTCCGCGACGAAACCGAGGGTGCCCTCGCTGCCGACGATGAGGTGGGCGAGCATGTCGACCGGGCGCTCGAAGTCGAGGAACGAGTTGAGCCCGTATCCCATCGTGTTCTTCATCGAGAACTGGTGGCGGATGACCGCGACGGATGCCGGGTTCTGCCGCACCCTGGCGGCGAGCCGCACGAGGCCGGCGTGCAGCACCGGCTCGAGGGCGCGCAGGCGGGCGTCGGCGTCGACCTCGGCGGTGTCGATAACGGTGCCGCTCGGCAGCACAATGAGCAACGACTCGAGGGTCTGGTAGGCGTTGTCGACCGTACCGCAGGCCATACCGCTCGAGTTGTTGGCGATCACGCCGCCGATCGTGCAGGCGATCTCGCTCGCCGGGTCCGGGCCGAACTTGCGGCCAAACCGTGCGAGCCGGGCGTTGAGGGCGCGCACGGTCACGCCGGGCTGAACCCGAACCCGAGCGCCGCCGTCGAGCACCTCGACGCGGGTGAAGTTGCGGCGCACGTCGACGAGGATGCCGTCGGTGATGGCCTGCCCGGAGAGGCTGGTACCGCCAGAGCGAAGGGTGAGGGGCACCCCGTGCGCGGCGCTCGAGCGCATCAGGCGGCCGACCTCCTCGGCGTCCTGCGCGACGACGACCGCCTGCGGGATGAGCAGGAAGTGCGAGGCGTCGTGGGCGAGAGCGTAACGGTCGATCGCGCGGGACGTGACCCGGGCGGGGTCGGCCACGCTCCCCCGCAGGGCCTCGAGAACCGAGGCGGATGCCGCCCGCGCGCCGTGCGCCGACTCCGCTTCGGCCGGCGCGGCCACGGTTGTCACGGCACCATCCATCCGAGCACGGGGCCCGCCTGCAGCACGATGATGATGGTGAGGAACGCGAGCAGCCCGAGGCTCCAGCCGATGAGCTTGCGGAACAGCTCGCCCTCCGAGCCGACCATGCCCACCGCGGCGGCGGCGACGGCCAGGTTCTGAACGGAGAGCATCTTGCCGAGCACGCCGGCAGAGGAGTTCGCGGCGGCCATCAGCACCGGGTCGAGCCCGACCTGGCGGGCCGCGGTGACCTGGAGCAGGCCGAAGAGCGAGTTGGAGGAGGTGTCCGATCCGGTCAGGGCGACACCGAACCAGCCGATCACCGGGGAGAGCAGCACGAACAGTCCTCCGGTCGCCGCGAGCCCGAAGCCCAGGCTCGCGGTCTGGCCGGAGAGGTTCATGACGAACGAGAGGGCGAGCACGACGGTGACGGTGAGGATCGTCCACTTGAGCTGCACGATCGTGTCGCGGTAGGCCCGGACCGCGTCGCGCAGGCCGACCCGGTACAGCGCCATCGTGACGATCCCGGAGAGGAGCAGCAGCGTTCCGGTCGCCTTGAGGTGGTCGAGCTTGAAGGTCATCGCGGGAGCGGGGGCGCCGCTCGCATCGACGACGTCGAGTCCGGGCCACTGGAAGACGACCGTGCCGACCTCGGCGAGCCAGGTCTTCACCGCGGGGATCTGGGCGACCGAGAAGATCGCCATGATCGCGAGGTACGGCGCGAGGGCCATCCACACCGACCGGGCTCCCGTGCGCTGGGCGACGGGGACGCCGGAAGTCGCGGTGGCCGTGGCGACCGCTGCGCCGCCGCTGATCGTCTCGGTGGCGCGCGGGGCGATGCCGCTGCGGATGCTCTCGGCCGCGGCGGCCTCGGCGCGGGTCTGCACGACGACGTCCCCGTCGACACCCAGCCCGACGATCTCCCTCGGCTGCCAGAACCGCAGCATGACGAGCACCGCAGCGACGGTGGCGACGGCGGCGACGACGTCGGTGAGCTCGACCGCGAAGAAGTTGGAGGTCACGAACTGGGCGAGACCGAAGACGAAACCGGCGACGAGCGCGACGGGCCACGTCTGGCGCACCCCGCGCTTACCATCGACGACGAAGACGAGAACAAGGGGAATGAGGATGGCGACGAACGGCGTCTGCCGCCCGGCCATCGACGCGAGGTCATCGATGGGCAGTCCCGTGACGCCCGAGAGCGTGATGATCGGGGCGGCCATGGCGCCGAAGGCCACGGGGGCGGTGTTGGCGAGGAGGGAGACGACGGCGGCGCGGATGGGCTTCATGCCCGCGGCGAGCAGCATCGCGGCGGAGATGGCCACCGGCGCCCCGAACCCGGCGAGCGACTCGAGCAGGGCGCCGAAGCAGAACGCGACGAGGATCGAGAGGATGCGCAGGTCGGGCGAGATCGCACGGATCGTGCGGCCGAGCACCTCGAACCACCCGGTGACGACCGTGAGCTTGTAGATCCAGAGGGCGTTGACGAGGATCCAGAGGATCGGGAACAGGCCGTAGAAGGCGCCCTCCGCGGTCGCGCTGAGCAACTGCGTCACCGGCATCCGCCACCCGAACACGGCGAGGGCCATGGCGATCGCGAGACTGACGAGGGCGGCGTAGGCGGCCTTCATCTTGAACACGCCCAGAAGGATGAAGAGGGCCGCAAGCGGCAACGCGGCGACGGCGGCGGAGACCGCCAGCGAGCCGAGAATCGGATCAAGAACCTGCTCGAACATAAGAACTCCGCACTGAGTCATGCACGGCTCCAGTACCGCGGCTTGTCTCGATTGTTATACAAGTACGCAATACAGTCAAGCATTCTCTTCTATTTGCATGTCAAAATGGTGGTCTCGGGTCGAAAGGGAGCCTCATGGTCGTGCGGGTCGTCACGAAGTCCGCGGTCGAGGCAATCGGAGCCGATCTGCGCCTGCGGCTCTTCTCGGGCGACCTGGGGCAGGATGCCGTGCTCACCGAGTCGGAGGTCGCCGCGACGTACGAGGTCGCCCGGCCGACGGCGAAGGCGGCGATTGAGAAGCTTGTCGCCGAGGGGCTGCTCGTGCGCGGCGCCAACAAGTCGGCTCGCGTTCCGGCGCTCGGCCCGGCGGATGTGCGCGACATCTACCGTTCCCGCGCCTATCTCGAGAGCGAGGTGCTGCGGCGCCTCGCCGGCGTGCGGGCCGTTCCGGCGGGCGCGGCGCAGGCCAACGCCGACATCGCCGTGGCCGGCGGTTCCCCGGTCGGCATCGTCGAGCCGGACATGCGGTTCCACATGTGCCTCGTCGACGCACTGGACAGCCCGCGCACGAGCCGGATGTATCGCTCCCTCGTGTCCGAGGTGCGCTTGTGCATGAGCCAGGTGCAGGGGAGGGAACTCCTGCCTGCCGGGCTGATCCACGATGAGCACGCCCGCCTGCTCGAACTCATCGCGGCCGGCGACGGCGAGGCCGCCGTCGCCCTGCTGGAAGAACACCTCGGCAGGGCCAGAGAGCTGCTCGTCGAGGCGGTCGGCGGCGTCGCGGGCCCCGAGGCGCGGGTGCCGTCGGCGCTTCGACCCTGAGCGCGCCACGGGCGGGGGCAGGGCGGGCGCGCCCGGCTCGCCTACGTCGCCCGCGTCCTTCCCGGTGCAACGACCACCAGCGCCGCGGCCGCCATCACGACGGCGATCGCCCCGCCGAGGCCCAGCGTCACCGCGTCCGGCGCCACGACCGACTGCCCGCGTAGCGCCTGCAGCGTCACGAGCCCGACGAAAGCGAGGTAGCCGACCGCCACAGTGCCGACGAGCCGGGCGCGCACGGCGACATCCCGCAGCACCGGGGTGCGCCGCGAGAGCAGCTCGATCGCGATGAGCGCGAGCGGAATCGCCTGGAGCGCGTGCATGCCGATGAAGTGCGGGATGCGCAGGTCGCCCGCCACCGTGCTCCAGCCGAGAACCGGGAGTCCGGGCCCGCCGTCGGCAACGCCGACGGCGTGAGCGCCCGCGATGCCGCCGAAGTCCGCGAGCTGGGCCGCGGTCGGCGACGTCATGAGGTAGCCGAGCCCCAGCCCGACGAGCGAGATGAGCGCACCGCCGCGGATCGCGATGGTGCGCGCGCGGTCGCCGAGCGAGGTGCGGAACAGCAGGATGCAGGCCACAAAGGTTGCGACCCAGAGCACGGAGATCGACACCGCCATCACCGACCACATGGCCGTTGCGAGCGGCGTGGAGACGTTGAAGTGGCTCGTCGTTCCGGCCGCCGCGACGCTGACGATGATCGCGAGCTCGACGACGAGGGCGGCCGCGATCACGGTGCCAGAGGCCCAGGCGACGCGCCGGGAGCGCTCGAGCTGCCCGATGAGCCACGACCAGGTGACCGCGTAGATCACCGTGGAGATCGCGAACTTGAGGGGCTTGTCCCAGAGGTTCGCGCCGAGAACCTCCCTCTCGTCGACGAATCGGGCGACGAGCGCGAACACGGCGAGCGCGGCCATGACGGCCGCGAGCCAGAGTAGCGGGCGGTGCCAGCGGATGCGCGGGGGCGTCTCCTCCGGGCGATGGGCTGCGTGGACATCCGCCATCATTTCGGACACGGCATGATTCCTCTCGGGTCGTCGTGCCCGGCGTCTGCGGCGACCGGCGCGAGGGGGGTGTGGACCGGCGCCACGGAGTGGACGACCGGGTAGAGCTCGAAGGTGATGTGCTCCTGGGCGATGCGCCGCAGTGCGGCGAACATCGCGTCTCCGAGCACGGTGCCGGCGACGACGGTCTCGGCCATCGCGGCCACATCCGCCTGCCTGCCGACGGAGCGGAGATCCGCCCGCGCCACGACCTCCGCCGCCGCCGCGTACCCCTCGAGGAGGTCCGCGAGTTCGGGATGTCCGATCGCGCCGAAGGCGTCGACCACGTTGGCCGCGCCGACGAGTCCGGGGTTGCCGGCCGACACATGCCAGCCGCGCGCGGCGACGAGCGCGCGCACGCGTGCGGTCGCCTCGGCGGAGGCGGGATCCGCGTAGAGGTCGGTTTGGGAGATGGCGCGTTGCGCCGCGCCGAACACTTGGGCGAGGGGCAGGTCGGGGGTGTCGACGGCGCCGAGCACGTCGCGTGCCGAGGCGACCGAGAGTCCACCGACATCGATCAGGGCCCGGATGAGCCGCAGCCGGCGCACGTGCTCGTCTCCGTAGCTCGCCTGGTTCGGGCCCGTCGCCTCGCCGGGAGGGAGCAGACCCTCGCGCTGGTAGAACTTGATCGTGGCCGTGGCAACGGCGCTCGTGACGCTGAGTTCGGAGATCCGCATGTGGATAGTGTAACTATCGGATAGTACAACTGTCCATAGTCACTTCTGCGCGGGAACCCCGCCCGGCATCCGGGTCGCGTAGAGGGAGGTGGCGAGCAGAAGCATCCCGCCGACGGCGAAGGCGACGGGGTAGGAGACGGTGTCGGCGAGGTATCCCGCGACCAGCGGGCCGATGATGGCGCCGAAGTCGGCGAACATCGAGAAGACGGCCACCGGCCGGCCACCCTTGGGCCCCGCAGCATCTCCGACGGCGGCGGCGGGCGCGGTGCCCATGAAGGCCGCCGCGACACCGTAGATGCACAGCAGCGCGGTGAGTACCCAGATGTTGGGGGCGAAGGGAACGACGGCGATGGTGGCCGCGGCGACCGCGAATGCGCCGATGATCGCCGGGCGCCGCCCGACGGTGTCGACAAATCGCGCGGCGGGGGCCAGGGCGAGCGTCTGGGCGACGGCGGCGCACGCGAAGGCGATCCCGGTGAAGACGGTCGGCTCGCGCAGCACCTCGACCACGAGCAACGGGATGAGCGCACCCCGCACGCCGAACGAAGTCCAGCCCTGCGAGAAGTTCGCGGCACACGCGACCCGGAAGCCACGGTCGCGCAGCACCTCGCGGAACCGGATGGGTGGCGCGGACTCCGCCGCGGCATCCCCGCCCCGCACGGTGCGCGGGCGCAGGAGCACGAGCCCGACAAGACCGGCGACCGCGAGCGTGCCGGCGTAGAAGAAGAACGGGGCGGTGAGCGAGATCGTCGCGAGCAGGCCGCCGAGCGCGGGGCCGGCCATTCCACCGATCAGGAACCCGCCCTGGTAGAAGCCGATCGAGCGGGCACGCAGCGACGGCACTGCTCCCAGCAGCAGCGTCATCGCCGAGACGCTGAACATCGCGGAGCCGACGCCGCCCGCCCCGCGCAGGAGCAGCAGCTGCGGGTAGTCCTGCGCGATGCCGACGAGGCCGCTCGAGGCGGCCACGATGCCGATGCCGATCGTGAGAATCGTGCGCTCGCCGCCCCAGTCGATCATCCGGCCGACGAACGGGCTCGCGACGAAGCGCATGAGCGCAAACGCCGAGATGATCGCCCCGACTTCGATGTAGCCCACGCCGAAGCTGCGCGCGTAGACCGGCAGCACGGGGATGACCACACCGAAGCCGACCATCACGAAGAATGCGATGACGCCGAGCACGTACGCGTCACGGGAGAGGCGGGGCCGTGCCGCGGATGCGGGCGAGCTCGCTCTCCGGAATCGCGCGAACCTCATGGGTTCAGGCTACGTCGGCCAGACGCGGCGGCCGACCGCGTCGTCGCGCGACGACAACGCGAGTGTGTCGTTGTGTGACGACGGCAGGTGAGATCCGGGAGCCGAAAATCTACACTCCAATACAACGCCCACGAGCCCACGCAACGAACGGAGGTCATGATGTCCAGTCTCAAGCCGAAAGTGCAGAACCCGATGCTGTGCACCTCCACGGACGGCGACGCCTGCTCCGCCCACGGCGCGGGACACGCGCTGTCAGCGATGCACGTCCGCCTCGCGTCGGCGACCCCGAGCAAGTGGCGCGACGGCGTCGCAGGGGTTACCACCGCCGACGGCTGGATCCCGATCGAGCTGCTCGAGGCGGATGCTGCCGGCAACCACACCGTCTGGGTCTGGAATCACGCTCACGAGCTCGTCGCACCGGGCGAACCCGTCGCGCTCCACTCGGTTTACAGCGCGCTCGCTGTGGGGCAGACGCGCTTCAACGTGCTGGTCGCCGCGTCACTCGCCTGAACCGAGCGTCACTGAACCGAGCGGCACTGAGCGGAGCGGCCCCGGCTGAGGCCGCTCACGCGGGAGTCTCAGCTCCCGGCCATCGACCCCATCATGGAGTCCATCATCTTCTGGCAGGCCATCGCGCACTGACGGCAGGCCTCGGCGCACATCCGGCAATCGTCGCTCATGGCGGCGTGGGTCATGCACTCCTCGGCGCACGCGCCGCACATCGTGATCATGGCCTGGAGCATCGCCATCATGCTCTCCTTGTGCATGCCGTTCGGGCGCATCATCAGGCGCATCATCGTGTTGGTCATGTCGGCGGTGTTGGCGCAGCGGCCCATGCAGGTGGCCATCGACTCGCCGGTCATCGAGTTGGAGCACATCGTGCACGCCTGCTCGCAGGCCGAACACGCCTCCATACACTCCTGCATCATCGCCATGTCCATGCCCATCATCGACATGTCCTTCTCGTGCATCTGCATCATCTGCATCGTTGAGTTCATCATTGATCGATCTCCAGACGCGGACAGTGCCGGGCACCGGCCGATACCGGTGCCTGACGCGACACCCCCGCTATGTCGGAATGCTACGCCTGGGCTCATCCCGCTGTCACCACCTCGTGCGGCACGGGCCGAGACTCGTCGCGCACTCGCAGGCTCCTCGAACCCGAGTCGGAATAGCATCAGTGTGCCACCCGACTCAAGGAGACACCGTGCTGAAACTGGGCCTCAAGGCATCCGCCGAGCAATTCGCCCCCCGCGAGCTGGTCGAACTCGGCGTCCTGGCTGAGCAGCACGGCCTCGACAGTGTGACGGTGAGCGACCACTTCCAGCCCTGGCGGCACAACGGCGGGCACGCCCCCTTCGCCCTCGCCTGGATGACCGCGGTCGGCGAGCGCACCTCCCGGGTGCAGATCGGCACCTCGGTGATGACGCCGACGTTCCGCTACAACCCCGCCGTGCTCGCCCAGGCCTTCGCCACGATGGCCTGCCTCTACCCCGATCGCATCATGCTCGGCGTCGGCACCGGCGAGGCCCTCAACGAGATCGCCACCGGTTTCGACGGCTCGTGGCCCGAGTTCAAGGAGCGCTTCGCCCGGCTGCGCGAGTCAGTCGACCTGATGCGCCAGCTCTGGACCGGTGAGCGGATCGACTTCGACGGCGAGTACTACAAGACCGTCGGGGCGACCCTCTACGACGTTCCGGATGCCCCGGTGCCCGTCTACATCGCCGCCGGCGGCCCGGTCGTGGCGCGCTACGCCGGGCGCGCGGGCGACGGCTTCATCTGCACTTCCGGCAAGGGCATGGAGCTCTACACCGAGAAGCTGCTGCCGGCGGTCGCCGAGGGCGCCGAGAAGGTCGGGCGCGACGGCACCGCGATCGACCGGATGATCGAGATCAAGATCTCGTACGACACCGACCGCGCCACCGCGCTCGAGAACACCCGGTTCTGGGCGCCGCTCTCGCTCACCCCCGAGCAGAAGCACTCGATCGAGGACCCGCTGGAGATGGAGGCCGCCGCCGACGCCCTGCCCATCGAGCAGGTCGCCAAGCGCTGGATCGTCGCGACCGACCCCGACGAGGCCGTCGCCCTGATCAAGCCGTACCTCGACGCTGGCCTCAACCACCTCGTCTTCCACGCCCCCGGCCACGACCAGACGCGGTTCCTCGAGCTGTTCGAGCGCGATCTCTCGCCGCGGCTGCGCGCGCTCGGCTAGTCGCGGGCATCCCGCGGCACCGAATTCGCGGACCAACGTGAACGTCGGATGGACAGACCGCGGATTACGGTTCGATAACGGACGAAGGCTGTCTAATGGGATGATGCCTTCTTCAACCCTCACGCGCCGACTCCTGCTGGGTTCCGCCGGTGTAGTCGCCATCGGGACCGCGACTCTTGCCATGGGCCCCGAGGAAGCGGATGCCGCTGCACCCGCTTCCGGCCCTTACTTCCGTCACGGCGTCGCCTCCGGTGACCCATTGCCCGACGGGGTCCTGCTCTGGACCCGGGTCACTCCCGACGCCGTCTCGTTGCCGGGCTCCGGACGGGGTCCGAACGTCACGGTGACCTGGGAGGTGGCGACGGATGCGACGTTCGCCCGGGTCGTGGCGAAAGGCACGGTGGCCACCGGCGCGGCGCGCGATCACACGGTGAAGGCCGAGCCGCGCGGCCTCGCCCCCGCCACCACCTACTTTTACCGATTCCGCGTCAATAGAAATGTCTCGCCCATCGGTCGCACTCGCACCGCGCCAGCGCCGGGCGCCGCGGTGACCGGCCTGCGATTCGGTGTGGTTTCCTGCGCGAATCTCCAGGCCGGCTTCTTTTCCCCGTACCGGCACCTTGCGGCCAGGGGCGATCTCGACCTCGTGCTGCACCTCGGCGACTACCTCTACGAGTACGCCCCCGGGGAGTACCAGGCCCGCGACGTGGTCGTCCGCCCGCACGACCCGCCCACCGAGATGGTCGTCCTGCAGGACTATCGCCGCCGCCACGCCCAGTACAAGTCCGACACCGACCTCCAGGCCTTGCATGCCGCGGCGCCATTCGTCGTCACCTGGGACGACCACGAATTCGCCAACGACGCCTGGTCGGGCGGGGCCGAGAATCACACGGAGACCACGGAGGGGTCGTGGGATGCGCGCCGCGCCGCGTCGCAGCAGGCCTACTCGGAGTGGATGCCGGTCCGCTACACGAGCGGCGGCATCCTGTATCGTCGCCTCCAATTCGGGTCGCTCGCGAGCATCTCGATGCTCGACCTGCGCACCTATCGGAGCCAGCAGGCCCCCAGCGTGGTCGACCAGGGCATCTCCAGCCCCGACCGCACGATCACGGGCGACGCCCAACTGGCATGGCTCCTCGATGGGCTCACCGCCGGCGTCGCGCAATGGAAGCTCATCGGCAACCCGGTGATGATCACCCCGATCAGGTTCCCGTCGACCCTGAACTCGGGTGAGATCGGCGCCATGCATGAGCTGCTCGGCACGACCACGATCGATGGGGTGCCCTACAACGTCGACCAGTGGGACGGCTACACGGCCGACCGTGGCGAGGTACTCAAGCACCTCAGGGACAACGCCGTCACCGACACCGTGTTCCTCACCGGCGACATCCATTCCGGGTGGGCCTGTGATGTGCCCGCCGATCCCCTCACCTACCCGACGAACGGCGCCTCGGTCGCCACCGAACTCGTCTGCACCTCGGTGACGAGCGACAACCTCGACGACATCCTCAGGGTGCCGCCGCGCACGGGGTCCCTCGCGGTGGAGACCGCCTTCAGGGCGTCCAACCCGCACGTGAAGTACCTCGACTTCGACACACACGGCTACTCCGTGCTCAACGTGACGCCGGCCGGGCTGCGGATGGACTGGTATGCGATCTCCGATCGCACGGTCCGGGCGGCGACGAGCGCCGTCACGGCGTCGTGGCAGGTGATCGCCGGCACTCAACGAGTGACCGCAGCAGTCGGGGCAGCACAGTGAGCGCGGTCAACGCGTCACGCCGCCAGTTCCTCACGATGGCGTCGGTCGGCGGCGCCGCGGTGCTCCTGTCGGCAGCGCCGGGGGCCGCGTGGGCGGCCCCCGGAACGGTCGCGGAGCGCACCCGCGTCTACGTGGTGGTGGTGGACGGATGCCGCCCCGGCGAGATAACCGCTGCCGTGACCCCGCGGCTCGCGGCCCTCCGCACGGGCGGCACGAACTTTCCGTCGGCGCGGTCGTTGCCCGTGATGGAGACCATCCCGAACCACGTGATGATGATGACGGGGGTGCGCCCGGACCGGTCGGGTGTGCCCGCCAATGCGATCTACGACCGTGCGGAGGCAGTGGTCCGCGATATGGACCGCCCGGCCGACCTCGTCTTCCCGACGATGCTCGAACGGGTCGCGGCGACCGGTCGCACTACCGGGTCGGTGCTCAGCAAGGAGTACCTGTTCGGCATCTTCGGCGAGCGCGCGACCTATCGGTGGGAGCCTGCTCCGCTCATCCCGTTGACCAATCACGCCCCGGACGAGGCGACCACCACCGCGCTCATCGCGATGGTCGACGGGGCCGATCCTGACCTGGTCTTCGTCAACCTCGGGGACGTCGATCGGATCGGCCACAGCGACCTGACCGGCACGACCGTGCAGGCCGCGCGCACCGCCGCGCTCGCCTCCACCGACCTGCAGGTCGGCCGCTTCGTCGACCACCTGGTGTCGACCGGCAAGTGGGAGTCGAGCATCATCATGGTGCTCGCCGACCACTCAATGGACTGGTCCATCCCGAGCAACGTGATCTCCGCGGACCTGATCCTGAAGGACCGCCCCGACCTCCGAGGAAACATCGCGATCGCCCAGAACGGCGGTGTCGACCTGCTCTACTGGGTTGGCGACCCCGCGGCCCGCGATGGCGCACTCGCCGAGGTGCGCGCCCTCGTGGCCGCGCATCCGGGGGTCCTGAAGATCAACGTCCCGGAGGAGCTCCGACTTGGGCCGAACGCCGGTGACCTCGTCGCGAGCTGCCGCGCGGGCTGGCGGTTCTCCGACCCGTATGTGGTGTCCAATCCGATCCCGGGCAACCATGGCCATCCGGCCACCGAGCCGATCCCCTTCTTCATCGGCGGCGGTAGCCCTCGGATCATTCCGGGCGGAGTGTCGTCAGAGCAGGCGCGAACTATCGACGTCGCGCCGACAATCGGGGCGCTCTTCGGCCTGGGAACGCCGACCGGCGGGTACGACGGGACCGCGCGGATGTCGGCGATTCGGCCCCCCTGAAGGCGACGGCGCCAATGACGAAGCCGCGGCGGTAGGCGATGGCGGTTGTGCCGAGCGGCGGTGCCGTCCGGGCATCCGTCCACTCGTGCAGCGCCACGAGGATGCCGCGGGTCGCGGCATCCTCTTCCCCGGCCTGGTCAGCCTCCGAGCCCGAAGACCGGAGCAGTCTGCACCGAGCCGAACATGTCGAACAGCGTCGAAATCTGCGTCCAGGCGATGCCAAACCAGACGTCGTCGGAGCCCGCCCAGCGGCGGATCCGGATGTCATATGTCTCGCCCGCCTTGGCATCGAACTCGGCGATCTCGTAGCTGTTGTCCCACGACATGCTCGACGCGACGAGAGAGCCCGACGAGTCGCGCACTTCGAGGTCGAGGTCGACCGTGAGCGTGTTCTGGTAGATCGACAGGAACAGGATGTCGGTGCGGGTTGCCTTCGAGTCCCACGCGAGCGCCACCTTGACGTGCGAACCGAAGAACAGCGGCGTCCGGGGTGTCGTGATGCGGTAACGGAACGTCGTACGCCCCGACCCGTCGAGGTCGGACGAGCGCAGCGTCCCGACGTCGAAGCCGCGGAGCGCCCCCGAGTTGTTGCGGTTCTGGCGCGACTGCGCGATCGATGTGGAGCGCCCCGCGTCGACTGTGCCGGCGCCGTCGCGCCCGTCGACTCCCGCGACGAGGTCTGCCCGCCAGCGCCCCCCGCTCGGATTGCGCCACGCGCCCGCCATGAGCACGGCACGAGTCCCCTCGGGCCACGACCGCAGCAGCGGCGCCGCTTCCTGCACGCATGCCGCGATGCCCGCGACTGCTGGCGCCGCAAAGCTCGTCCCGCTGTCGGTGAGCCCAACGACCGTGACACCGATGCCGTTGCCCGCGATCTCGGGTAGCTCCCGGTCGCCGTGCGAAGACCTGGGGTTGCGAAACACCGAACTCGACGCCATGGCGCTCGCGTTGTCGTCGTGGCTTCCGACTGTCAGGCGGTTGTAGCCTTTGTGGTTGACGAACTCGGTAGAGGTGCCGTTGCCAGCCGCCTCCACGATCGTCGGATACGGCCAGTGCAGCGCGAGCCAGTCCTTGTAGTTGTCGTCGTGCGACAGCGAATCGCTTGTCTGCTCGGCGTTGCGGTGAAAACTCTGGCTGATCACGGTGCAACCCTCGTCCTGCGCGGCCCAGCGGATCGCATCGAGATCGTAGCTGTTCGCTGAGAAGAGGTTGGCTCCCGGGGCGTGCCCGCGCGGACGGTTGCGCTCCGTGTTGCGGATGATCCCGTGCGTCATGCGCGAGTGGCTGCTCATCGCTCCCGGCGTCTCAAATCGCCCGGAGATGGCGAGGTTCGTCGTGACGTCCGGCCCCTGCTCGTACACCGCCACGTCGACGCCCGCGCCAGTGAATCCGGCAGAGTGCGCGTCGTCACTGTTATGGATCGCTATCGAGTCGTCGAGGTCGTCGACGCCCTCACGGTCATAACGGAAGACGCCCGCGACGAGGTCGTGCTCCGCGAGCCTGCGCACGGCGTCGGCAGGCATGCGTCCGTAGACGACGGGCGCCGCCTGGTCGATTCGCTCGGGCACGAGTCCGAACTCCCCCGCGACCTCCGCGAGCGTCTCGCCGAGCGCCGTCCATTCCTTCCGCGTGCGCGCGTCACTGCGGCTCGGCTTTCGCGCGGGTCGCTTGTCGGACTTCTCCGGCGTCGACAGGTCAATACCGCGCGTCGACGCCCACACCGCGACCTCGACGTCGCCGCCGTGCTCGAGCTGTTCGAACAGCGCCGGCTCGATGCGACCGTACCGCTCCCGCCGCCGACTCGAGAGAGCCGCCAGCTCCTCCTCAATATCGATACGCTCCCCGACCTGGTCGAACGCGAGGGTGACCGCCTCCCCACCGTCCCGGCTCACCGCCTTGAATATGTCGCGGAACTGGCCTTCGGCCCCGGCATCCATCGGTAGAGACTCGATGTCAAGTTCGCCGATGCGGATCCGCGACGCGTGCAGCACGGCAAGCCCCTCGTCAAGGGCCGCAGGCGTGTCAACGACGACGACATCGAACGCCGCATCCTGCCGGCCCTTGTGCTTGCCCTGCGCGGGAATCCCGTTGACCAGGACCGTGTGGCCGCCGATCGCGAGCCCCGAAGTGTCGATGACGAGCGTCTCGCCCACCAACGACACTTCGGCAACACCGCCACCTGTGACCACGACGGCGTGCGCGTCGCGCTCTCCGAACTCCCCTGTGATGCGGACCGGGCGCCCTCGGCGCACGATCTCCCCTGACGCGATATCTGCGACGGGGACCGAGCCCCGGTGGCGGATGCTGCGGTTCATGTCGAACTCCTCACGCGCGACACGCCTCCGTTGGCGTGCATCACATTCAAGAATCGCCTTCCCAATCACGTGATGCAACCCACCCGAATCCCAGCTGTGCCAGCCTCCCGGGCGCTGCCCTCGGAGCGATGAATTGTGATCACGCGCCGGATCATCGAACGAAAATCGAGCCGAATCGAGTCTCGCTCTCGAGGAAAAAGAAAAAGGCCCGGGATTCAGGGCCTCAAAGCTGGGGTGCCTGGACTCGAACCAAGAACAAAAGAATCAGAATCTTCCGTGTTGCCAATTACACCACACCCCACAGGGCCCTGCCGAAGCCGGGCCGACTCCCTACTTTAGCCTACGCGGGGGGCTACTTCGAACTCGACCGCACACCCGAATTTCTCGCAGCTCGCCGTCGCCATCACGGCCACCCCGAGGACATCGCCCGGGCCGAAGCTGAACGAGTAGGGGACTCCGGCCCGCGTCGCCTCCCCCATCTCCTCGACGATGCGGTCGGCATCCGACACATCCCAGCCGTAGGTGCCGGCATCCGCGCGCGCCTCGTTCAACAGGTCGCTGAAACTCGAAAAGGTGCTGAGCGGCACGCGCACGGCGACGACCTCGCCGTCATCCGTCTCGATGCTCAGCTCCCTCGCGTTGAGGGTGAGCCCGCCCGGCTCGGCGCCACCGCCGAAGATCGCGACGCTGTAGCTCAGGCCCGTCTCGGGCGGCTCGATCGCGAGGGTCCCGTTCGCGGGCAGGCCGAGGGAGGCTGCCGTGACCGGCGGCTCAGACAGGTCGAAGCGCACCTTGCGGCTGCGGTCGATGTAGGCCAGACCCTCCTCGGTGAACAGCGACAGGTCCGCTCCCGTGACCTGCGCGCTGTCCGGCGGCGGCGGCGGCTCGGCGAGGCCGCGCTGGATCACGACACCCGAGGTGATCAACGCACCGGCGATGATCAGGCTCAAGATCACGGCGGGCAGCCAGCCGAGCAGCTTTCTGCGCCGAGTCTGCATCCTCAGCCCGTCACGGTGACGGCGGGGCGAACCTCGAGCAGGTCCCGGTTGAGCGCGGAAGCGACCCTCGCGCCCTGGCCCGCGGCGATGATGAGCTGGCGCGGCCCGGGAGAGGCCGAGTCGCCGGCGGCGTAGACGCCCAACAGTGACGTGCGCCCCTCGGCATCCACCGCGAGGTAGCCGTCGTCGGCGCGCTGCAGGCCGAGCGACTCGAGGTAGCCGAGCCGGGGTTCGTAGACGGGCCGCACGAATGCGGCGGTGCGGGCGACCGTCTCGCCGTCCTCGAGCCGGATGCCGGTGAGCCCGGTGCGGTCCCCGACGACGTCGACGACGAGGCGGCGCTCGACGCGGATGCCGCGCTCGGCCAGTTCCGCCTCCTCGTCGTCGGTCACCCCTCCGGTGGCACCGGCGAAGACGATCACGTCGCCGCTCCACTGGGAGGCGAGGATCGCCCGATCGGCGAGGTCGTCGGTGTCGCCGAGGATCGCGATGGGCTTGTCGCGCTCCTCGTAGCCGTCGCACTCGATGCAGCTGTGGATGCTGGTGCCGTAGAACGCCCGCAGCGTCGGCAGCGTCGGCATGAGCTCGCTGACGCCCGTGGCGATCACGATGGTGCGGGCGCGGTACTCGGACCTCGTGAACCCCGGCCCCTTCGTGGCGACGAGGAACCCCTCGTCCGCCTGAACTACCGACACCACCATCGTCTGGTGGTACTCGTAGTTCGGGTACTCCTTCAGCTCCTCGCGGGCGAGTCCGCGCAGCTCGAGCGGCGAGACGCCGTCGCGCGTGATGAAACCATGCGAGTGGAAAGTCGCGGCGTTGCGCGGCCGGTTGCCGTCCAGCACGATCGTCCGCCGCCGCGCGCGCACCAGGTTCAGCGCGGCGCTGAGCCCGCCGGGGCCGGCGCCGACGACGGCGACGTCGTAGAGCCCCTCGGTCGTCTCGGGCACGGTATCGCGGGTCATAGGGTCGCCGCGAGCCTCTCGATGCGGGCGATCGTCGACACCTTGCCGAGCAGCTCCATCGACTCGAACAGCGGCGGGCTGATTCGGCGACCGGAGATCGCCGAGCGCACGGGCCCGAACGCGATTCGCGGCTTGAGGCCGAGGCCCTCGATGAGGGCGGTGCGCAGGGCATCCTCCGTCGTCTCCGTCGTCCAGTCCTCGAGCGCGCGCAGCGCGGCGAGCGCGGCATCGAGGGTGGGGCGGGCGTCAGCCTTGGGCAGCGCGTCGGCATCCCAAGCGATCTCGTCGTCCGGCGTGAACAGGAAGGCGAGCAACCCCGGCGCCTCGCCGAGCAGCTGCATGCGTTCCTGCACGAGCGGGGCGGCGGCGCGCAGCATCGGCTCGTCCTCCGGAAGCGAGACGAGCTCGCCGAGGTACGGGGCGAGGCGCTGCGCGAACTCGTCGACGGGCAGCATCCGGATATGGTCGCCGTTGATCGACTCGGCCTTCTTGAGGTCGAAACGGGCCGGGTTCGGGTTCACGTCGGTGACGTCGAACGCCGCGATCATCTCCTCGGTCGTGAACACGTCGCGGTCGTGGGTGAGCGACCAGCCGAGCAGCGAGAGGTAGTTGAGCAGCCCCTCGGGCAGGAAGCCGCGGTCGCGGTGCAGGAACAGGTTCGACTCGGGGTCGCGTTTGCTGAGCTTCTTGTTGCCCTCCCCCATCACGTAGGGGAGGTGGCCGAAGCGCGGGATCGCCGTGGCGACGCCGATCTCGATGAGCGCGTGGTATAGCGCGATCTGCCGCGGGGTTGATGAGAGCAGGTCCTCGCCGCGCAGCACGTGGGTGATGCCCATGAGGGCGTCGTCGACCGGGTTCACGAACGTGTAGAGCGGGGCGCCGTTCGGGCGGACGACGACGAAGTCGGTGAAGCTGCCGACCGGGAACGTGATCGGCCCGCGCACGAGGTCGTCGAACGACAGCTCGGTGTCGGGCACCCTCAGACGAAGCGCCGGCACGCGGCCCTCCTCGAGGTGGGCGGCGCGCTGCTCGTCGGTCAGGTCGCGCTCGAAGTTGTCGTAGCCCTGCTTGGGGTCACGGCCGGCGGCGACGTTGCGCGCCTCGATCTCCTCGCCGGTAGCGAAGCTCTCGTAGAGGTGTCCGCTCGCGCGCAGCTGCTCGATGATGTCGCGATAGATGCTGGTGCGCAGCGACTGCCGGTAGGGTCCGTGCGGCCCGCCGACGTCGACGCCCTCGTCCCAGTCGAGCCCGAGCCAGCTCATCGCCTCGAGCAGTTGCCCGTAGCTCTCCTCGCTGTCGCGCGCGGCATCCGTGTCCTCGATGCGGAAGATCAGCTTGCCGCCGGTGTGGCGCGCGTACGCCCAGTTGAACAGGGCCGTGCGGATGAGCCCGACGTGCGGGGTTCCCGTCGGAGACGGGCAGAAGCGCACGCGGACGTCGCTACCGGATGCGGAGGTGAAGGAGGCAGGCATGTTGCTCCCGATTCTATCGGCGTGCCGGATGCCGCCGCTGGGCGCTGGGTCAGAGCCAGATCGCGGCATAGGCGAGCACCGCGATGAGCAGCCAGGACGAGAGCCCGACGATGAGGGCACGCCATCCCGTGCGGACAAGGGAGCGGATGCGCACGCTCGTCCCGAGGGCGAACAGCGCGGTCGCGAGAAGCACCGTCTGCACGGCATCCGCTCCCGCGAGCACGGGCCCCGGGAGGGAAACGAAGGAATTGAGCAGAACAGCGGCGAGAAATCCGAGCACGAAGAGCGGGATCACGCGGATGCGCGCGTGGGGCTTCGCGCGGTTTCCTGAGTTTCCGACGGGCGGAGCGCCGGCGGGGGCGACGTGGGCGCCTTCGGCGGGGCCCGGCCGGGCATTGCTGCGGGCGGATGCGGCGGCGAGCGCCTCCCGTCGGCGCACGGCGACCGAGGCGACGGTCACCATCGGTGCGAGCATCAGCACCCGGGTGAGCTTGACCACGACGGCGATCGCGAGCGCGGCGGATCCGGCCGTCTGCGCCGTGGCGACGACCTGCCCCACGTCGTGCACGCTCGCGCCGACCCAGTGCCCGAACCCGGCGTTGGACAGCCCAAGCGGAGCCTGGAGGGCCGGCAGCACCGCGATGGCGAGGGTACCGCACAGGGTGACGAGCGCCACCGGGGTCGCCTGCTCCTCGGGCCTGCTGCGGGTCGCCGCGCTCATCGCGCCGATCGCCGAGGCGCCGCAGATCGAGAAGCCCGCCGCGACGAGCAGCGGCTCGCTGCCCGGCAGGCGCATCAGGATGCCGAGGGCCCAGGTTCCGAAGAAGGTCACGATCACGAGGCCGACGATCGCCAGGATCGCGACGACACCGAGCCCGGCGATGTCGCCGAGGCTGAGCTTCAGCCCGAGCAGCACGACGCCGGCACGCATGAGCGTCTTCGCCGAGAACCGAATTCCGGGCTTCAGCGTATGGTCGAGCGCCGGTGCGAACCACGGCAGCTGCCCGACGACGATGCCGAGCACGACGGCCGCGGTGAGCAGCGGCAGCCACGGAAGCACGAGGTGCAGCATCCACGCGACGAGCACAGCGGATGCCGCCGCCGCGAGCCCCGGCAGGACGGCTCGCACTCCGGCGCCGGTCACGTAATCCACACAGCGACCCGCATCACAGCATCCGCTCGCCCGCGCCGCCGAACGCACTCACGCAACGCAACGCAGGAGATCCGGCGCCACGCCGACCCGGATGGTCGCGCGACACGGCGTGGTGCAGAAACTCCTCGGATACGCCACCGAACAGGGACGTCACCGCGCTACCGACACCGGGGCTGCGACTCAGGCGCGGTTGCGCGCGGGGTTCGACAGCGTGCCGATTCCCTCGATCGTGATGTCGACCGTCTGTCCATCGACGAAGCCGCCGAGGCCCGCCGGGGTGCCCGTCATAATGATGTCGCCGGGCAGAAGCGTCCAGACATCCGAGCAGAATTCGATGATCTCGGGGATCTTGTGGATCATGTCCGAGGTCGTACCGACCCGACGCGGCTCACCGTCGACGAACGTCGTGATGGCGAGGTTCTGCGCGTCGATGTCAGTTTCGATCCATGGACCGATCGGAGCGAAGGTGTCGTAGCCCTTGGCCCTTGCCCACTGGCCGTCGGCGAACATCACGTCGCGCGCCGAGACGTCGTTGCCGATCGTGTAACCGAAGATGTAGTCGGCGTAGTCGGCGGCTTTGACCTGCTTGCCGATCTTGCCGATCACGATGACGAGCTCGCCCTCGTGCACGATGCGCCCGTCGACGGGCGGGATGACGATCGTGTCGCCGGGGCCGGCGACTGCCGTGTTGGGCTTCAAGAAGATGAGCGGGTTCGTCGGCCCGACGTCGCCCATGTCTGCCTTGTGGTCGGCGTAGTTGAGTCCGACGCAGATCACCTTGGACCGCGGGATGACGGGGGCGAGGAGCTTCACGTCGGCGAGCGGGATGCGCTCGCCGGTCGTGTCGAAGCCGCTGAACATGGGATCTCCGGCGAGGACGACCAGGTCGTCGTCGTCGTCGACGATTCCGAAACGAGGATCTCCACCGGTGCTGAAACGCGCGATTTTCACGGTTTCGAGCCTAGACCCGTTCGGGGTGTCGGTTCCGCACGGTGCAGACACCGCACCCCGCCGGGGCGCTACCCAGTTTCGCCGAGAGTGCGCAATTGCGCCGACTGTGCCTTTCGCGGCAGTCACAGTCGACGAAAAGGAGCACTCTCGGCGCCGCCGGACGCCGCCGGACGCCGCCGGACGCCCGGCGCGGGTGCCCGGCATCCGCCCCGAAGTGCGAAGCTCAGGCGTCGAGGCGCGTCATCCAGCCGTGGCGGTCCTCGGCACGCCCGTACTGGATGTCGGTGAGCTCCTGGCGCAGCGACAGGGTCAGCTCGCCCGGAGCAGCATCCGCCGACCCGATCTCGATGCCCTCGCCGACGAGACGCGCGATCGGGGTCACGACGGCCGCCGTGCCGCATGCGAAGACCTCGGTGATCTCGCCGCTCGCGACACCGTCGGCCCACTCCGACAGTCGCACCCGGCGGCGCTCGACCTTGTGGCCGCGGTCCTCGGCGAGCTGCAGGATGCTGTCCCTCGTGATGCCCTCGAGGATGCTGTCGGACTCGGGGGTCACGAGCGTGCCGTCCTTGTAGACGAGCACGACATTCATGCCGCCGAGCTCCTCGATGTACTCGCCGGTCACCGAATCGAGGAAGAGCACCTGCGCGCAGCCGTGCTCGTACGCCTCCGCCTGGGGCAGGAGCGATGACGCGTAGTTGCCGCCGGTCTTCGCGGCGCCGGTTCCGCCCTTGCCCGCGCGGGAGTAGGTCGTCGACAGCCAGATCGACACCGGCTGCACACCGCTGGCGAAGTAGGCGCCAGCGGGCGAGGCGATGACGAAGTAGCCGACCTCCTGCGCCGCCCGCACACCGAGGAAGCTCTCGGTCGCGAACATGAAGGGGCGCAGGTACAGGCTCGTCTCGGGCGCCGACGGTACCCAGGCCCCATCAGCGGCGACGATCTGGCGCAGCGATTCGACGAAGTCGGCCACCGGCAGCAGCGGGAGCGCCAGTCGCGTGGCGGAGCGGCGCAGGCGAGCGGCGTTGGCCTCGGGGCGGAAGGACCAGATGGAGCCGTCGGCGTGCCGGTAGGCCTTGAGCCCCTCGAAGATCTCCTGGGCGTAGTGCAGCACGGATGCCGCGGGGTCGAGCTGCAGCGGACCGTACGGGATGACCCTGGCGTTGTGCCAGCCCTCGTCGATCGTCCAGTCGATCGCGACCATGTGGTCGGTGAAGTGCTTGCCGAACCCGGGGTCGGCGAGGATCGCGTCCCGCTCTGCAACCGCGCGCTGTGCGGCGGACGGCGTGACGTCAAACGGGAGCGGAAACCCTGTCGCGATGGTCATGATGGTCCTTCGTTGGTGTTCAGTGTGTGGTCGGCGCGGCGTCGCGCAGCGAGTGTGCTATCGCGTCACCGACCTGGGTGGTGCTGCGCCCGGCGGTCCCTCGCCCGGCGAGGTCGTTCGTGACGGCCGCGCCGATTCTCGCCGCCTCCTCGGTGAATCCGAGGTGGCTGAGCAGCATGGCCGCCGAGAGGATCGCCGCGGTCGGGTCGGCGATGCCCTTGCCCGCGATGTCGGGCGCCGATCCGTGGACCGGCTCGAACATGCTGGGGAAGGCGCCGTCGGGGTTGATGTTGCCCGAGGCCGCCAGTCCGATGCCGCCGCTGATTGCGCCGGCCAGGTCGGTGAGAATATCGCCGAAGAGGTTGTCCGTGACGATCGTGTCAAATCTACTCGGATTGGTGACGAGGAAGATCGTCGCCGCGTCGACGTGCAGGTAGTCGACGGTGACGTCGGGATACTCGGTGGCGACGGCGTCGACCGTGCGCTGCCAGAGTCCGCCGGCGTGGACGAGCACATTCGTCTTGTGCACGAGCGTGAGCCGCCCGCGCCGGGCCTGGGCCGTGCGGAACGCGAAGCGTACGAGGCGCTCCACACCGAACGCGGTGTTGACGCTGACCTCGTTGGCGATCTCGTTCGGCGTCCCGACCCGGATGCTGCCGCCGTTGCCCACGTAGGGACCCTCGGTGCCCTCGCGAACGACGACGAAGTCGACCTCGCCCGGGTCGGCGAGCGGCGACACCACGTTGGGAAACAGGGTCGTCGGCCGCAGGTTCACGTAGTGGTCGAACGCGAAGCGCAGGCCGAGCAGGAGGCCCCGTTCGATGATGCCGCCGGCGAGCCGGGAGTCGCGCGGATCCCCGCCGACTGCGCCGAGCAGGATTGCGTCGTGCTGCGCGAGGGCCTCGAGCCCGTCGGCCGTGAGGACCTCCCCCGTGGCGATGTAGTGCCCGGCCCCAAAGGGATAGTGGGTCGCGTCGATGGTGGTGTCGGCGGGAGCGGCGGCGTGCAGCACCTTGAGCGCTTCAGCAATCACTTCGGGGCCGATACCATCGCCGGCGATGACGGCGAGATTGATTTTCCGGGGCATGGTTTCAGAGTAGTGGAGGCGGCGCGGGCGCCCGATCCGACGCCCGACTGACCGGGTTCGCGGCTGATTCCGAGCGAAATTTTACCGATTTGTTAGAATGGGCATTCATATCGCACCGGATCGACGTGCATCCATGCTCGGACGGGCGACCGAAAGGACCACAAGACATGGGTATTGGAACTGGAATCTTCCTCTTCGTCGTGGGCGCGATCTTGACGTTCGCGTTGAACTTCGAGACAAGCGTCATCAATCTCGACCTCGTCGGCTACATCCTGATGGCTGCTGGAGCCGTCGTATTCGTCGTCTCGCTCGTGCTCGTCATGCGCAAGCGTTCAAGCGTGTCGACCGTTCGCCAGGTCGACAACGGCGGCGCCGACCGCGTCACCCAGCGCGAGACGCGCAGCGACACCGATCCGCTCGTCTAACGAGCGGTTCACGAGGAAGGGCCCGGCGAATTTCGCCGGGCCATTCTTTCGTCGTCTGACGGGTGCGTATGGCTAGGTCGTGACGATGTCGATCTCGTGCATGAGATCCGCGTCGATGGCGATGCGCAGTGACTCCAGCAGCCCCTCCGGCGCCGGGGAGTCGACGGTGAGCACCGAGAGTGCCTGGCCGCCGGCTTCGCGCCGACTGATCTGCATGCCGGCGATGTTGATGCCGGCCTCGCCGAATTCGCGACCGTAGATCGCGACGATGCCGGGGCGGTCGGCGTAGAGCATCACGATGAGGTGTTCGGCGACCGGAACCTCGACGTCGTAGCCGTTGATCTCGACGATCTTCTCGATCTGCTTCGTGCCGGTGAGGGTGCCGGACACCGAGATCTGCGCGCCGTTGCTGAGCGCGCCGCGGATCGTGAGCAGGTTGCGGTACTCGTCGCTCGTGCTGTCGGTGATCAGTCGAACGTCGATGCCGCGCAGCTCGGCGAGCAGCGGCGCGTTCACATAGGAGACCGACTCGGCGACGACGTTCGTGAAGATGCCCTTGAGCGCCGCGAGCTTGAGCACGCTGACGTCGTGCGCGACGATCTCGCCGCGCACCTCGATGTCGATGCTCGTGATCGGGCTGTGCTCGGCGAGGCCGGAGAACACCTGCCCGAGCTTCTCCATGAGGGGGATGCCGGGGCGCACGGTCGGGTCGATGATTCCGCCGGCCACGTTCACGGCATCCGGAACGAGCTCGCCCGCGAGGGCGAGGCGCACCGACTTGGCGACCGAGACGCCGGCCTTCTCCTGCGCCTCGTCGGTGGATGCGCCCAGGTGCGGGGTGACGATGACATTGTCGAGGGCGAGCAGCGGGGAGCCCGTCGGCGGCTCGTGCACGAACACGTCGAGTCCGGCGCCGGCGATGACGCCGGTGGTGAGGGCGCGGTGCAGCGCGTCCTCGTCGATGAGGCCGCCGCGGGCGACGTTGACGATGAACGCGGTCGACTTCATGAGGGCGAGCTGGGCGTCGGAGATCATTCCCGTGGTCTCCGGCGTCTTCGGCATGTGGATGGTGATGAAGTCGGACTGCTGCAGCAGCTCGTCGAAGCTCAGCAGGGTCACGCCGAGCTGCTGGGCGCGGGCCGCGGTGACATAGGGGTCATAGGCGACGACGCGTGTGCCGAACGACTGCATCCGCGCGGTGATGAGCGCTCCGATGCGGCCGAGGCCGATTATGCCGATCGTCTTCTCGTACAGCTCGATGCCCGTGTACTTCGAGCGCTTCCACTGGCCGACGGCGAGCGCCGCGTGCGCCGGCGGGATGTGCCGGGCGAGGCTGAGGATATGCCCGACTGTCAGCTCGGCGGCGGAGATGATGTTCGAGGTCGGCGCGTTGACGACCATGACGCCCGCGGTTGTCGCGGACTTGATGTCGACGTTGTCGAGGCCGACACCGGCGCGCGCAATGACCTTGAGGCTCTTGCCGGCGGCGAGCGCCTCGGCGTCGAGCTGGGTCGCGGACCTGATGAGGATCGCGCTTGCGTCCACGAGCGCCGCGAGCAGCGCGGGGCGGTCAGTGCCGTCCACGTTCCTCACGTCGAAGTCGGGCCCGAGGGCCTCGACGGTAGCTGGGGAGAGTTCTTCGGCGATCAACACGATCGGCTTTGCCACGAATGCAGTCCTTTGGTCGATCCGTAAAATACAGGCCCAGTTTAGGGCGCGGCCGCACCCGTGCCGCGCCGAGCGTGTCATAGGACGCAAGATGGACCCATGCCGGATGCCGCGATCGAGACCGCCCAGTGGATCGCGCGCGGAGGCCTCGCCCTGATTTTCGTGGTGATGGGCGTGATGCATTTCCGCCCCGGACCGGCCAGGACCATGGCGCGGCTGATCCCGCCGCGGCTGCGCGGCACGGGCCTGCTGAGCCCTCGTGCCCTGGTGTATTTCACCGGACTCTGCGAGATCGCGGGCGGAATCGGCATGCTCGTGCCCGCGACGAGAGGCGCCGCGGCGGCCGGACTCGTGCTGTTTCTGATCGCGGTGTTCCCGGCGAACGCCTATGCCGCGGAGCATCCGGATCGGTTCGGGGCGATCTCCATCCCGTTCTGGCGGCGGTACTTCGCCCAGCTCGCGCTGATCCTCGTCATCGTGCTCGCCGCCCTCTGACCGGCGCCCCGGCTCAGCCCACCGCGGCGCTCGGCAAGCTCAGGCGAACGCGACGAGCGAGAGGCTCAGGGCACCGACGGCGGCGAGGCCGCCGAGGAACACCAGGGCGGCGGTCGGCACCGAGTGCCGGCGGCCGATGAGGAAGGCGCCCGTATAGAGCAGAGGGGCAAGCGCGATATTCGCGATCAGGATCCCCCACGGCACGGTGGCCTCGTCGAGCCCGACCTCCGCGGCAAGCTCGTTGTACCCGCCGAGTTGCGCGACAACCCCGAAGGTGTTTGCGACTGCCTCGAAGAGGTCGTAGGCGTAGAGCAGCCCGAACGCGATCGCCACGGCCAGGAACACCACGCGCACTGAGCGCGGCGGCGCGGTGGCATCCGGGGTCGCGGCGCTCACGACACGCTCCCGAGTATGAACGGCCACGGGGCGAGCAGCACGATGCCCGCGACGAGCCAGACGACTCGCAGCGCCGGCCGTCGGTCGCGGGTGAGCAGAAGCACGAGGCCGAACCAGAGGGCGGGCGAGACGATCGCGAGGAACTCGCCGAACTGGTACATGATCTCGAAGAACAGGCCCGACGCGGTGAACGTGTCGCGCTGAACCGAGATGACCCAGCCGACGAGGTACAGCAGGTAGACGCCGCCGAAGATGCCGTATGCGACCAGCAGCGTGGAGGCGGTGGCGGAAGCGGGCACCTCGGGCTCCGGGCCCGCGACGTCCGCGGGTGTGGTGGGCCGGGCGCCGTCGAGGTAGCTCGGGTCGTCGGACTCGCCGCCCCAGGTGAGGGCGTCGTCGTCGCGGTCGGAGGCCATGGATCAAGTATGACCGACGACGGCGATGCGGCGCGGACGGGGAACGCGAAAAGGGGCGCGGCATGTGCCGCACCCCTTCCGCAATTGCGTTCCTCGTCCTTAGCGGGCGGCGGAGCCGTCGGTGTAGTCGGCGTCGGCCTGCTTCCACGCGAACAGGGCGCGCAGCTTCTGGCCGGTCGCCTCGATGGGGTGCGCGGCACCCTTCTCGCGCAGCTCGAGGAACTCGGGTCCGCCGGCGTCCTGGTCCTTGATGAAGCGCTCAGCGAAGGCCCCCGACTGGATGTCCGCGAGAACGGCCTTCATGTTCTCCTTGACGCTCGGGTCGATGACTCGCGGGCCGGAGACGTAGTCGCCGTACTCGGCGGTGTCCGAGACGCTCCAGCGCTGTTTGGCGATGCCGCCCTCCCACATGAGGTCGACGATGAGCTTGAGCTCGTGCAGAACCTCGAAGTAGGCGATCTCGGGCTGGTAGCCGGCCTCGATGAGGGTCTCGAAGCCGTACTGCACGAGCTGCGAGGTGCCGCCGCAGAGTACGGCCTGCTCACCAAAAAGGTCGGTCTCGGTCTCTTCGGTGAAGGTGGTCTTGATTCCGCCGGCACGAAGTCCGCCGATCGCCTTCGAGTACGACCAGGCGAGGTCCCAGGCACTGCCGGAGGCATCCTGCTCGACGGCGACAATGACGGGAACGCCACGGCCGGCCTCGTACTCGCGGCGCACTGTGTGACCCGGGCCCTTGGGGGCGACGAGCAGCACGTCGACGCCCGCGGGCGCCGTGATGTAGCCGTAGCGGATGTTGAAGCCGTGGCCGAAGACGAGGGCCTTGCCCTCGCCGAGGTTCGCGGCGATGTCGTCGGCGTAGAGGTGGCGCTGGTGCTGGTCGGGCGCGAGGATGACGATGACGTCGGCCCAGGCTGCGGCCTCGGCCGAGGGCAGCACCGTGAAGCCGGCCTCCTCCGCCTTGGCGATCGACTTCGAGCCCTCCTTGAGCCCCACGACGACGTCGACACCCGAGTCGCGAAGGTTCAGCGCGTGGGCGTGACCCTGCGAGCCGTAGCCGATGACGGCCACCTTCTTGCCCTGGATGATCGACAGGTCAGCGTCTTTGTCGTAAACGATCTCGGTCACTGGTGGTTCTCCTTTGGTGGTGGTGTTGAGTCAAGCCTTGTAGATGCGTTCGGTGATGCTTTTCGGCCCGCGCCCGATGGCGAGAAGGCCGGATTGCGCGATCTCCTTGATGCCATACGGTTCGAGCACGCGCAGCAGCGCCTGCACCTTGGGGGTGTCCCCCGTGACCTCGATGACGAGGGCATCCGTGGCCACATCGACGATCCGCGCCCGGAAAAGGGTGGCCGCCTCGAGGATCTGGCTGCGGGTGGAATTGTCGACGCGCACTTTGATGAGCATGTGCTCGCGTTCCACGGTCTGGGCCGGATCGAGCTCGACGATCTTGAGCACGTTGACAAGCTTGTTGAGCTGCTTCGTGACCTGCTCGAGCGGGAGGTCTTCGACGTCGACGACGACGGTGATGCGGGACAGCCCCGGGATCTCGCTCTTGCCGACGGCGAGGGACTCGATGTTGAAGCCGCGCCGCGCGAACAGGCCGGCGACGCGCGTGAGCAGGCCGGGCTTGTCCTCGACGAGCAGGGAGAGTACGTGGGTCATGGCTCTACTCCTCTTCCCACTCGGGAGCGTGTTCTCTGGCGTACTGCACCGACGAGTTGCCGACGCCCTGCGGCACCATCGGCCACACCATGGCGTCGCGGCTGACGATGAAGTCGATCACGACGGGTCGGTCGTTGGTCTCGTTCGCGAGCCGGATCGCGGCGTCCACGTCCTCCTTCTTCGTGACCCGGATGCCGAGGGCCCCGTACGCCTCGGCGAGCTTGACGAAGTCGGGGATCATCGCCGTGTCGTGGCCGGTGTTGAGGTCGGTGAACGAGTGCCGTCCGTCGTAGAACAGGGTCTGCCACTGGCGCACCATGCCGAGCGAGGAGTTATTGATGATCGCGACCTTGATCGGGATCTGGTTGATCGTGCAGGTCGCGAGCTCCTGGTTGGTCATCTGGAAGCATCCGTCGCCGTCGATAGCCCAGACGATGCGGTCGGGCTGGGCGACCTTGGCGCCCATTGCCGCCGGCACCCCGTAGCCCATCGTGCCGGCGCCTCCCGAGTTGAGCCACGCGTTCGGGCGCTCGTACTTGATGAACTGGGCGGCCCACATCTGGTGCTGGCCGACGCCCGAGGCGTAGACGCCCTCCGGTCCCGTGATGGCGCCGATCCGCTCGATGACGTACTGCGGTGAGAGCAGGCCGTCCTCAGGCTCGTCGTAGCCGAGCGGGTACTGCTCGCGCAGTTCGGTGAGGCGCTCCCACCACTGGGAGATGTCGGGGGCGTGCACCCGCGCGGCATCCTCGAAGGCGACGGTGAGGTCGGCGATCACGTCTTTGGCGTCACCGACGATCGGCACGTCGGCGACGCGGATCTTCGAGATCTCAGCGGGGTCGATGTCGACGTGTACGACCTTGGCGTGCGGGGCGAACTCGCTCGCCTTGCCGGTCACCCGGTCGTCGAACCGCGCGCCGAGCACGATCAGCAGGTCGGACTCCTGCAGCGACAGCACGGCGGGAACGGTGCCGTGCATGCCCGGCATGCCCAGGTGCTGGTCGTGGGAGTCGGGGAACGCCCCGCGGGCCATGAGCGTCGTGACGACGGGCGCCCCGGTCGTCTCGGCGAGGGCGAGGAGCTCCTCGGATGCGTTCGCGCGGATCACTCCGCCGCCCACGTAGAGCACGGGGCGCTTCGCCTCGACGAGAAGCTGGGCGGCGGCCTGAATCTGCTTGCCGTGCGCCTTCGTGACCGGGCGGTAGCCGGGCAGGTCGATCTTCGGCGGCCAGATGAACGGCGCGCTCGCCTGCTGGCAGTCCTTCGTCACGTCGACGAGGACGGGGCCCGGGCGGCCGGTTGTCGCGATGAGCACGGCGGCGGCGATCGTCGCCGGGATGTCCTCCGGCTTCGTGACGAGGAAGGAGTGCTTGGTGATCGGCATCGTGATACCCACGATGTCGACCTCCTGGAAGGCATCCGTCCCCATCGAGGTCGAGAAGACCTGGCCGGTGATCGCGAGCAGCGGCACGGAGTCCATGTGCGCGTCGGCGATCGCGGTGACGAGGTTCGTGGCTCCAGGGCCGGAGGTCGCGATCGCGACCCCGAGGCGTCCGCTCGACGACGCGTAGCCCTCAGCGGCGTGCCCGGCACCCTGTTCGTGCCGGACGAGGATGTGCCGGATGCCCTCCGACGACATGAGCTCGTCATAGAAGGGCATGATGGCGCCGCCGGGGAGCCCGAAGACGTCGGTGATGCCCAGCTTCTCAAGCGACTTGAGAATCGCACCGGAGCCGGTGAGGATGATCGGCCCCGGTGCCGTCGGGGTCGCCGGCCGCGCCGGGCGAGAGGCCGTCGCTGATGTCTGATCGGTGGACATGGTGGAAATCCTTTGTCACTCGTACGTCAAATGGTGAGGGGTGCCGAGCTGCCCGACGATTCTCAGCCGGTGACCGCGCCGACTGCAGCGGAGCGAACCAGGCGTGAGTACTTCGCGAGCACACCACGGGTGTAGCGGGGAGGAAGCGGAGCCCAACCGTTGCGGCGAGCTTCCAGCTCGGAGTCCTCGACCAGTACGTCGAGGGTGCGAGCTGCGATATCGACCCGTATCAGATCACCATCGCGCACGAAGGCAATCGGACCTGCGTCGACCGCTTCGGGAGCTATGTGGCCGATGCACAGGCCGGTTGTGCCCCCTGAGAATCGTCCGTCTGTCAAGAGTAATACATCTTTTCCGAGCCCGGCTCCCTTGATGGCGGCCGTGATGGCGAGCATCTCGCGCATGCCCGGCCCGCCCTTGGGCCCCTCGTACCGGATGACGACGACGTCGCCCTTGCCGATCCTGCCCTCGGTGAGTGCATCCATCGCTGCGCGCTCCCGCTCGAACACGCGGGCGGGACCCTCGAACACGTCGAGGTCGAAGCCGGCGGTCTTCACCACGGCGCCCTCCGGGGCGAGGCTTCCGTGCAGCACGCTCAGCCCGCCGGTGGCGTGGATGGGGTTGTCGAGGGTGCGCACCACCTCGCCGTCGAGCGGCGCCGGGTCGAGCTCGGCGAGGTTCTCGGCAAGGGTCTTGCCCGTCACGGTCAGGGCGTCACCGTGCAACAGCCCGGCGTCGAGCAGGGCGCGCATGACGACGGGCACTCCGCCGTGCCGGTCGACGTCGTTCATGACGTACTTGCCGAAGGGCTTGAGGTCGCCGAGGTGCGGCACTTTGTCGGCGATCCGGTTGAAGTCCGCCAGGGTCAGGTCGACTTCGGCCTCATTGGCGATCGCCAGCAGGTGCAGCACGGCGTTGGTCGATCCGCCGTAGACCATGACGACGGCGATGGCGTTCTCGAACGCCTTCTTGGTCATGATGTCGCGGGCAGTGATCCCCAGGCGGATGAGGTTGACAACGGCCTCGCCCGAGCGGTGCGCGTAGTAGTCGCGACGCCGGTCCGCGGCGGCGGGGCTCGCCGATCCCGGCAGGCTCATGCCGAGCGCCTCGGCGACGCTCGCCATCGTGTTGGCGGTATACATTCCGCCGCAGGCACCCTCGCCCGGGGCGAAGGCGCACTCGATGCGCTTGGCGTCCTCTTCGCTCATCCGGCCGGCCTTGACGGCGCCGACGGCCTCGAACGAGTCGATGATTGTGATGTCCTTCTCGGTGCCGTCGCTGAGCTTGACCCAGCCCGGCGCGATCGAGCCGGCGTAGAGGAACACCGAGGCGAGATCGAGTCGCGCGGCGGCCATGAGCATGCCCGGGAGCGACTTGTCGCAGCCGGCCAGCAGCACCGAGCCGTCGAGGCGCTCGGCCTGCATGACGACCTCGACCGAGTCGGCAATGACCTCACGGCTGACGAGCGAGAAGTGCATTCCCTCGTGGCCCATCGAGATGCCGTCCGAGACGGAGATGGTGCCGAACTGCAGCGGATATCCCCCGCCGCCGTGCACACCTTCCTTGGATGCCTGTGCGAGGCGGTCGAGCGAGAGGTTGCACGGTGTGATCTCGTTCCACGAGCTCGCGATGCCGATCTGGGGCTTGTCCCAGTCCGCGTCTCCCATTCCGACCGCGCGGAGCATCCCGCGGGAGGTGGTCGCCTCGATGCCGTCGGTGACGACGCGGGATCGGGGCTTCATGTCGGGCTGGGTGCTGGCGCTGTCTGGCATGGTACGAGTGTAGAACTCCTTCGGCCCCGCAAACTTACGATCGCTGGTGCCTCGACGAGCGTTCGGCTTCCCGCGTGGCGAGGTCGATGTCGTCGGCGAGGTCGTCGACAAGTGAGAGCTCGGGCCGGAAGTCGCCGGTGCGGTAGCCGGCCCGCCCGATCATGTGCGCAGCGACCGGGGCCACGAGCATCTGGAACAGCACGACGGGCACGAGGGCGAGGAGCGTGGTCCAGCTTCGGGCCTCGATCGCGATGGCGAGCACCACGAGGATGAGCCCGAGGATCTGCGGCTTGGTTGCCGCATGCAGGCGGCTGAGCGCGTCGGGGAACCGGATCAGGCCGATGCCGGCGGCGAGTGTGAGGAAGGCGCCGCCGAGCACCAGCACGGCGGAGACGATGTCGAGGATGTCGTCGACGCTCACGGTTTCGCCTGTGCTGAATCCCTCGGCGAGACGTGGCGGGCCACGGCAATGCTGCCGAGCACCGCGGTCGCGGCGAGTGCCACCATCATCGGCACCGAGCGCGTGTGGTCGTTGTAGACCATTTCTGCGCCGGCCGCGAGGATGAGCGTCGTGAGGAGCACGTCCGAGGCGATGACTCGATCGATGAGAGAGGGGCCACGCACGACCCGGTAGACGCTGGCGAGGGCGCCGGCGGTGAACAGGGCCCCGATCGTGATGTAGAGCACGGAGATGACTACGGAGTTCACCCGCGAGTCCTTTCGATGTCGTCGAGGGAGCCGAAGGAGCGCACGAGCAGCCGCTCCAGTTGGAGCGCCTTCTTCCGCACGTCCTCGACGCCCTCCAGGTGTTCGGTGTCCAGCGCGTGGAGGTAGATGCGCGAACGCATCCGGTCCGACTCGATCACGTAGGAGCCGGGCATGAGCGACATTGTTATCGCCGTCACGGTCATGATGAGGTCGCTTCTGGTGCGGAGCTGCACCTCGACGATCGAGTTCTTGCTGATCCGTCGCGGGCGCAGGGCGAGGAACGCCACCTGAAATGAGGCCACGACGAGTTCGGCAAGAAACTGGCCGATGAACACCGCCATCCAGAACGGGTTGAACCGGCCCGACAGCTCAACCGGGGGCAGGTAGAACACGCGCGTGACGACGACGGCGAGGATGATGCCGGTGACCAGGTTGAGCCACGACACCGCCCCCCACAGAAGCATCCAGAGCACCACCAGCACGAACAGCAGCGGGAGCTGCTGCACAAAGCTCGCGCGCACCTCGCGGCGCATCTCGCGCTCGCTCGCCGGCTCAGTCATCGCCGCCTCCGGGGAAGACGATGTCGACGTAGAACGACGGTCCTTCGAGGTTCTCGCCGGCCCGGGTGCTGAGAGCGTACAGGGGCCCCGCAAAGACGGTGAGGGCGAGGCTCACCGCGACCATCGCCGCCGTCGCGGCGACCATGAGTCGCGGCGTCGTCCGCACGGTCTGCGTCGCGGTGTCCCCCGGGGCCTCCGAGACGTTCGCGACGAGGTCCGACTCGTATCCCTCGACGTCGCCGGCCGGGCGCCAGAAGACAAGGGTCCAGATGCGCACCAGAGTGTAGAGGGTCAGCAGCGACACGAGCGCGCCGGCGCCAATCAGCACATAGGTGAGCGTGGTGCCCTGCTCGGCGCTCGCCTGGAACAGCGCGAGCTTGCCGATGAAGCCGGAGAACGGAGGGATACCGCCGAGGTTGAGCGCGGGTACGAAGAAGAGCACCGCGATTAGCGGCGCGGTCTTGAGCATCCCTCCCAGTTTGTTGATCGAAGTGCTGCCGCCCTGCCGTTCGATCAGTCCCGCGGCGAGGAAGAGGGTCGACTGCACCACGATGTGGTGCACGATATAGAAGATCGCCGCCGAGGTGCCCTCGGCCGTGCCGAGCGCCACGCCGAGCACCATGTACCCGATGTGGCTGACGAGGGTGAACGAGAGCACCCGCTTGATGTCGGCCTGAGCGACGGCGCCGAGCACGCCGACGACCATGGTCAGCAACGCGACCACGAGCAGCGCCTGGTTGAGCTCGGCGCCAGGGAAGATCACCGTCTCCGCCCGGATGATCGCGTACACGCCCACCTTCGTCAGCAGGCCCGCGAACACCGCGGTGACCGGCGCGGGCGCGGTCGGGTAGGAGTCCGGCAGCCAGAACGAGAGGGGGAAGACGGCAGCCTTGATCCCGAACGCGACGAGAAGGCCCACGTGCAGGATGATTTGCACGTCCACGGGGATGTCGTTCATGCGCTGCGAGATCTGGGCGATGTTGACGGTTCCCACTGCGCCATAGATCATCGCGATCGAGGCGAGGAACAGCAGCGATGAGACGAGGCTCACGACGATGTAGGTCGTGCCGGCCCGGATGCGCTGCTCGGTGCCTCCGAGGGTGATGAGCACATAGCTCGCCACGAGGAGTATCTCGAACCCGACGTAGAGGTTGAACAGGTCGCCCGCGATGAACGCGTTGAAGACGCCGGTCGCGAGAATCAGGTAGGTGGGGTAGTAGATCGATACCGGAGTCTCCTGGTCGCCGTCGGCCAGGCCCTGGCCGACCGAGAAGACGAGCACGGCGAGCAGCACGGTCGCGGAGACCACGAGCATGAGGGCCGACAGCCGGTCGACGACGAGCACGATGCCGAAAGGCGCCTGCCAGCCGCCGAGCTCGACGACGAGGGGGCCTGCGGCATCCACCGCCACGAGCAGCACGATGCTCACCGCAAGCACCGCAGCGAGCACGATGACGGTCAGCGCGCGCTGCAGCCTCGGACGGCGGCCGGAGATGAGCGCCACCGCGGCCCCGAGCAGGGGCAGGAGTACGACGAGGGGTACCAGGGCGGTCATCGAGAGGCCCCCGGTCCGGTGTCGAACTCGGTGTCGGACGGCTCCGGATCCGGCCCGCCCTCGTTCATGGTGGACAATTCAGAGCGCATGGCCACGTCCGCGGCGTCGTCCACCAGGCTGTCTCCGGCCGACAGGCGCCACGAGCGGTACAGCAGGCCGAGCAGGAAGGCTGAAACCCCGAAGGTGATGACGATCGCCGTGAGAATGAGTGCCTGCGGCAGCGGGTCACTCATCTCGTCGGCCGCGACCCCGCCGCCGACAATCGGCGCGACGCCCGCCTTGCCCGCAACAATCAGCAGCAGCAGGTTGGTGGCGTTCCCGACCAGCAGGAATCCGAGCAGCACGCGCGTGAGGCTTCTCTCGAGCATCAGGTAGATGCCGCTCGAATAGAGCACGACCATGATGAGCACGAGCGCGAGCGAGACGGTCACGATGCCACCTCCTGTTTCGGGGCGGCGTTCGCCTGGCCGGCGTCGGCCTCCTGCTGCCGGTCCACCTCGGCGCCGAGGCTGCGGAGCACGTCGAGCACCAGGCCGATGACCACGAGGTACACGCCGATGTCGAAGATCGTCGAGGTGACGAACTCGACATCGCCGAACGGCCACACCATTCCTTCGATGTAACCGGAGGTGAGGGCGTCGGCACCGAAGAGAATCGGCACGACGGCGGCGCCTGCGGCGAGCACCAGCCCGGAGCCGAGCATCTTTCCCGCGTTGATCGGCGCCGCGGCACCGAGCTCCTGGCCTCCGCCCGCGAGGTAGCGGGCGACGAGGGCGAGGCCCGCGACGGTGCCGCCCGCGAATCCGCCGCCGGGCGCGTTGTGTCCGGAGAACAACAGGTAGACCGAGACGACGATGATGGCGTGGAAGGTGAGGCGCACGACGACCTCGAGCAGGATCGACCGGTTCTCCGGGGCGATGTCCCGCCCGGCGAGGAGCCACGGGGTGCGGGCCGAAGCGGTGCCCGCCCGCTCGATCGCCCTCTGCCGACTGGCCCTGAACGTGGCTTTGGCCTGGCTGCGACGCACTCTGGGCAAGTCGTCGGCACGCCCGCTGATGAAGATGAGGCTCGCGACGCCCGTGGCGGCGGCGATGATGACCGACAGCTCGCCCATTGTGTCCCACCCGCGGATGTCGACAAGGGCGACGTTCACGACATTGCGACCGTGGGCATCGTCGAAGGCGAGCGCCGGCCAGGCGAGCGAGATCGGCAATTCGGTCCGGGCGCCGAGCGCGACGATGACCACGAGGCCCATGATGATGCCGACGGCGATCGCGATGAACGCGCGGATGCCGCGGTGCACGGTTCCGTGCTGGTGCCCGAGCCTCGCGGGGAGCCGCCGCAGCACGAGCACGAAGGCGACGAGTGTGACGACCTCGACGAGGGCCTGGGTGAGGGCGAGGTCCGGGGCGCCCTGCAGGGCGAACAGGGCGGACATTCCGAACCCGGTGACGCCGACGAGCAGCACCGCCTGGAACCTCTTGCCCGCACGCGTCGCCGCGACGGCCGCGATGACCATGACAAGTCCGATTCCGAGCTGCGCCGCCGAGTCCCAGAGTCGGATGCCGTCGGGCCAGGTTCGGTTGCCGATGAGCGCTGCCCCCATCGCGGCGACGAAGACGAGCAGGATGACGCCGAGGTAGAACGGCAGCGAGCCGCGCTGGGTGAGGCTCGTCGTGCGGGCTGCCGTCCGATCGACGAACCGCACCGCCGCGAGGTAGCCGTCACCGGCCGAGATTCCGGTCCGCACCCTCCCCTGCGCGCCGAAGACGGCATCGCGCTTCCAGAACATCCAGAGGCCGACGGCGAGGGTGACTGCGGAGATGCCCAGTGCAGGCTCGAGGCCGTGCCAGAGGGCCAGGTAGTAGGGGTCTGCGGCATCCGGCTCGAACGCGGAGGAGTAGCCCGACAGCCAGTCGTCCACAAGGGGCGCGAGCCCGCCGAGCGCGAGGCCGGTGCCAGCCAGGATCGCGGGCGGGGTCAGGAACCAGGCATTGCGGGCCACCGGACCCACCTGCTCGACGCCCGGCTTGCTGGCGAACGCTCCCCAGAAGAACCTGGCGGAGTAGGCGACCGTCAGCACGGAACCGAGAGCGACGCCCACGAGAGCGAGCCAGGCGAGCGGTGCACCGGCGAGCCCCTCCTCGAGAAGGGACGTGAATATCGCCTCCTTGGCGACGAATCCGAGCGTTGGCGGCAGCCCGGCCATCGAGGCAAGAGCGACGAGCACGACGGCCGCGAGTGCCGGGGAGCGGCGGCCGAGCCCGGAGATCTTGCGCAGGTCCCGCGTGCCCGCGTCGTGGTCGACGATTCCGACGGACAGGAAGAGCGTCGACTTGAACAACGCGTGGGCGAGCAGCAGGGCGAGCCCGGCGAGCGCGGAATCGCGGGTTCCGTAGCCGACGACCACGGTGAGGAAGCCGAGCTGACTGACGGTTCCGTGGGCGAGCACGAGCTTGAGGTCGAATTGCCTGAGGGCGGTGAGCCCGCCGATAAGCATCGTCACGACGCCAAGCGTCACGAGGATCTCGCGCCAGCCGGGCATTTCCGCGAATCCGGGGGCCATCCTGGCGATCAGGTAGATGCCCGCCTTCACCATGGCGGCGGCGTGCAGGTACGCGCTCACCGGGGTGGGTGCAGCCATGGCCGCCGGAAGCCAGAAGTGGAACGGCACGATCGCGGACTTTGACAGTGCGCCGACGAGCACGAGCACGATCGCCGTCGTGACGAGCGCGCCATCCGGTTCCAGTGCGATGATCTCGGCAAGGCTCGATGTGCCGGTCTCGACCGCCAGGAGCACGAGTCCGACGAGCATCACGAGGCCGCCGAGGGTCGTCACGAGGAGAGCCTGGAGCGCGGCGGTGCGGCTCGTCTTCGACCCGGTGTAGTGGCCGATGAGCAGGTAGGAGAAGACGCTCGTCGCCTCCCAGAACGCGAAGAGCAGGAAGACGTCGTCCGCGATGACGAGCCCGTACATGGCACCGGCGAAGGCGAGGAGGATCGCCGCGAACCGGCCCAGACCGACCTCCTCGTCGCGGAAGTAGCTCGCGCAGTACACGAGCACGAGGGAGCCGACACCCGTGACGATCAGCACCATCACCCACGACAGCACGTCGAGCCTCACCGCGAGAGCGACCGAGAGCTCGGGAATCCACGAGTATCGCTCGACGACCAGGTCGCCGCCGACCACGACGGGTCCGAGCACGAGCGCGTGAACGAGCGCCGCGAAGGGCACAAGGGCCGCAACCAAGAAAACGCGCCGGCCGAGCTGGCGGGCGAGCGGGAGGATCAGCAGCGGGACGAGCCCGAACGCGGCGAGGAGCGCGATCACGGGGCCTCCCAGTGCGTCAGGGCGGCAAGTGAACGTCGCTGGGGAGCACCCGGGGAATCCCTACGAGAGCCGCAAATCCAGTCTATCCAGACGCGGCGCCGCTCACTGCTCGTGCACGTCTCCCTCGCGGAGGTCGGCCAGCAGCGCCAGGGCGCGCGCGACATCCTTCGGCCCCGGCACCCGGTAGTTCGCGAGCGTGGCACCCTCGCCGCTCTTGAGCCCGAGGTCGTCGGGTTCAAGAGCGGCGAATGCGTCCTCGTCGGTGACGTCGTCGCCGGCGAAGAACACGGCGGTCGCGCCGGTGTATTCGCGAAGGTGTTCGATCGCCTCGCCCTTCGTCGTTGAGCGCACCGAGAACTCGAGCACGTTCTTGCCCTCGCGCACGGTGAGGTCGTCGAACTCGGCGGATGTCTCGCGCCGGGCGACGAGGTGGGCAATGCGGCTGTCCTCCGCTGTGGCCAGGCGCGTGTGCAGCGCGAACCCGGCGGGCTTCGACTCGATCCACACCTCGTCGAGGTCCTCGACCACATCCTTGAGCACGCGGTTCAGCTCGCCGCGGCGCTCAAGTTCGTCGCTGCTGAGGTTGAGCCGCACGTCGGGGGTGTCGAGGCGGAGCTCGATCCCGTGCGACCCGATGAGGAGGGCCTGGTCGGGCAGGTCCGCGACCTGCTCGAGGCTGCCGATCGCGCGCCCGGACACGAGGGCGACCCTGGTGTTCGGCATCTCGAGCAGCCGCAGCACGGCCTCACGCGCCTCGGGGGTCGCCCGCGCCTGCTCCGGCTCGTCGACCTCGGGCGCGAGCGTGCCGTCGAAGTCGAGCGCGACCAGGAGGCGCTTGGTGCGGGCGATCTCGCGCATCGCCCCGATCAGCGGTTCGGGCAGTCGTGAGTAGGTGGGGGGAGAGTCGATATCGACCATGGGGTGGGGAATCAGTCTTTCCTGCCGCGCGCGCGGCTCGTGGTGAGAACGCGCAAGAACTCCGTCGACCACTTGTCGACGTCGTTCTCGAGCACGCGCTTGCGCAGTGCGCGCATGCGCGCCTGGCGGTCGCGCTTGGGCATCGCGATGGCCGCGAGGATTGTCTCCTTGAGCCCGTCGATGTCGTGCGGGTTGATGAGCAAGGCGCGCTTGAGCTCGTCGGCGGCACCGGCGAACTCGCTGAGGATGAGCACTCCGTCATCGTCGAAGCGGGTGGCGACGTACTCCTTGGCGACGAGGTTCATGCCGTCGCGGAGCGCGGTGACGAGCATGATGTCGGCGGCGAGGTAGAGCGCCACCATCTCCTCGCGCGGATAGCCGTGGTGGTGGTAGCTGATCGCGGTGTGGCTGATTGTGGCGAAGTCGCCGTTGATGCGCCCGACCGTCAGTTCGATCTCGTCCCGCAGCTGCATGTAGGTGCGAACCCGCTCGCGGCTCGGGCTGGCGATCTGCACGAGCGTCGCCTCTTCGATCGTGAGGCTTTCGTCGGAGAGGAGCTCGCCGAATGCCTTCAGACGGTGGCCGATTCCCTTGGTGTAGTCGAGCCGGTCGACGCCGAGCAGGATCGATCGGGGGTTTCCGAGGTCCTCGCGGATCTGCTTCGCCCGCGCCTGAACGGAGGGGCTGCGAGCGAGCTTCTCCCACACCGCGCTGTCGATCGAGATCGGGAAGTGGCGCGCGACGACGGTGCGGAACTCCTGCCCCTTCCGCACCGGTCCGTGCGCCCTGATCCCCTCGGACTCGTCGACGAGTGGCACCTCGATGATGGGGTTCTTCGTGACGAAGCCCTTGAGCCGGCGCACCGCCCGGGAGAAGTTGTTGGCATCGGCGAGACGCTGGAACCCGATGACATCCGCCCCCAGCAGGCCCTCGACGATCTGGGTACGCCACGGCAGCTGCGAGTAGATGCCGTACGGCGGGAACGGGATGTGGTTGAAGAACCCGATGGTGAGGTCGGGCCGGAGTGCGCGCAGCATCTTGGGGACGAGCTGGAGCTGGTAATCGTGCACCCAGACGGTGCCGCCGTGGTGGCTGCTGCCCGCCGCGGCCTCGGCGAACCTCTGGTTGACCTTGACGTAGGTCTCCCACCAATCCCGGTGGAAGATGGGGGGCGCGATGACATCGTGATACAGAGGCCAGACAGTGCCGTTCGAGAAGCCCTCGTAATAGTGCTCGACCTCACGGGCGCTCAGCCGCACCGGCACGACCCGGATGCCGTTGCTGTCGAACGGCTCGAAGTCGAGGTCGGGCTGGCCGGACCAGCCAATCCACGCGCCGCCCCTGCTGTGCATGACCGGTTCGAGGGCGGTCACCAGCCCTCCCGGTGACGGCCGCCAGTGCGCGGACCCGTCGGGCTTCACCACTCGGTCGACCGGCAGGCGGTTGGAGACGACGACAAAGTCGTACTGCTTGCGCTCGTCGCGGGTCTCGGTCATGCGTGCTCTCTCCTCAGCTAAGTGCCGCGTGTAGTCGCGAGATAAGCACATTCCACGCTATCAGCCTGCCCGGGCCGCTCTCCTCGCCGTCATCTCGCGGACACTTCGCGTTGGCTCGCGGTGCTTATGCTGATTTCGATGATCTCCGTCGGCATGAGCACCACCTGCGTCTACCCGCTCGACACCGAGCAGTCCTTCCGTCTCGCTAGCGACGCGGGCTTCGACGGCGTCGAGCTCATGGTCACGAGCGATCCGGCCACACGTTCAATCGACGCGATGCTCGCCTTGGCCGCGCGGTACGAGTTGCCGGTGCTGTCGGTGCACGCGCCAGTGCTGCTGATGTCGCAGCTGGCCTGGGGCCGCGACGCACGGGTCAAGCTCGAAAAGTCCGCTCAGCTCGCTCGGGCGCTGGGAGCGCCGACCGTCGTTGCGCATCCGCCCTTCCGCTGGCAACGGGGCTACGCGGCGGAGTTCGTCGCGATCGTCGGCGAGATCGCCGAGAGCACCGGCGTCCAGATCGCGGTCGAGAACATGTTCCCGTGGAGAATCGCCGGTCGGGGCCTGAACGTCTACGCTCCGAGCTGGGATCCGAGCCTCGACCCCTACGACGCGATGACCCTCGATTTTTCCCATGCGTCGCTGTCCGGCCGCGATTCGCTCGAACTCGCGCGGGCGATGGGGGACCGGCTTCGGCACGTGCACCTGTGCGACGGTTCGGGCCGGGCCGGCGGGTTCCTCGACGAGCACCTGATTCCCGGCCGCGGCACTGAACCGGTCGCCGAGGTACTCGCCCTCCTCGCCTCCACCGGGTTTCACGGCTCGCTGATCGCCGAGATCAATACCCGACGCTCCCCCAGCGAGGCCGACCGGCTCGCCCGGCTGCGGGAGACGGTGGCCTTCGCGCGCCGCCATCTGACTCCCATTGCCGGCTGACGTTCGCGATTCACTGCTGACGGCGTCGGTGGTGCGGGGGTGATCGCTGCCCTCCCCGAGGAGATTCGGTCAACACACCCTGTCTGGTGGCTCCCAGAGACGACGTGTCACCGAATCTCCTGCGTAAGACCGCGCCCGAACCCGGCGCGCCCTAGACGGGCACAGCAAGCAGCCCGAGGGACCGTGAGCGGCGGATGCTGCGCACGACGAGCACCGCGCCGAGAATGCTCAGCAGCCCGAATCCCACCAGCACGAGTGCCGCTGACACCACAGCACCGGCGCCTCCCCCGGCGATGATCGCCTGCATGCCCGAAACGCCATACGTCAGCGGCAGCAGCGGGCTGATGGCGCGGAACGGCTCGGCGATGAGCTGAACCGGGTACAGCCCGCCAGTCGCGGTCACCTGAACGGCGAGCACGAGAAGCGAGATCACGAGCCCTCCGCGGCCGAGCCCGACCGTCAGCAGGTAGTGGAACGCGGTGAACGCGAGCGCCATCAGAACCGAGAGGCCGAGGGTCGCTGGCAGAAGCGCCCAGTCGACGCCGAGCGCGGTGTGCAGTAACGCGACGAGCAGGAGGGCCTGGGCGATCGTGATCCCGAATGCCCGCAGCAGGGTCGCGCCGACGAGCCGGCCGGTGCCCGCGGTGGAGGCGAGGGCGACGCGCGAGACCGGGCGCAGCACGAGGAAGGCCGCGAGCGCCCCGATCCACAGGCCGAGGGGCACGAAGAACGTCGCGACGATTTGGCCGATGCTGGTCACCTCGTTGTCGCGGTCGACCGCGAGCGTGACGGGCTCGGCCACGACGGATGCTGCCTCGGTGCCGGCGTCGCCCTCCATCGGGGGCACGGCGTCGGCGCCCTGCCGGAGGCCCTCGGCCAGGTCCGCAGCTCCCGTGGCGAGCTCGGCGGCGCCGCCCGACGCATCAGCCACTCCCGTGCTGAGCGACCCGATCGCCCCTGCGATCGACCCCGCGCCAGTGGTGAGGTCGCCGCCTCCGGCGGCGAGAGTTGATGCGCCGTTCGCGCTGCTCGCGATCCCGCCCTGGATGCCCTGGATACCGCCTCGGGCGTTGGAGGCGAGGGTGCCGCCGCCCGCCGCGGTCTGGGACAGCTGCCCTGACAGTGCGGACAGGCTCGCCCGGGCGGCATCGTCATTGGTCTCGTCCGCGTCGTTCAGCTGGGCGTTCGCACCGGCAATTCCGGCGGCGAGCTGCGAGACTCCCCCGGTGAATGCGTCGACCCCGTCGCTGATGCCGGTGAGCCCACCGGCGGCGGCGCGCAGCTGGCTGAGACCGCCGCTGAGCGACGCGACCCCCGAGGTATAGCCGGCGACGCCGTCGGCCACCCCCACCGCCCCAGTCTGGGCGGTGGCCGCGCCGGTGGCGATCGAGTCGAGGCCGGAGCCGAGCGAGCGCGCACCGCTCGCGAGGTCGCTCGCACCGCTCGCGGCGGTTCCGAGCGACTCCCCGAACTCGCCGATGCTGGAGTAGATGCCCGCAATGTACTGGGAGGTGATTTCCCGTCCGAACGCCGACACCATGCTGTCTCCCACCGACTGGGCGACCGCGCCGGAGAGGTAGCTGTGGGCGTCGTCGGTGCGGATGGAGATCTCCGCCTGCCGCGGCGTGTCCGACTGCAGCGACAGGATCGATTCGGAGAAGTTGTCCGGCACCGTGAGCACCGCGTACACCTCGCCGGTCGCGAGGGCGTCCTCGGCGTCCTCCGCGTTGGTGATCACCCAGTCGAAGCCCGCACTGCCCGCCCCGGTGAGCTCGGTGACGAGCTGCCGTCCGGCGAAGATCGGGGTCTCGGTTCCGTCGGCTGCGGTCTGCATGATGAGTTCATCGGAGTTGACGACGGCGGCCGGAATGCGGTCGAGTGAGGAGTCCGCCTGCGAGAGCGAGCCGACGAAGAGGCCGGCGAAGGCCAGCGGGATGAGGGTGACGGCGATGACGGCGATCCTCGATCCCCATGCGGCGCGTCGGGAACTGACGGGCGTGCTCACAGCGCGCCTCCTCTGATGTCGATGGGGTGCGGGTGCGGATGCGGCTTCGCGGGCGACGAGAGGTCGACGTGCTGCATCGGGCGGGAGTGGGCGACGTGCCGGTCGGCGAGGTCACGGGCGACGGGCGACCCGACGACGATGGTCGTCGTGTCGGCGGCGAGCCGGGAGACCGTGTCGAGGAACACGCGTGCGTCGTCGTCCGAGGCGAGAGCCTCGAGCTGGTCGAGAATGATGACGGCTGTGCCTTCGGCGATCGCGGCCGCGGCGATTGCCACGGAGCGCTCGAGCGGCGGGAGTGTGTCGACAATCGAGTCGGGGCCGATGCGGATGCGGATGCCCGACCGCGCCCCGGCGTACGCCAGCGCCTGGTTGACCCGGTCGATCCAGCGGCGCGTCTGAGCGTCGATCGACCGCGCCCGGTACCAGGGCTGGGTGAGCCGGAGCCGCTCGGCGAGCAGACGGCCATAGCTCACGGTGCTCCCTGTGCGGCTGCCGGTGTCGGCGATCGCGACGATACGGCTGACCCCGGCCATCTCGGATGGCAACGGGAGGCCGGCCACCTGCGCCCGCCCGCTGACGGGAGAAACGCGGCCAGCGATGGTCGCGGCGACGACGCGGCGATCGGCCGGGTGCCCGCTTGCGAGAACGAGGGTGCCAGCCGGGATGCTGAGGCTGAGCGGGCTCACCCGGTGGTTGCCGGACCCGGCGACGAGCAGGTCGGTGCTGATCGCCGCGCCACCCTGGGTTGCCGTCCATTCGACGGCGTGGCGGTGCTCCCGCAGGCTCTCCCCCTCGATGTCCATGTTCGGCAGGGTGCGGCTGAGCCAGTTCGGCAACCACCACGCCGACCGGCCGAGGAGGGTCATGACCGCGGGCACGAGGGTCATGCGCACGAGGAAGGCGTCGAAGGCGATGCCGACGGCGAGTCCCAGGGCGATCGGCTGGATCGTTCCCGTTCCCTCGGGCACGAACGCGAAGAATACGAAGAACATGATGAGGGCGGCGGCCGTGACCACTCTCGCCCCGTTGCCGAAGCCCCGCGCGACCGCGAACCTCGCATCTCCGGTCTTGACGTACTCCTCGCGCATGCCCGAGACCAGGAACACCTCGTAGTCCATCGCGAGGCCGAAGAGCACGGCCATGAGCAGGATCGGCAGGAAGCTGATGATCGGCCCGGGGTTCTCGACCCCGATGAGCTCGCTGAGCCAGCCCCACTGGAAGATCGCGACGACCACGCCGAACGACGCGATGACCGACAGCAGGAACCCGAGGGCCGCCTTGATCGGCACCAGCACGGAGCGGAAGACCATCATCAGCAGCACGATCGAGAGCCCGACGACGATAAGCCCAAACGGCACGAGGGCATTGGTGAGCCGGTTCGAGATGTCGATCCCGACCGCGGTCGCGCCGGTCACGGCGATCGTCGTGCCGAACTCCTTTTCGATCTCGGGGGCGAGGTCGCGGATCGACTGCACGAGCGCCTTCGTCTCCGCGGCGTCCGGGGCGCTCTCCGGGGTGACCTGGATGATGGCCGTGACCAGCCCGGCATCCGGGATCCCCTGGCTCACGTTCGCCACGTCGTCGAGCCTGCGGAGTTCGTCGCCGATTCCGTCGAGGTCCTCGAGGATGTCCGTCGTCTGGGTGATGTCGACCGCGATGACGAGCGGGCCGTTGAAGCCGGGGCCGAAGCCGTCGCTCACGAGCTCGTAGGCCTCCCGCTGGGTGCTGCCGGCTGGCTCGGAGCCGCCGTCGGGCAGGTTCAGGTCGAGGCTCAGCGCGGGGACCGCGAGGGTGCCGAGGATCGCGACGACGCCGAGCGTGGCGAGGATGGGGGCCTTCATCACGAGCCGGACCCAGCGCAGGCCCATGGCGGGCTTCGCGTTCGGGTCGTTATGGGCGAGCGCCCGCAGGTGGGCGCGCGAGCCGGGTTTCGGGGCGAGGCGCCCCTTCGCGAGCCCGAGGATGGCGGGCAGGAGGGTCGTGGCGACGGCGATGGCGACGAGCACGGCAAAGGCTGCCCCGATGCCCATCACGCTGAGGAAGGGGATGCCGACGACGAGCAGCCCGAGCAGGGCGATGATGACGGTGATGCCCGCGAACACGACGGCACTGCCGGCGGTGCCGACGGCGATCCCGGCTGACTCCTCAGGGTCCTCGCCCTCGGCGAGCTGGTTGCGGTGTCGCGACAGGATGAAGAGCGAGTAGTCGATGCCGACCGCGAGCCCGATCATGAGGGCGAGAAGCGGCGCGGTGCTCGAGACGGTCGCGAAGGCCGACACCGCGGTGATTCCTCCGATGACGATGCCGACCCCGATCAGGGCGCTGAGCAGCGGCATCCCCGCGGCGCGGAGCGACCCGAAGGTGATGAGCAGCACGAGGCCGGCGAAGATCACCCCGAATACCTCGGAGATCGTGATCCCGAAAGTGTTGTCCTGGAACACCTGGCCGCCGTACTCGACCCGGAGCCCCGCCTCCTCGCCGATGCCGGCGGTGCCGGTGAGGTCGTCGAGCATGGCCGGGGTGACCTCCTCCGACCTGCCCTCGAACTGCACCTGGATCCGGGCCATCTGCTCGTCGTCGGTCACCGCGACGCCCGCGTACTCGTCGAACGGCCCGATGGCCGAGTCGATTCCGTCGACGGTGGCGATGCCCGACACCAGCTCCGCGATCGGCTCCGCAAAGCGTTCGTCGGTAATCGAGGAGCCGTCCGGCGCCACGAGGATCGCCTGCGCACTCGCCCCGGCGACCTGGGGGAAGACCGCGTCGAGCCGGTCCAGCGCATCCTGTGATTCGGTGCCGGGGATCGCGAACGACTCCTGGGTCTGCCCACCGAGGGCGAACCCGCCGCCGAGGACGCCGACGAAGAGCACGAGCCAGACGCCGATGACGGGCCAGGCCCGCCGGTAGGAGAAGCGTCCGAGGCGGTAGAGGAGGGTGGCCATGTCTGTCCGGGTCCGTTTCTCAGTCGCCCTGGCGCACGCCGATAGGCGCCAACAGTTCGGTCAGAATGGTCATCAGCGCGGTCTTGGCCTCGCCGATCGGCGCGGCCTCCAGCCCGAGCGACTGCTCGGTGCAGAGCATGTAGGCCGCGCCGCCGAGCGAGATCGCGAAGCGCATCTCCTCCTCGACGGATGCCGTGGTCGAGGTGACGTGGGTCGCCAACCGCCGCACGAGGTCGTTGGCCCTGTCGATGACCGGAACATCGACGAGGGACGGACCCTGGTTGATGAACATGTTCACCTCGAGTCGGTGAGCGAACAGGAAATCAACGAACCGGTCGAGGAACGCTCCCCGAAACTCGGTCGTGAACGGGGTCGACTCGAGCTCCGACAGGATCGACTCGAGCTCGTCGATCGCGGGCCGGATGGCGGCGTCGAGCAGGATCTCCTTAGACCCGAAATGGTAGAGGACGGCGGACTTCGACAGCCCCGCCGCATCCGCGATCTTGTGGATCGACGTGCCCGCGTAGCCGCTGCTCGAGAACTCGGTGAGGGCGATTTCTCGCAGGTCGTTGGCGCTGGACATCCCCCGAGATTAGCTGACCGATCGGTCAGGCACTGTCCGATCGGTCAGTTTCTCGGCTTTTTCGCAGGGATCGAACGGGGTAGCGTTGAATTCCCACGATCTCTGGAGGCGCCGTGCGCAAGTTCATTTTCAGCAGCAGCGTCATCAGCGCGCTGTTCAGCGGCTGGAGCACGCTGCAGATGACCCGTCAGGGACCGCGCGACTGGCGTGTGGCGCTCATGTGGGTCAGCTGGGCGCTGTCGCTCGCGATCGCGATCGGCACCGTGCTCGACGAGGCGCACGAGGACTGACCCTCACGAGATCTCCCTCACGCGACCGCGGCCATGATGCCGGCGTACGAGGGAACAGCGATCGCGAGGAACCCGAGCACGAGAAGCGCGCGGGCCAGCAGCGCGTGACGCTCGAACCAGGACAGCTTGCTGCCGTGGTCACGTCGCAGTTCGCGCCAGGTCAACACCTCCTCCGGTGCGTGGACGGGAACCGGGTAAAAGCTCGTGATGCGCGTCAGGTCGGCCGGGTGCCAGAGCTTGCCGCGGAGCCGAAGGACCACGCGCCCGTCGGCGTCAATCATGAACAGCTGGTGCGAGATGTCGTTGCTCAGTGAATCGAACACCTTGATCAGGATCACCGATTCGACCAGATCGACCGGAGTGAACACGGCCCGGCCGAAGTAGGCGCGCTCGCGGATGCCGTCGGGGGCGAGGGCGACCCCGGCCCCCTTGAGCCGCTGAATCGCCAGGGCGAAGAGCAGCAGAAGCACGATGTGGGCGGCGAGGAACGGCACCCAGCGCCCGCCCTGCACGGTGAGCGCGTAGAGAGCCAGGAACAGCGGGGTCGTGATGGCGACCCAGATGACCCAGGCGCTCGACCAGAGGTCGTGCCTAGGCCGGAAGACGTGGGACCCCTCGCCGTGGTGCAGTGCCCGCGAGCCCATGCGCCCCCCTCTCCATCGCATCCTATTGGGCGGAGCACGTTGCGGGGCCGCTCGGGCCTGCTGACGTGGCGCCCGCTCGGGGACTCACCGCCGCCCAACATGCGGAGGTAGGCTCACCCCACCCGAACGGGTCGACCGAACGGCCTGCTCACTTAACGAACCTAGGCAGTTCCATGGGTACCACCCGACCCCGGAACGCTCGCGACTCCAGGCAGCTCTGGCCGCGAACCAGTTCGGCGCGCCTCACGGCCGCCGCGTGGATCGCCGGGATCACGGTCACCGCGCTCATCATCTGGAGCCCGTACCTGGTCTTCGGCTACCGCAACCCGTCGCTGCACCTCGTTCTCGACTCGGTCGACGCCTGCGTCGCCCTGCTCGTCGCCTACCTGGTCTACGGCCGCTACCAGCGCAGCGGCACCTGGCAGGACCTCCTCCTGTTCAACGGACTCATGCTGCTCGCTGCCGCCGGCCTCGGGTTGTCCTGGGTTACCTCGCCCGTCGGCGGGCTGGATGCCGGCACCCTCGACATCTGGCTCCCGTTGGCGATCCGGCTCGCCGGCGCGCTCCTGATCGTCGCCGCGGCCCTCTCCGACCCGCGCCTGACGAGAAGGCTCACCCCTCGCAGGCTCCACGCGCTCGCTCCCGTCGCCCTCATCGCGGTCGTGTCGCTCGCGCTCTGGGCAGTCGGGGACGTGCTCCCCGTCGCATTCGACCAGAGCTTCGTTCCGGCGTCGGCGCAGAAGGCGATCCTGACGGGCCACCCCGTGCTGCTCGTCGCGCAGGGCCTAGCCGCTCTGAGCTTCCTCGTCGCCTCGATCGCGTTCGCGACGCAGCCGGCCCGGCGCGGCGACGAACTGGTCCGCTGGCTCGGGCCCGCGTGTGCGCTCGGTGGGTTCGCCCGCATCAACTATGTTCTGTTCCCCTCGCTCTATACCGATTGGCTCTACACCGGCGACATCCTGCGCACCGGGTGCTACCTCCTGCTGCTCGTCGGGGCGACGAGGGAGATCCGCCAGTACTGAAACGCCCACGCCGCCGTGCTCGACGACCGGCGACGACTGGCCAGGGAGCTCCACGACGGCGTGATCCAGGAGCTCGCGTTCATCCGCTCCGAGGCGCACTCGATCCCCCCGCACGTCGCATCCGGAATCCACATCATCAACGCGACGGACAGGGCACTCGACGAGGCGCGAGCGGCCCTCCAGGCACTCGGCCGCACCGGCGACGAGCCGCTGAGTTTCACGCTTCGCCGCGCGGCGACGGAGCTCGCCGAGCGCTACGGTGTCGATCTCGAGGTCGACCTCGACGATTCGATCAGGGTCGATCCCGCCCAGCAGCACGCGCTCATGCGGATCACGCGGGAGGCGATGTCCAACGCGGTGCGCCACGGCGATGCGAAGCGCGTTCGCCTGCGTCTGGGCGAGGCGCACGCCCTCCGCAGCCTCGCCATCGAAGACAACGGCTCGGGATTCGATGTCGCCCGTGCCGTCGCCGGGAGTGCCGGCTACGGACTCATCAGCATGCGCGACCGCGCGCGGGGCCTGCCCGGCGCGTTCAGCGTCGCCGCCGAGACCGGCACCGGAAGCGTCGTGACGGTCGAATGGTAGACCCGCACATCCGCGTCGTCATCGCCGACGACCACGCTCACATACGATCGCGGGTCCGCGCTGCCCTCGACATTCATATGCCGGGCGGGGGGATCCATGCCGCCCAGCAGATCGGGCGGACAGTGCCCCAGACCGCGATCGTGATGCTCACCCAGTCGACCGGGAGCGACGATCTGTTCGACGCGCTTCGCGCAGGCGCATCCGGCTACGTACTCAAGGGCACCGACCCGGCGGCGCTCCCCGGCGCGCTCCGCGCGGTGCTCGCCGGCGAGGCCGCGATGTCGCCCGCACTCGTGATGCGGATCCTCGACGAGTTCCGCGACCCCAAGACGCGTCGGTTCGCGCGCGAGTCGGCGGCGGCAGGCAAGCTCAGTGCGCGCGAGTGGGAGGTCATGGAGCTGCTCGCCGACGGCGTGTCGACGAAGGATGTCGCGAGCAGGCTGTTCCTCTCGCCGACGACGGTGCGGGTGCATGTCTGCGCGGTCCTCCGAAAGCTTTCACTCACGGATCGCGAGAGCGCATACCGGGTGCTGCGCGGCGACGTCTGACCTGAGCCCACCCGAAAGGCCCACGCGATGACGGCGGCGACGTCTGTGACCTACTGCATTGGCCGCCGCCGTGAACTCGACGGTGAAGTCGTGGTGTCCGCGTGGGCGACGCCTCCGACCATCATCATTGGTGCGGCTACACGCCTGGCCCGGCGCGCCCCTCGTCGCGCTCCTCCCCGGGCAGCGAGATGGCACCCGTGAAGTGGCCGGCTCGTGCCTTGGCATCGTCGTCCCCGGTGAAGAGGCCGGCACCGCCACGGGCGGCCGTCCCGGTGCCGGCGACGGGCTCGGGCTGCGCCGTGACCGGATGCCGGTCCGCCGCCGCATCCGACCGGCTGAGCTGCACCCGGTCGCGCGGAACCGACTCGGGGCTCTCGCGGGTGAGCCACGCCACGATCTCTTCGCGCACGAGGCACCGCAGGTCGAACAGGGTCGGCGCGTCGACCGCCGTCACGAGGATCCGCACGCGCACGTAGCCGCCGACGGCGTCCGTCACCTGCAGCACCGACACCCGGCGGTCCCACAGTTCGGTGCCGGCGAGGATCCGGGTCAGCTCGTCCCGGATGCGGTCGGGCGAGACGCTCCAGTCGAGGTCGAACTCCACGGCGCCGAGCAGCTCGGAGGTGCGCCTCGTCCAGTTCTGAAACGGGTTCGTCGTGAACCACGTCGACGGCAGCACGAGGCGCCGGTCGTCCCACAGGTGCACGACGATGTACGTGAGGGTGATCTCCTCGATGCGCCCCCATTCCCCCTCCACCACGACGACATCGTCGATGCGGATCGCGTCGCTGAAGGCAAGCTGGATGCCCGCGAAGACATTGGCGAGGCTCGACTGGGCCGCGAGCCCCGCGACAATGCTGAGGAGACCGGCCGAGGCGAGGATGCTTGCGCCGAGGGTCTCGACACCGGGGAAGCTCAGCAGGATCGCGCCGAGGGCGAGGATGACCACCACCACGATCGTGAGCCGGCGCAGGAGCGCCACCTGGGTCTGCATCCGCCGCGCGACGCGGTTGTCGGGTACGTCCAGCCGGTAGCGGCCGAGGCCCATGTCCTCGAGGAAGATCGCGGCGGCGGCGATGAGCCACGCCACGGCAATGATGAAGGCGACCCGGAAAGCGAGCGTCACCAGGAACCGCCAGTCCCCGCCCGGCAGTGTCAGCTCGACCGCGATCCAGACAAGGGCGACCGTGAGAGTGATGCGGAACGGGATGCGGGCGCGCGCCACCAGCACCTTGGGCCAGGCCCTTCGCCGCCCCGCGAGCCGCAGGGCGAGCGCGGCAACCGCCGTGATGACGACGGCGACGGCAATCGCGGCGACGACCGCGACGACCACCTCCAGCCATGGGCTCAGTTCTGGCATGGCGCTTGCCCTTCGGTCGGATCGTGCGATGCGGACGCGACCATTAAACAGGGGCTCAGGAGAGGAACCCGCGCAACAGAGCGGCGGACCCGTCGAGGTGCTCCCGCATCGCGCTCTCGGCGAGCTCGGCGTCGCCGGTGAGGATTGCGATGACAATCGCCCGGTGCTGCTGGTTGGAGTGCGCGATGTTGGGATCGAGCAGCGGGATTCGGTCGAGCAGGTCGTTCACTCGCGTGCGGTTGTCGGCGATGAGCGGCACGAGTGACGGCGAGCCGGCGAGCTCGGCGATGGTGAGGTGCAGCCGGGAGTCGAGCCGCCGATAGTCTTCCACCGGCGACTCGGCGGTCTCCTGCAGGCGGGTCCACAGCATGTCGCGCTCCGCCGCCGCGAGGGGGCGGGCGGCGGATGCGCGCGCACCGCCCGTCTCGAGGATCTCGCGAAGGCCCAGCACGTCGTCGATCTCGGCCGCCGTAATCTCCTCGTGCGGCTGCGCCGCCTCCTCGACGGCATTTGCAACCCCGCGCGGTGGGAGCGTCTCGCACACGAAAGTGCCTCCGTACCTGCCCCGCTTCGACACCACGAAGCCCGCATCGGCAAGCGACTTGATCGCCTCGCGCACGGTGTCCCGGCTCACTGCGAAGCGGGCGGCGAGGTCACGTTCTGCCGGCAGCGCCTCACCCGGCGCGACGATGCCCAGACGGATCGCCTGCAGCAGCCGCGCGACTGTGTCCTCGAACGCGTTGCCGGCCCGTACCGGCCGGAACAGCGCATCGTCGGCGACCGTCGGATGCGACTCTCCCCCCGGATCGGACATGACTACACGGGTGTCACGTACGCGGCGCTGATGCCGCCGTCGACCATGAACGTCGTCGCGGTCATGAACGAGGAGTCGTCGCTCGCGAGGAAGGCCACGGCGGCGGCGAGTTCGTCGGCGCGGGCGAACCGGCCGATGGGGATGTGGACGAGGCGCCGTTGCGCGCGCTCGGCATCCTTCGCGAACAGCTCGCGCAGCAGCGGGGTGTCGACGGGGCCCGGGCACAGGGCGTTGACCCGGATGCCCTGCCTGGCGAACTGCACACCGAGCTCGCGGCTCATCGCGAGCACCCCGCCCTTCGACGCGGTGTACGAGATCTGGCTCGTGGCCGACCCCATCACGGCGACGAAGGAGGCGGTGTTGATGATCGAGCCGCTGCGCTGCGGCACCATGTAGCGCAGGGCCGCGCGGCAGCACAGGTACACCGACTTGAGATTGACGTCCTGCACCTTCTGCCAGGCCGGCAGCCCGGTGGTCTCGATCGAGTCGTCGTCGGGCGGCGAGATGCCGGCGTTGTTGAACGCGATGTCGACCGAGCCGTACTCCTCGTCGGCCGCGGCGAACAGGTTGTCGACCTGAGCCTCGTCGGTCACGTCGACCTGGACGAAGATTCCGCCGACCTCCTTGGCCGCCGCGGTGCCCGTCGCGACATCGAGGTCGCCGATGACGACCTTCGCGCCTTCGGCCGCGAGGCGCCTGGCCGTCGCGAGGCCGATCCCGCTCGCGCCGCCGGTGATGACCGCGACCCGGCCGGCGAGGCGCTGGGTGAGATCGAGGGGTGTGACTGTCATGGCTGCTCCTGGTTCAATCGACGGTCGAGATGAAGACGTTCTTGGTCTCGGTGAACGCTTCCGCGGCATCCGGCCCCAGCTCGCGCCCGAGCCCGCTCTGCTTGAACCCGCCGAACGGGGTCGAGTAGCGCACCGAGGAGTTGGAGTTGACCGAGAGGTTGCCGCTCGCGATGCCGCGCGAGACCCGCAGGGCGCGACCGAGATCGCGGGTCCAGACCGAGCCGGAGAGACCGTACTGGCTCGCGTTGGCCATCCTGATCGCGTCGGCCTCGTCGTCGAAGGCCTGCACCGTGACGACGGGGCCGAAGATCTCGTCGGAGACCGTTCGGTCGGTGTCGGATGCGGGGAGCAGAACGGTCGGCGGGAACCAGAAGCCGGGGCCGTCGGGCGCGCTCCCGCGGAAGGCGACTCTCGCGTCATCGGGAACGTAGGCCGCGACCGAATCGAAGTGGGCGCGCGAGACGAGCGGTCCCATCTCCGTGTCGGCGTCGCCGGGCTGGCCCACCTTCACGGCCTTCACCGCAGGCTCGAGCAGCTCGAGGAACCGATCGAACACACTCCGCTGCACCAGGATCCGGCTGCGCGCGCAGCAGTCCTGGCCGGCGTTCTCGAACACGGAGTAGGGGGCGGTCGCCGCTGCCTTCTCCAGGTCGGCGTCGGCGAACACCACGTTGGCGCTCTTGCCGCCGAGCTCAAGCGTGACGGGCTTGACCTGCTCCGAGCATCCGGCCATCACCCGCTTGCCGACCTCGGTCGAGCCGGTGAAGACGATCTTGCCGACCCCGGGATGCGTGACGAACCGCTCACCGACCACCGACCCCTTGCCCGGCAGCACCTGGAACAGACCGGGAGGCAGCCCCGCCTCGAGCGCGAGCTCGCCGAGCCGGATCGCGGTGAGCGGGGTCCATTCCGCGGGCTTCACCACGACGGCGTTGCCCGCGGCGAGCGCGGGTGCGAACCCCCAGCTCGCGATCGTCATCGGGAAGTTCCACGGCACGATGATGCCGACGACCCCGACCGGCTCCAGAAAGGTCACGTTGATGCCGCCAGCGACGGGGATCTGCTGGCCGAGCATCCGCTCGGGCGCGGCGGCGTAGTAGTTCAGCACGTCGCGCACGTGGCCGGCCTCCCAGCGCGCCTGCCCGATCGGGTGCCCGGAGTTCGTCACCTCGAGGGCCGCGAGGTTGTCGATCGCGCCGTCGACGGCAGACGCGAACCGGCGCAGCGCGCCGGCGCGATCGGCGGGCGCGAGTGCGGCCCAGCCGAGCTGGGCGAGTGTCGCCCGCGCGATCGCCTCGTCGACCTGCTCGATCGTGCTGTGCTCGATCGTGCCGATCACAGTTTCGTCGGCCGGATTTATGAGTGTCGTGGTGGTCATCGTGCTGCCCTCACCAGTCCTTCGAAGAGTCGTCGGTCGGCGGCATCCTGCTCCGGATGCCATTGAACGGCGATGCCGAACGGCACCGCCCCAAGTTCCACGGCTTCGATCACGCCGTCCTCGGAGACCGCCGTCACCGTGAGGCCGTCGGCCACCCGGTCGATGCCCTGGTGGTGGTAGCAGAGAACGTTGAGGTTCGACGCGGTCTGGCCGAGCACCTCCGCGAGACGGCTGTTCCCGGTCACCTCGACGTCGACCGGCCCGAACTGGGCGGGGGCCGGCTGGTACTTCGTGCTGCCGACGATCTCGGGCAGGTGCTGGTGAAGCGTGCCGCCGAGCGCGACGTTGAGCATCTGGGCGCCTCGGCAGATGCCGAGGAACGGCATCTGCCGCGCGATCGCCCTCGTGATGAGCGCCCGCTCCCACGCATCCCTGTCGACCCGGGGCGGGGCGGTCGCCTCGTGCGGCTCCTGTCCGTAGAGGCCGGGGTCGATGTCGGCTCCCCCGCTCAGCACGAGGCCGTCGAGCGAGTCGAGCACCCGGTCGACGATCTCGTCGGTGACCGGCTGCGGCGGCAGCAGCACCGCGATGCCCCCCGCAGCGATGACCGAATCGAGGTACACCTCGGGCAGCACGGCGGCGCGCACGTCCCAGACGCCCATGTGGGCCGGTTCCAGGTAGGTGGTGATGCCGATGATCGGCGCGGAGGGTTGCTTGTCAGAGCCGTTCAAAGCCGCGAACCCTCTCCCAGTCGGTGACGGCCGCGTCGTACGCCGCGACCTCGATGGCCGCGTTATTGAGGTAGTGCTCGACGACGTCGTCGCCGAAGGCCGCGCGGGCGATGGCCGAGCCGCCGAAGAGCTCGGCCGCCTCACGCAGGCTCGCGGGCACGCGCGGCGCGGCACTGCCGTAGGCGTTGCCCTCGAGCAGTGGCTCGAGCTCGAGCTCGTTCTCCATGCCGTGGAGGCCGCCCGCGATGAGGGCGGCGACCGCGAGGTACTGGTTGACGTCGCCGCCCGGCACGCGGTTCTCCACGCGCATGCTGTGCCCGCGCCCGACGACGCGCAGCGAGCAGGTGCGGTTGTCGAGGCCCCAAGCGACGGCCGTGGGGGCGAAGGAGCCCTCGACGAACCGCTTGTACGAGTTGATGTTGGGCGCGAAGAACAGCGTCAGTTCGCGCATGGCTGTCAGCTGGCCGGCGAGGAAGTGTCGGAACATCTTCGACATGCCGTACTCGGCATCCTCGTCGGCAAAGACGGCGCTGCCGTCGGTGCCGCGCAGGCTGATGTGGATGTGGCAGCTGTTACCCTCGCGGGCGTCGTACTTCGCCATGAAGGTGATCGACTTGCCGTGCTGGTCGGCGATCTCCTTCGCCCCGTTCTTGTAGATCGAGTGGTTGTCGCAGGTGACCAGGGCCTCGTCGTAGCGGAAGGCGATCTCCTGCTGGCCGAGGTTGCACTCGCCCTTGACGCCCTCGCAGTACAGCCCGGCGCCCTCCATCCCCACCCGGATGTCGCGCAGCAGCGGTTCCATGCGGGTCGAGGCGAGGATCGCGTAGTCGATGTTGTAGTCGCTCGAGGCGGTCAGGCCCGTGTAGCCCTTCTTCCAGGCGTCGCGGTAGCTGTCGTCGAAGACGATGAACTCCAGCTCGGTGCCGATCTGGGCCACGAGACCGAGGTCGGCGAGCCGCGCAGTCTGCGCCTTGAGGATCTCGCGGGGCGATGGCCGCACGGGCGCCTCGTCGAGCCAGGTCAGGTCGGCCATCACGAGCGCAGTGCCCGGCAGCCAGGGCACGAGCCGCATGGTCGCGAGGTCGGGGATCATGGCCATGTCGCCGTACCCCTTCTCCCACGATGAGATTCGGTAGCCGTCGACCGTGTTCATCTCGACGTCGACGGCGAGCAGGTAGTTGCAGCACTCGGCGCCGTGCGACGAGATCTCGTCCTTGAAGAATCTCGCGGCGACGCGCTTGCCCACGAGCCTGCCCTGCATGTCGGTGAACGCGACGATCACGGTGTCGATCTCGCCGGCGTCGATGAGCGGGTTGAGCTCGTCCGTGGTGATCATTCCGGTTCGTCCTGCCATGATCTTGTCTCCTCGTCGAGCCCCGCGAGGTTGCCCGAGTGGCAACGTCCGACCATTACACCACAGCGCACGCGGTGTGCTCGGCGTGTTTGTCACAAGATATTAACGTCCAAAGGTAGACAGCGGGTACCAATAGACCAGTACGCTCCAATCAACTCTGATCCACTCGCGGGCGAGACCACCCGCGATCTCTACCGGTTCCGCACCGCCTCTGGGAGAAAAAACTCATGACAGATTCAGGCAAGCGCTCCACCTCCGGCGTCACCTACACGCCAGCCGCCGACGGGTACTTCGAGAAACGATCGCTGAAGAGATCCGCAGGAGTCTGGGGACTGTGGGGACTCGCCGTCGCCGCCGTCATCTCGGGTGACTTCTCGGGCTGGAACTTCGGGGTCGACTTCGCCGGCTTCGGCGGCATGGTGATCGCCTTCGCGATCCTCGTGGTCATGTACTACGGCCTCATCTTCAGCATCGGTGAGATGGCGGCGGCAATGCCGCACACCGGCGGCGCCTACTCCTTCGCCCGATCGGCGATGGGGCCGTGGGGCGGCCTGGTCACCGGGCTGGCAGAGACGATCGAGTACGTCGCGACGACCGCCGTCATCGTCTACTTCTCCGCGCAATACGCCGACGGGATCACGAGCGAGCTTCTCGGCTTCTCCCTCGACGGCAACATGTGGATCTGGTGGCTGATCCTCTATGCCGTATTCATCGCCCTCAACTCGGCGGGAGCCGCGATCTCGTTCAAATTCGCGATCATCGTCTCGATTATCTCCATCGCCATCCTTCTGGTCTTCTCGGCGATGGCGGCATTCTCTGGCCTCTGGAGCGTCGACAACCTGTTCAACATCCCGCCGGACGAGGGCCAGAGCACCTTCCTCCCGCACGGCGTTGTGCCCATCCTCTTTGCGCTCCCCTTCGCGATGTGGTTCTTCCTCGGCATCGAGGAGCTCCCGCTCGCCGCCGAGGAGTCCCACAACCCGTCCAGGGACATCCCGCGGGCGGGCCTGTGGGCGCGGGCAACCCTCATCGCGACGGGCCTGCTCATCCTTGTTCTCAACACCGGGATCCTCGGGGCGGAGGCGACGGGCGTCTCTCTCGAGCCGCTGCTCGACGGCTTCCGCGCCATCGTCGGCGACGAATTGGCCGCGGTCCTCGCGTTGTTCGCCCTCGTGGGGCTACTCGCCTCGCTTCAGGGCATCATGTTCGCCTACGGCCGCAACATGTACTCGCTCTCCCGAGCCGGGTACTACCCGAAGTTCTTCTCGCTCACCGGCAAGCGCCAGACCCCGTGGGTCGCACTTCTCGTCGGCGCGGTGATCGGTTTCGTGGCGCTCCTCGTACTGGAAGTGCTCGCCTCGGTCAGCGAGGGTGCCGGCGCGGTCGCCGGCGCGATCATCCTGAACATCGCCGTCTGGGGTGCTGTGCTCGCGTATTTCCTGCAGATGGTCTCGTTCGTTATCCTGCGACGGAAGTTCCCGAACGTTGCCCGTCCCTACGTCAGCCCGTGGGGCGTGCCCGGTGCGGTGACCGCCGCAGTGATCTCCGCGCTGATCTTCCTGGGCTTCCTGCTCAACGAGGCGTTCCAGCCGGCCATCATCGGGATCATCATCGTGTACGCGGTCATCCTTGCGGGCTTCGCTCTCTACGGACGCCACCAGCTCGTGCTCTCGCCCGAGGAGGAGTACGCGTTGAGCGGCGGCCTGCACAGGGATCCGCAGGCCGAGGGCTATGACGCGATGGAGAAGGACGTCTTCGGCGAGAAGAAGTAGCCTCACCCGTCTGCTGCGATGGGCCGGTCGCACCCGTGACCGGCCCATCCGTGCGTTCGGGCGCCTCAGCAGGAGGTGAGCGTCTCGACGGCCCGTGCGACCGCCTGCACTCCGCCGAGAATCACGATGCGCGATGGTGCGAACCTGCGGATCTCGGCAAGTGTGGCCGCCGGCACGCACACGCCCGGCACGACGTACAGCGGCGAGCCGACGCTTCCCGCCCGCGGCGCGCCCGCGAGTGCATCAGGAAACTTGGCGCCTGTTGCGAGGTCGACGGACTCCGCGTCCTCGAACGCCTCGTTGTTGATGTTCTTCGACGTCTCGTTTCGGTCAGGTCGGTGCCTCCGAGCCGGAAGGCGCCGCCGGGCAACCCCAGTGCCTTCGCATCGGCCAGTATCCCGGCCGACATGGACGCCGGTCCTCCTACCACGACAACGTCGATGGGCTTGAGGCGCAGGATGAGGGCCTCGGTCGTCGCATCGAGACCGCTCGCGGTCCCCTGCACCAGGAGTACGGCGCCGCCGAGCTTTCCCGCCGCCGCACTCGCCGCGAGAGCATCCGGGAAGTTCGCTCCCGTTGCCAGATACACCCTCGTCGCGCCGATCGCTCCGAAGGCGTCGCTGACGACACCCTGAGAGGCCGCAAAGCGGTCGGTGCCGCCGACGACGATGATCTTCTGCGGTCTCAGCCGGTTGAGTTCGGTCTTTACCGAATCCGGCAGCGCCGTCGGCAGCGTGAGGAGAACCGGTCCGCTCCGGTCGCGGCCGCCGCGGCTGGCGCGATGGTCGGCACGAGGGTCGTCGCGAGAAGGGCGGCTGCGAGGAGGGCGGTTCCGAGAATTCGACGTGTAGCGTCACCCGTTGTCGGTGTTCTCGAGCCCATCGTTGCCCCCGGCGATGTCGTCACCGCGTCCGCGATAACGCCGGACGTGCTCCACCGAGCGGGTGATGAGCGGTTCCGCCGCCGATTTCCCGCCGACGGCTTCACCATTTCTGCACCCCCGAACTGCCGAGGTGGTGGCGCCGAGACCCCCAGTTGGAGCGAGGCTCACGGATCGTCCGGGGGCGCCGCGGACTGCGCGGAAAGAACGGCCCTGGCGAGCGCCGAGTAGATCTCGTGCCGCGCGTCGGGTGGTTGCCCCGGGTGTAAATCGACGAGCTTCGCTGTGCACCCCCTGGGACTTGAATCCAGAACCCACTGGAGGCGATTTCACCCACCGTTTGCAGGCTATCTGAGGCGCTACTCCCCCGGAATCACGGGGATCTCGGGCTTCGTTACGTGATCCACTCTACGGTCGAGCTTGGACTGTTTGGGGCGACTTCGGAGTGGGTTTATGGCAGGTAAAGGACCGGCGCGCCAGGCAGAACAGCGATAGCTACCGGTCAGAACTCTGGGTAGCGGACTCCAACGGGCCACGAGGTCGAACGGAGCGTGCCGCTCGACTCCGGTTCCTACCTGACTGGATCGATGCCGACCGCAACGACGTTAGCGCCCCTTAGCGCGCGCTGATCAAAACTTATACGCTACAACTGCTCATCCGTCGCCGTCCAGTTCCCCATGCGCGTGGGCGGTCGGCCGGGACGACCACGTGTCGGTGCTCCGGAATACCGTTAGGGCATGCCGTTCGAACGCTCGTCGCCTCGCTACAGCGAATTCCGTCAAGCTGTGCGCCGGTTCCCGCCGTCGAGGTTCCTGCCCGCGCTCGCCGCACATACTTCCCAGCTCGATCCGCTGATCGTCGGTCGCGGCCGCCTCAATGACGGACGTTGGCCATGGGCCGCCTCGGCGATGGCCCGCGAATCGGTGCTCCACTCCAACGAATGGCGACACGGCGGTACACCGACGGAGTCGGACTTCGCGCGACTCTACAACTGCTTCAATGATGCCTACGAGCCGGAAGACGACCCGAGCCTCTCGGACATTATGACGCCGCTCGTCTACGAGCAATTCGGATATGGCGAGTCGGAATTCGAGGAACTCTCCCGGGTCTGGGCACTATTCGGAGACCCCACGCTTGGTACACCGATCCCCTGGGATGAGGTGTTCGGGATCGGCCTTGGCGAGGTCGCCCGTGCAGCGCTGATCCTGCACGCCTGGGTGACACACAACAGCGGCTTCATCGACTTCATCCTCTTAGACGCCCCGCACATGCAGTTGGTGTTCAACCGGGTAGCGCCGCGTGCCGAGCCGGTGCAGCTTATCCGCCACTTCACCACGACAATCGATGGCGCACGCGCGCTGCACGGCGCGGCTCCGCCCGTGGCCGGGCACCGGCAACGCTTCGCCTTCAATCCCTTCGTTGCCCGCCCCCTGATTGACCTCGGCCGGGCCGGTGTCTGGGCACCGCAGAGCATGCTCGTCTCGCGCGCAATCTTCCCTACCAACCTGTACTACGTCGGTATGAAGAAGTGGGGGTTGCCGTTCGCGGAGAACCTCGGAGGCCGCGTCGAGCAGTACGTCGGGCGGCAACTCCGGCTGATCGCCGGTGACCACGTCGAGGGCGAGATCAGCTATGGCAAAGGCGACAAGTCCGTCGACTGGATCTGGGTCACCGAGCGTGCCGTGGTGCTGGTCGAGTGCAAGAGCGCGCGCATGACTCTCGGCGCCAAAGCAGCCGATGCCTCGCTGGGCACGGTCGTCGCTCGATCGCTCGGCAAAGCGCGGGAGCAGATCGACCGCACCGCCGCGCTGATCCAGAACAGGCACGTCGCATTCGCGCACGTCCCAGCCGATCGGCCCGTGATCGGGCTGATCGTGACCGCCGAACCGTTCTACCTCGGCAACGCCAGCATCCTGCCTGAGTACGGCGCGCACGGCACCACCGCGGCCCAGGTCATGTCGCTCCGCGAGCTTGAGCACTTCGCCTGCCTCGATGAGCTCGAAGCCGTCGACCTACTACAGACCGTGCTCGCAGACCCGGAAAAGCGGACCTGGTCGTTGGTGAGCGTCATGAAGGACCTCCGCGACACCGGCAAGAACCCGATCCTCGAACGAGCCTGGAACCAATACAACTACCTCGACCAAGGCGACCTCGAATCAGTGCGCAGCGAAGTGCCGACAGCGCGGTCGGGATAGCGTGGGCGATTGACGGACCGTTCAACTGATCGCTAATAACACGGTCGACCTGATGTGCTTCCAGGACGTGGAGCGGCTATCAAAGTGTTCGCTGTTGGTCCGGGCACAGCCCGCTACCCTTCTCGCGGCACCAGGCCGATCATCTGCCGTCGTCGAATCGGTCGGGATCAAGAATCGAGCGTGGGCGGTGCGTATCCTCAGCCCTTCCACGCCTCAGCGATTGGTCGGGCAGCGATTCCACGCTAGTGCTGGTCGACGACCGGACGGCCGTGCGCTCTCGATCGCGACGGGATCGTCGCGGGGTCAATTTGCCGGAACACACGGTCTACGAGATCGCTCGCCAGCGAGACGCTGTGGAACTCTACAAGGCAGTGCTCGTCACCTGATCCAGGAATGAAAGGAGCAGGTGAGTCAGTGGCGCATATCTCGCCGTCGACGTCCTCAACGCATTGCGTGCATTCAGCGGGTGATTCAAGGTTCGGCAGGCGAGGACTACCGAGTGCTGGCGTGGAATGCGACCGGTGCTCGCCACCCGCGGTGAGCGTCCAGTGCCATCGGCAACGCACGGTCCGGCCGTACGTTCTCGATGAAGTTAACAGATATGGCGGACGAACCCATCGGTTTCCGGCAGCGTCCGCGGGGCCCCGGCGGTCGGCCGAAACCATGCCACGCCCGATCAGCCTTCACCCGCGGCGGCACGGCGACTGATCGAAAAACGGTGGGGACCTGTCGCATCCATGCAACACTGGGTTGAATGTACGGTTTGCGTTACATTTTACAAATGTACGATTTGCGTTACAATTCATAAATGTACGCTGTGCGTTACATTTGATGATGTAACACGAAAGCGACATGACGTGGTGTTGGGCACTCGAGGAGCATGATGCGGATCCGCACAGTTGATGACTTTGGTGCGGTCGCACGACTGCGCCGCCGCGAACTCGGTCACTCGCAAGAAGAACTGGCCAAGCGCGCTGGGGTCACCCGCCAGTGGTTGGTCCGATTCGAGCGCGATAGCTCTGACGTGTCATTGGCGAAGGTTTTCGCCGTCCTACGCGAGCTCAACCTCATCGTGCGCGCCGATCCGGTAGTGTCCGCTGATTCACCGCTGTCCCCACGGCCCAAGAAGTACGCGGTTCCCAAGATCGACATGCCGCAATTGAACATGGACGTGCTGAGACGCTCGTTGGAGGCGGTCCGTCAGATCCCCTCGCAGGACGAGCTGGTGGCCATGCGTGACGCGATCCGACAACTCGATTCAGCGAGACTGAACCCCCGAGCCCAGGATGACTGACCCGCTTGACGTCGTCCTCTATGGCTATCGGGTCGGACGTCTGCAACGCCGGGCCGTCGAAGACTACGTACTTGAATACGACGACGCATGGTCGAGCGCCGATGAGGCGATCCCGCTATCTCTGTCGCTCCCCCTGCGACAGAGGAGGCACACCGGCAGGGTCGTCGCCAGCTTCGTCGACAACTTACTGCCGGACAATCCGGAGGTGCGGCAGCGCTGGGCAAACGACGCCGGGCTGGACACCGTGGAACCCTTCTACTTGCTTCAAGAGTATGGCCAGGATGTCGCGGGGGCGGCGTCCTTTCGCCGCGCGGGCGAACCAGAGATCTCGAGTCGTCGGCCGATCTCCCATAGCGAGATCGCAGATCGAATCCGTTTGTTGCGAGAGGATGACACCGCGTGGCACGACGACTCCATGCCCGCCTCTGGGCAATTCTCGCTCGGCGGCGCCCAGACGAAATTCTCTCTTGCCCGGCACGGTGGCGCCTGGTTCGAAACCGCCGGCGCCGACGGATCAACCCACTTGTTCAAGCCCCAGGTCACCGGCGTCCAGGACGGCGAACTCATCGAGTACCTCGTCATGCGCACCGCGTATCTCCTCGGTATTCCTGCCGCAACCGTCGAACTCTTCGAACACGGCGGCGAGCACTCTCTCATGGTCGAACGCTTCGACCGGCGAATCGAAGGTGACCGGACCGTCCGGCTGCATCAAGAGGACATCCTGCAGGCTCTGGGACAACCCAGGCTCCTGAAGTTTGAGAAACACGGCGGACCGGGCGTCGACGAGATTGCTGGCTTGCTCGAGAAGGTCGCCGACGACGATTCCCGCAGACGCTACGCCGCGATGCTCCTCTTCTCCTGGATAGTCTTGTCGACGGACGCGCATACGAAGAACCACTCGCTCTTCCTGGAGTCAGGCGGAGCGAGACTTACTCCGCTGTACGACGCCTCGTCCGCGCTGCCCTATCTGGGCAACGACCTGACCCTGGATGTGCCTTCGTTGTTGAAACGGGCTGGGGAACGAGAGCTGGCGGTGCGGTACGGCGCGAGCTACCTGGCCCGCGATGTCGCACGCTTTGAGCTGGGCTTGATCGCGCGACGATGCGGAATGGATCGCGATGACCTGCTGGCCCTCGTGGCCGTCTACCTGATCGAGATTTCGGACGTCATGTCAGATGTCGCCTCCGACCTGCCACCGCGCCTGCAAACGGATACGATCGCGCGAACGGTGGCCTGGATGCCGATACGAGCGAAGCAGGCCGCCGAGGCCCTCGGCATCGACGCCCTGCTATAGCCCGGGGCGAACCGCACGCAGACGGACGGGACGCGCCACCCTTCGAGGGTGTGCCGCGCCAGCCGCTCAGACCCCGTCAAACCTTCTAGGTGCGCGGGTCGGAATCGGGTGACGTGGCGGGCGGCGTTGGCTCTGGCGTCGCGCGGTGACGATCGTGGGCCGGAGAACGGGTGGCTTCTT
>NZ_JBEPNA010000010.1:0-109223 GCF_040546025.1 Marisediminicola sp. UYEF4 | reverse complement strand
AGCACGAGCACGCCGGCCGCGGACAGCTCCAGCCGTGGGCCCCGCCGCGCTGCGCGAGCCCGCTCCCCGCGAGCCCACGACCACCCCGGATCCGCCGGCGCCCTCGGCACGGGAGAGCACACCGCTAAAGTTCCCCGAAACAACCGTCACAACCGTCACACGCGCACCGAGCGCCCGCGCATCCCAATGAATACGTGGCCTCTGAACTGTGACGGTTGCCGTGACGGTCCTCGATCAACCGTCACGCCGAGCGGACAACCGTCACTCGCCTGCCGGCCGCGACCTCGTGTCGATCCCTGATCCCACCTCCGATCCGCCGGCGCCCATCGAGCAGGGACAGCAGCGCGCAGCGTGTGCCGATCCGCGCGACCCAGCCGCGGCGATCTGAGGGCAACCGTTCGGAACGAACGGGCGGCAGCCCCGATGTGAGCCTGGTGACTTGCGGTCGCCAACGATGACCCGATAGAGTCGGCATCGTTGGCGGCCGGAAGGCCGCTGCTTTGCCATGCCTAAAAAGGAAGAGCAGAAGAGACGCACACCGCGAATTCTGCTCGATGCTGGCGCACCGCGAGCGATGCCGCCCAACCTGCCATGTTTGTATCAAGGTTTGTACCACCTTCACTCGTTTAGAGAGAATTTCGTTCTGCCTACAGGCGGAGGTACGAACCGTTCCTCAAAAAACCCCGACAATTCGCGGTCTGAGCGCGCGACGAAGGGCGAGGCCCTCGTGCTCGGCCTCGCCCTTGCGATCTGCGTCGGTTACCTGTCGAGCGAACTCACGAAGAGGTGACCCGGTTTTGCGGCTGTCCGCCAGGGAACAACTGAGGGAAGAACGCCGGCTCATCGTCGGCCTGGTGCGCCTTGGACGCGATGCGTGCCGTAGCTGAGGTGTGGCCGCGGCTCGGAGTCTCGGCGAGGAGCGCGAGCACGACCTGCTCGCGCGTCTGGCCGAGGCCACCGACCGACTCGGCTCGGGCCTTCTCGGCCAGCAGGGTGCGCGCGACGAGGAAGCACTTGAAGCACGAGATGAGTTCGATCTGCTCGTGGTTGGGCCACGGGGCCTTTTCCTGATCGACCAGGCGAGCCTTGGGGATGCCTCCCCCGCCGATCGGGTCGGAGACGTTGCACACCGCGCAGAGGTACGTGGCGTGGTGCTTCGCATCGGCTGCGGCCTTGGTGACCATGCGGGCTCGGAGGTCGGCGACCTCGTGGGCGCGGATCGAGTGGACCGCCTTGGCGCGCAGCTCGTCGTAGTGCTCGTCGATGTACTCGGCGACGCCCGCGACAGCGGCGATGTCGGTCAGGGTCACGTAGATGTCCCTCGTGCCCGAGAGGCGTTTGAAGCTCTGGAGCACCCCGGTCTGCGGAGGGAGGTACCGCATGCCGGCCTTGCCCCGCGCTTCGCGGATGACGACGAGCTCGGCGAGCAGGTCGATGGTCTGGCCGATCTGGTCAACCTTCACGCTTGCGGCGTGCTCGGTCCAGAACTCGCGGAGATCCTCGGGGATGGAGAACCACGACTCGGGGTCGTCGTAGCCCTCGTGGAGGCCCTCGGGGACGGCTGCGGTGCGGGTGGAGAAGAGTCCCATGACTCAACCTTTCTTTTCGGGGGTGCTGTGCTGACGGGTACCGGCGTCAGCTTCCGGTGTCTGTGTGGCAGGCGATGTGCCTGGGTAGGTGGCGAGCACGGCGCGGATGATCGCGACGGTTGCCCGGTCGACGGCGGCGGGGTCTGAGGGGAGCCAGTCGCGCCAGTGCTTCGCGATCGCGTCGAGGTAGGTCGCGACAGCGAGCGGCAGGGGCTGTCCTCCGGCTGCGGCGCGCAGGCGCGTGGCAGCGTCGGTGGCCTCTGCTACGACCGGATGCGGCGGAGGCTTGCTCATGCGCGCAACCGATCCAGAGCGACCCTGAGAAGGTCGAGCGCTGGGCCGGGGTTTGCTCGTTCAAGGATGCGCAGCTCCAGTTCGAGCTGCGCGGGCCCGGCGTGCACGAGGCTGTCGAGCGCGGTCGGGAGGACCTCGTCCCGGCCAGTCGGGGCGCTCATGCGTTCGCCGCTTCCACGAGACGCCGCATGCGTTCATCGGACACCTGCACGTAGCGCTGCGTGGTGGCGGGGCTGGCGTGGCCGAGCAGCTGCTGGACGGTGAACACGTCCCGGTCGATGTTGTAGGCGCGGGTAGCGAACCGGTGCCGGAGCGCGTGCATGGTGACGCCGGCGGGGAGCAGGCCGGAGACGAGTTTCCCCATCCAACGGGGGGACATGTGGCCGTTGATCTGGCCCGGGAAGACGTAGCCCTCGGGGAGCGCGCGGAGCTGCTCGGCGAGGCCATTCGGCAGCGGCAGCGTGCGCAGCTTCGCGCCCTTGCCGTGCACCTGGAGCGACCAGGCGGACTGGGTGCCGGTGATGTCGCGGGAGTGGAGCGAGGCGACCTCGGCGCGGCGGAGGCCCATCTCGGCACCGAGGCGCAGCGCGAGCGTCTCGCGGTCTCCGGCGCGGCCAAGGGCGGCGCTGTACTCGTGGTCCAGCGCGGGGCGCGGCCTCGGCTGCGCGGCCTTCACGACCGGGAGCTTGCTCGTCGGGTTGACCTCGATACGGTCGGTGTCCTCGGCCCACCCGTAGAACGACACGAGCGTTGCCCGATTGCCCCGGCGAGTCTCAGCGGCCCAGCGCTTGCCGCTCATCCACTCGATCAGGTCATCCAGCGTGACCTCGAACGGCGACAGGCTGGCGTTGTCCCTGGCGAACCGTCCAAGCTGCTGCATGCGTCCGCTCGTCGTCGTCTCCGAATGGCCGTTGGCTCGCAGGTATGAGCGGTACCCCCGGATTTCGACCTCCCATGCGGGCGGTACGGGGAGCGTCTGCGCGCGGCCTGACGGCTCGACGGCGGGATCCTCGAACACGCGGCCGGTGAGCTTGGCCCAGCGGTAGAAGGCACGGACGGACACGCGGTGCTGGAGCTGCGTGGGGCGGCTGCACGGGAGGCCGTTGAGCCAGTCGCAGAGGTTCTCGTGGTTCATCTGCCACGGCGAGTGCGGGGCCTCGGAGGCGAGTCGGGTCATGTGCTTGACCCGCTGCGCGATTGTCTCCGGCGTGCGGCCGGCTGCGCGCTCGGCGGTCTCGAACAGGGCGAGTGCATCCTGCCAGCGCTGGTCGAGGCGGTACCTCGTGACGGGCGGGGCATCCGGGGCGGGGCTCACGGCCACGTGGCCGACCTGCCATGCCCACCGGTAAAACGCGCGGATGGTCATCCGGTAGCCCTTCACGGTGATCGCGGTGCAGGGCAGCGCGTCGAGCCATGCCTGTAGCTGCTCGGTCGTCACGTCCCACGGCGAGCCGCCGTGGGCTTGGGCGAGGCGCTGGAGGCGGGTGACCTGGTTGGATGCGGTGGCGGTGGCGAGGCCGGTCGCGACCTGCGCGGCGTGGAAGTCGGCTAGGGCGGGCGTCCATGCGGCGGCGGGTGTGGTGTGGATCGTCATCAGAAGGCCTCTTCGTCTTGGCAGGTTGGGTGTGTGCTCTCGCCAGCGGTCACGAGCGCGGCTGCGATCGGGGTCTGGCAGATCGCGCAGAGGATGACCCCGGCGCGGGTGATGCTGTACTGGGTGCCGCGGTTGCTGCGCTCGTGACGGGCGACAAGGACGCCGGCCTTCGCGAGTGCGGGGCTCAGGCGGGTGAGTTTCTCGGCTGCTCCGCGCGGGGTCTTGGGCCAGTCGGTGTGCTGCTTGCCGTCTTCGAGGCGGGCGAGCAGCTCGCCACAGGTACCGGTCCAGACGCCGACCTGCTCGACGAGCGCGACGAGCGACGTGGCGAAAGAGTCGCCGTCGATGACGTCTTGGGAGACTGCCTCAATCGCGGCCCGGTACGAGTGGAGGGTGTCCCATCCGGTCACTTGATCGAGCGCGGCGAGCACCCGCATGAAGTCGGCCATGCGGCTCTTGCGGGCGAGGACCACGCCGGGGTGAGCGGCGAGCACGAGCGCGACGAGGTCGAGCAGCGCCCCGAAGGTCTGCGGCCATGCGGCGTTGAACGCCTCGTCGACCTCGGCAGCTTCGCGGCGGTGTGCCTCGTCGACCGGATCCAGCTCAACCTTCAGCATGCGGTCGGCGACATCGCCCTGGAGCGCTCCGGGGTTGATCGTCGTGATGACGATCGGGCGCTTGAGGTTGATCGTCGAAGGGCTGTCGTCGCTGTACCGGGCGCGGCGCACAAACGCGGCGCCGGTCGTGGCCTTGCACACGGCGTCTTGGAACCACGGCGGCATCCGGGAGACGTTGTCGAGGCCGACCCCGTAGACGGCACGGGCCGACACTGCCCAGTTCTCTTCGTTCGTCGGCTGGCTCTGCACGCCGGCCGCGTTCGGGTCGAACATGTTCAGCAGCATCTTGGCCGTGGTCGTCTTGGCCGTGCCCTGCTGCCCGGTGATGACGAGAATCGCCTGGGGGATGTCGGGGAGGAAGGTCGATATGAGCCACCCGACGAGCAACCGGAACCGGCGATCGTCGACGTTGAGCAGCGCATGCAAGCCGTCGACGCTGCCACCCTTCGCGGGCGTCGGGAAAGGCAGGCCGAGGCCATTCCGGCGGAAGAGGACCGGGGACTGCTCGACGACCTGCCAGCCGCTCGGCGACACGACGAGGGCGCGGCAGTCGTCGGTGCCGAGGTCGAGGACCACGCGGCCCTCGTGCCGGGCCATGCGCAGGTAGACCGGCGTCACTGCGTCGTTGAGCACCTGACCGCGCAGCACGGCCATTGCGTCGTTGAGCGCGGACCCGGATGCCGCCTGTGTCTTGGCGGCGAAGTAGTCGGCGGCGAGACGCGAGCCAAAGCGATCCTTGTTCAGCTCCATCGCGATCGAGGGACGCCCGCGCTCGACGGCGTAGAAGCGCCCCTCGTCGCCGTGGATGATCCGATAGAGGGAGTGCGCAAGCTGCACGAGGACGGTGGCCTGACTCGGCCCGGTCTTCGTGCGCTCGGCGGCGGGCAGCTCGATCGCGGCCTTGGCGCTGGGACCGTCGACCGCATGCGGGAACTCGGGAACAGAGCTGGAGGGCTCGTATCCCAGCTCGTCCCAGCCGCTTGCAGCGCCGCTCAATCTCGGTACCTCTGTCTCGTCTTCTGCCCGTCCGTGCTGTTGCGCCAGGCGATGCCCGAGCGCTCGGCGGCGGGGTTGCTCGGGTCGCTGCGCACAGCGGCCTCAGCGGCGGCTCGCGCCGGGGTACCAGCCGGGAGCGCTGCGGCCTTGGCCGTGAGTGCCGCCTGGCGGACGGCGAAGATCTGCTGGATCTGTCCCTCTGGCCTGCCGAGGCGGGAGGCGTAGAGCTGTTCGCCCTCGTGCTCGGCGGTCACGGCGCGCACCCCGCCATGAGCGACTCAAGCGTGTACTCGGGCAGCGGCCACAGCGCAGGCTCGGTGTCGACCCACGCGACGTGCCTGGATGCCACAATCTCCCACGGCGACGTGCGGGTGTAGGCCATGAGCAACAGCGACATGTCGACTCTGTCGCGCAGCTCGGCGACATCGACGACGCCGCCTACCGCGACGGGGAGGGATAGCGCGAGCGGGCCGACGATGAACCCGTTGGGCGTGAGCGGGTGCGCCGGTCCGGTTGCGACCGTGAGAACAGCGAGGGTGGCTCCGTCGAGGAACTCAATCGCGGCGAAGTGATGACGCGAGGGCTCGCGCAGGGCGACCGGGTCGGAGGTCATCGGGCGGACCCGACCGCCTGGTTGTCGAGCATTGCCAAGAACGCCTCACGAGGCACGAGGACGCGGCGACCAATTCGGACGCTCGGGATCTCGCCCGCGGCGGCGGCGGCGCTGATCGTGCGCGGGTCGAGGTCGAGCACCGTCGCTACCTCGGACATTGACAGCGCAGCCGAGGTCGACGCTCGAACCTCCGCTAGTGACTTGATCATGTTGACTCCTTCGTTTTGAACTCATTTAGATGACGAATTGCGTTCAGCCCGTCATGTAGGAGTATGCACCTCATTGTTGCTTGCCGTCAAGTCATGTAGGTTTTGAGCCATGGAACTCAACGAGGGCGACGTCGGAGTCGTCAATACGGCCGGCGTCGGCGACTGGGCGCGGCGGCTGACTGCGAGCGTTGGCGCTCAGATCCGAACGATGAGGCGGGCACAGGACCTGAGTGCCCAGGCCTTGGCCGATCGCACGGCCGCTCTAGGTCACGAGGTGAAGCGGTCGGTCATCGCCGATATGGAGAACGGGCGGCGTCCAACCGTGGCTGCCTCGGACTTGCTGATTCTTGCCGCGGCCCTAGGCGTTCCGCCGATCGCGCTGCTCATTCAGCCCGCGGCCACCAACGGACCGATCGAGGTATTGCCCGGCGTCACCGAGTCCCCGTGGGAGGCCTACGACTGGATCGTTGGCGCCCGGGTTAGGCCTCCGTCACTGGCCGGGGGCGACCGGAGTCTTGAGCACTGGAGAGCCGCGCAAGATCCCTTTGGGCACAAGTTCCAATTCGACCATCTCGTGCGCCAGATGATGGACTCCGTCCGACTCGCCTACCAGTACAGAACCGCCAAAAATGCAGACGAGCTTGCAGCGCGCGAGGAAGAGAAGCGGCGTCAGATCGACCTCCAGCTGATCGCACTGTTGGAGCGCATGACAGCGGCCGGCTACTCGATACCGGACGGCCTCGACGAGTACCGACCGGACGGCTTATGACTCAGCGCCGAACACCCTCGAGGCGGCGCGGAGTCGGCTCGATCACGAGCTACGCCACGAGTGCGGGGACCCGGTGGCGTTGGCAGATGCGGGTGCCTCTTGACGCGGACCATCCAGACGGGCGCACGAGGCAGGCGGGTAAGAGCGGGTTCGTCACGATGGAGGCGGCGGACGATGCATTGCAGCAGGCTCGGCGCGACATCCGCGACCATCGCCTGCTCGCGCGAGGAGGCGGGCCGACCATCGCGGAGTACTCCGAGCAATGGCTGGCAGGCCTTCGCCTGGCGAAGTCCACGATGGACGGATATCGGCGGATCATGCGCGTGCACGTGGTCCCGGAGCTCGGGCACCTCAAGCTCGACCAGCTGACCGCGACCCGTCTCGCGAAGCACTACCGCGAGCTGGAGGCCAGCGGCAGACGAGGCCAGCGGGATGTTGGCGGGCCGCTATCCGGGAACACCGTCCGGAAGGTCCACGTGACTCTTGGCGCGATGCTCGATAGTGCGATCGAGGACGGGCACCTGTCGATCAATCCGGCACGAAAGAAGCGCACAGTGAAGGCCCCGACCGGGAAGCAAGTCCGAGCCGAGCGTCCGGAGATTGTCACGTGGACCGCCGACGAGCTGCGCGTGTTCCTCGACTGGGACCGTGACGTGTACGACGACATCTACTTCACGCTGTGGACGACGATCGCCAACACCGGCATGCGGCGGGGCGAGGCGCTCGCGCTGCGGTGGGGCGACCTCGACCTGGTCAATGGGCGGATCAGCATCCGGCGCGCAGCAGAGGCCACCGTCCGCAACGCGACGAAGACCACGAAGACCGGGCAGGCGCGAGTGGTCGACATCGACGAGCGCACCGCCGAGGGCCTTCGACGATGGAAGGCTGCGCGCGGGTCGCTCTCACTCGACCTCGCACGTGCCGGCGCCTACGTCTTCGGAACGATCGAGAACACCGTGCCCAACGGCAACGCGATCAGCAACCGGTGGAGCGTCCGCCTCGCCGCATACGCGAAGCACCGCGGCGCCGTCGAGCAGAAGAAGGTGACCTTGAAGGGCCTCCGGCACACTCACGCGACTCTGCTGCTCGAACTGGGCGTGCACCCGAAGGTCGTCCAGGAGCGCCTTGGGCACAGCAACATCAGCACGACGATGAACATCTACTCGCACGTGACGCCGACGATGCAGAGGGACGCGGTGACCCGCCTGTCAGCCCTGCTCTCGTAGGCCGATCCGGGGGCGCTGTTGCATATCCCGTTGCATGAAGCCCAGCGACCGGGGCCACCTGAGCGGGAAAGCCCCGGTCAGACGGATGTTGAGATTGTAGCGAGGGCGGGACTCGAACCCGCGACACCACGATTATGAGCCGTGTGCTCTAACCACCTGAGCTACCCCGCCGGGTACGTCACTTCCGAGAATGAATCGGGAGCACGGAGCCCCCTGTGGGAATCGGACCCACTACCTCTTCCTTACCAAGGAAGTGCTCTACCAATGAGCTAAGGGGGCGTGACCACCTGGCTACCGCGAACGGCGCGCCGGTTTGGCACCGTACGAGACTAGCACCTGGCGCGTACCTCGCGAATCACGATGCACGGCCCGTCAGCCTCGCTCAGGCTCACGGGCGGCTCACTTGACCGAGCCTGCCGTCAGCCCGCCGACTATGTACTTCTGGAGGAATAGGAACAGCGCCATGACGGGGAGCGCCGCGAGTACTGCTCCGGCGGAGAACGCGCTCCAGTCGGCGTAGTTCGGATTCGAGACGAGCGTGTAGAGGCCGACCGCGAGCGTCTGTTTTTCTGGGTCGACGAGCAGCACGCTCGCGACCACGAACTCGTTTGTGGTGCCGATGAACGACAGCAGGGCGACGACGGCGAGGATCGGGGCGACCAGTCGCAGGATGATCGTGAAGAAGATGCGGGCGTGGCTCGCGCCGTCGATCTTGGCCGCCTCGTCGATCGACGACGGAACGGTGTTGAAGAAGCCGTACATCAGGTAGGTGTTGACCCCGAGGGCCCCACCCAGGTGGACCATGATCAGCCCGACATGCGTGTTGAGGCCGATGGCGGGAAAGAGGTCGCCGATCGTGCTCATCACGAGGAAGATCGCGACGACCGCGAGCAGCTGCGGAAACATCTGCACGAGAACGATCGTGAGCAGCCCCGTCCGGCGACCGGTGAAGCGCATGCGCGAGAACGAATAGGCCGCGAGAGCCCCGAGGAAGACGCTGCAGACCGCCGTGACCCCCGAGATGGTGAGGGTGTTGGCGAACCAGGCCGCGAAGGGCTGTTCGGGGTTGTCGAGCAGGCGCGCATACGCATCCAGCCCGACCTGCGAGAAGAGGGCATTCGACCCGGTCAGCGTGCCTCGCGGGTTGAGGGATGCGGAGAGCACGTAGAGCAACGGAAAGGCGGCGAAGACCACCATGACAACGCCGATCGCGTGGCGCCAGCCGGTGGCCGCGAACCACCGCCCCAGTCGCCGCCGTGTCGTTGGCGGGATCTGCGGGGGAACGGTGGTGCCACGCGATGGGGCTGCGGTGATTCTGGTGGTCATTAGTTCAGCTCCTCCAAAGCCTTGGTCTTCCTGAAGCTGATGATCGAAATGACCGCTACGAGGATGAAGATGATGATCGAGAAGGCGCTCGCGAGCCCGTAATCGCGCGTCTGGCCGGTGAACGCCACCTTGTAGACCATGGAGATCAGGATGTCGGTGGCCCCGACATTCACGTCGGCGCTCGCGTCGCGCGGTCCGCCGCCGGTGAGCATGTAGATGAGGTTGAAGTTGTTGAAGTTGAACGCGAATGAGGCGATCAGCAGTGGCGCGACGGAGACCAGCAGAAGCGGCAGCTTGATCAGGCGGAACACCGCCCAGGGGCTGGCCCCGTCGACCGTCGCCGCCTCCTGAAGCTCCTCCGGGATCGACTGGAGTGCGCCGGTGCAGACGAGGAACATGTAGGGGAAGCCGAGCCAGAGGTTCACGAGGAGGATGCTGAATTTTGCCAGCCACTCGTTGGTGAGCCAGGGAATCTCAGCACCACCGAGCAGAACCTGGTTGATGAACCCGAAGCTCTCGCTCAGCATTCCGGCCCAGACGAGGGCCGAGAGGAATGCCGGGAACGCATAGGGAAGGATCATCGCGATGCGGTAGAACTTGCGTCCCTTCATCCGAATGTCATTGAAGACGATGGCGAGGAACAGTCCGAGCAGGAAGGTCGAGGCGACCGACAGTGCGGCAAACGCGAATGTCCACGTGGCGACGCTCATCAGCGGGCTTCGGATGCCCTCCTCGGTGAACGCCCTGGTGAAGTTGTCGACCCCGACGTTGATCCGCCAGCCGGGGAGAAGTTCGTCACCGTCAGCGGAGGTGAACGCCCCGGTGCCGGTATCGGCATAGACCGTGCCGCTGGCGACATCCGTCATCGTCTTAGCCTGCTCGTCGTACGTCAGCGACGAGACATAGAGGTAGGCACTGCTGCCGTCGGGGGTCCGGAGGCTGCCGTCGTTTGGATCGTTCGAGAATGGCACGTTCATCGCGGTGATCTCGGCGGTGCGTGCGATGACCTCCTGAAAGCTCAGGCTGGTGTAGCCGTCGACCGCAACGGCCTTGCCGCCATCCATGTCGGCTCCCGAGACGCGCTCGAGCGGCGCGTCGTTGCTGCCGATGCTGACGTCGCCTGCGGGGTCGGTGAGCAGGAAGCTCAGCGCGCCGGCCCTGTCGAGCACGGTCACGCCGTACGCGGCAGAGTCGGGCACGCGTTCCTGGGCCGAGCTCATGAGGGCGGACACCGCCTGGGCCTTGTCGCTGTTGTGGCCGGTGCTGTAGTTCGTGAAGCCGATGTAGCCGGTGTAGACGATCGCGAAGATCTGGAACACGACAAGGAAGATCACCCCGGGAGTGAGGTACTTGGCCGGAAGCTTGCCCGGGGAGAAGTAGATCCAATTGACGATGCCGGTGACGGCCAGCACGAGGGCGAAGACGACCCACTGCTCCTTCGCGAACAGGATGAACAGCGCGTAGAGCGCGAGTGCATCGACGATGCCCAGGAGGGCGATCTTGATGAGGATGGCCTTGACGCCATCCGATGCCGCCTCGGCCATGCGCGCAGCCTGCTTCTCGCGCCTCGTTGGCTTCTCGGTGACGTCGTCGTCGTTGATGATGCTCAATTGCTCAGCTTTCTGCTCTGGTCTTCCACCCGAAAAACCCCGGGTGGATGCCGAATCGGCACCCACCCGGGGAGTCGTCTGCCGTGCTGTCAGCCGATCGCGCCCTGCACGTCGGCAGTGAGCTTCTGCCACGTGGTGACCGGGTCGGCACCGTTGATGATGGCGGCCTGGGCGATGCCCCAGAACTGCCAGACCTGGCCCATGGCCGGGATCGCGGGCATCGGAACGGCCTCGGCGCCGACGGCGGCGAAGCCGGCGATGATCGGGTCGGCCGAAGCGGCCTCGGCCGACGCGGTGAGCGCGGGCAGGATGTTGCCCGACTCGAACAGCGCGGTCTGGACCTCTTCGGTGCCGAGGAAGTTTACGAGGAAGTCGTTCGCGGCGACCTTGTTCGTGCTCTGCTCACTCACGTAGAAGCCCTTGACGCCAGCGAACGGCTGCGCGGCCTCGGTCGACTCGGGCGAGATGACGTCGACGGCGAGGTTGATGCCGGCGTCGGTCGCCGCGGCAACGTTCCACGGGCCGGTGAGCCAGAAGGCGGCCTGGCCCGAGGTGAAGGCCTCCTTCGCGATGTCGCCGGTGATCTCTGTGTTGAAGACGCCCGTGCCGTTCTTGCCCTGGCTGCCGAGCCAGGTGGCGAATGCCTCGCCCCCGGCGTTTCCGAGCTCGAGCGCCTCTGCGTCGTAGCCACCGCTCGCATCCGTTCCGAAGACCGGGGCGCCGTAGGACGTCTGGTACGGGTAGAGGTGGTAGGGGTTGCCGTCGGCGCCCTGCTCGACCACGAACGGGTACTCGACGCCGGCCGCCGTGCCCTTGGCGATCATGTCGTCGAAGGTCGTTGCGGGCTCGGGCACGAGGTCGGCGTTGCGCAGCAGGGCGAGGTTCTCGACCGCGTACGGGAGCAGATAGGTCTTGCCGTCGTAGGTGGCGGCGTTGATGGCCACGTCGAGGTAGTCGGCGGCCGTGTCGCCCAGCTCGATGGGAGCAACGACGCCGTTCGTGACGAGTTCACCCACCCAGTCGTGTGCGCCCATCGTGATGTCGGGGCCCTTGCCCGACGGAACCTGCTGGATGAAGTCGTCCTTGATCATGGCGACGTCCTTCGAGACGAGCTTGACGTCGACACCGGTTTTGTCCTCGTAGGCGGCCGCGGCCTCTTTGAGAGCGTCGACGCGCTCGGCATCGACCCACACGGTCAGGGCGCTCGCGGCCGTGTCGTCCCCCGATGTGTCACTGGAGCCCGCGGAGCATCCGGCCAGGGCCAGGGAAGCGACGACTGCGACTGCGCCAGCAGCCAGCCAGCCTTTTTTGTTCACCGTCATTGGTGTTGCCTTTCCTCAAGGCGCGCCCGCGATACTGCAAGCGCTTACATCTAACAGGGTCACCGCGGCGCACGGCAATCTCCCTGTGGGATCTGGCACAACACCTCCACTGATCTCGGGGCCGGCAATGTGTGATCCTCTCAGCTGCCCCGCACTGCAATCGCTTCCATCTGGCCCAGCATGCAATAGAGTTTCGGGATGACTTTCGACAACTCCGTGGACATCGTCGCGCCCGCGCGCGGCGAGGACCCGACTTCTGCACTCCCGGCCGCCGGACGCGAGTGGTGGCGCAACGCCGTCATCTACCAGATCTACCCCCGGTCGTTTGCCGACGACTCCGGCGACGGCATCGGTGACCTGCGCGGCATCACCACCCGGCTCCCGTCCCTCGTCGAACTCGGCGTCGATGCCATCTGGCTCTCGCCGTTTTTCGTGTCACCCCAGCGCGACGCCGGCTACGACGTCGCGGACTATTGCGATGTCGACCCGCTCTTCGGCACCCTCGATGACTTCGACGCGCTCGAGGACGCCGCGCACGCGCTCGGCCTCAAGATCATCGTCGACCTCGTCCCCAACCACACCTCGAGCGACCATGCCTGGTTCCGCGCCGCACTGGACGCCGCCGAGGGGAGCGTCGAGCGCGCGCGGTACATGTTCCGCGACGGCACCGGCGAGAATGGCGAGCTGCCCCCGAACAACTGGCATTCCGTCTTCGGCGGCCCGGCGTGGACCCGCACCACCAACATCGACGGCACGCCCGGCCAGTGGTACCTGCACCTGTTCGACTCCACCCAGCCCGACCTCGACTGGGAGAATCCCTGGGTGCGCGACCAATTCCGCGACATCCTGCGCTTCTGGCTCGACCGCGGCGTTGACGGCTTCCGTGTCGACGTCGCCCACGGCATGATCAAGGAAGCCGGCCTCCCCGACTACACGGCTCCGGCCGACTCGGGGAGCATGGGCGGCGGTGCGGTCGGGCTCGAGCCCGAGATTGGTACCCACATCGACGCTCCGACCCCGCCCTACTGGGCGCAGGACGGCGTGCACGAGATCTACCGCGACTGGCGCCAGGTGCTCGACGAGTACGAGGGCAACCGGGTCATGGTGGCCGAGGCCTGGGTCGAGCCGCTGACCAAGCTCGCCCGCTGGGTGCGCCCGGACGAGATGCACCAGGCCTTCAACTTCTCCTACCTCGAGACGTCGTGGGCGGGACCGGCCATCCGCCGGGTCGTCGACGGTTCACTCGACGCGTTCACCGGAGTCGGCGCACCGAGCACCTGGGTGCTCTCCAACCACGACGTGGTCCGGCACGCGACGCGCCTTGCGCTGACGGCCGACAACCCGCAGGGCCACGGCATCGGGCCCAAGTCCCCCGGCCAGCCGATTCCCGAGCTCGGCCTGCGCCGCGCCCGCGCAGCATCCGCGCTCATGCTCGCGCTGCCCGGAAGCGCCTACCTGTACCAGGGCGAGGAGCTCGGCCTGCCCGAGGTCATCGACCTGCCGGACCATGCACGCGAGGACCCCACCTGGTTCCGCACGGATGGCGAACGCTACGGACGTGACGGATGCCGGGTGCCGATCCCCTGGGAGGCGGACGCGGCCGCGTACGGCTTCAGCACCTCAGGCACGAGCTGGCTGCCCCAGCCGGCCGACTGGGCGCCGGTATCGAGGGACGCGCAGCTTGGCGTGCCCGGATCGACGCTCGAGCTGTATCGGCTCGCGCTCTCGCTGCGTCACGAGCACGACCTCGGCTTCGGCACCGTCGAGTGGCTGCCCGGCTACGACGAGACCGTCGTCGCCTTCCGCAACGGCTCCGTCACCGTGATCGCCAACACCAGCGATGTCCCGGTCGAGCTGCCCGTCGGCGAGGTGCTGCTCAGCTCCGAAGAGCTTCACGGGGCCGCACTCGCCCCGGACCAGACGGTCTGGATGCGACTCTAGGCCAGCCCGGGCCACGGTCCCGTCGTCCTGCGCGCTGCGTGGGGCGGCGGGACTTTTCCGTGTGCGGCGCACTTTCTTCATTCAGGAGGTCTGGCCGGGCGAGCTTTCATAATTCAGGAGTGCTGAGCCCGGCAGGCTTTCAGAATTCAGGAGTTATTGGCCACGGCTGGCTTCGGAATTCAGGAGGTCAGCCCGGCGAGTGGACGATTGAGTTGGCGATCCAGCGAGCGGATGCTGCAAAGTCGGCGTTTCCGGCCGATCCCGGTCGCATCCACCGACAAGACTCCTGAATTTTGACAGCCGCCACTAGGTCCAACTCCTGAATCCTGAAAGTGGCAGTCAGCCCCCACTCCTGAATTATGAAAGGAGGTCAGGGCGCCAAGAGGCGGTTAGCCGGCGTTGGCCTGCAGCCAGGCGAAGGGGTCGACCGCGGCGCCGCCAAGGCGGAGCTCGAGGTGGAGGTGCACTCCGGTCGAGGCTCCGGAATTACCCACCACGCCGATCATGTCGCCGACCCCGATTGTCTGGCCGACGGCAACCTGGATCGATCCGTACTGCATGTGGGCGTAGGCCGACTGGACCTTCTGCCCATTGACGATGTGGTCGACGACCACGTAATTGCCGAAGCCGCTGTCCGACACCTGAACAGTGCTCACAACCCCTCCGGCGATCGCCTGGATCGGCACGGCACCGGGCGTGAAGTCGAGGCCCTGGTGATAAGTCGAGCAGAATCCGCAGCCCGCGACCTGGCGCGGCCCGAAGCCGCTCGTGATGGGCGAGCCACCCGGGAATGGCCACTGGATGGCGCTCGTCGGGTTGTTGGTGAAGTTGTAGCTGCGGCTGCCGGCGCGTGCCTGAACCTGGCGCACAAGCGAGACGACGGTGTATCCGTCTCGGGTGATCTCGGGCGCCGCGGCAGCCTCGACCTTGAGCTCCTGCGTCTTGGCGGTCGATTCGGTGACCGCGGTCGCGTTCACGGAGGACTCGGGACGCGCGAAGGCGTTGGCGGGAACGGTTGTGGAGATGAGGATGAGCCCGACGCCGGCCATGGCGCCGACGGTGGCGAGATTGGAGAGGAGGCGGCGCTTCAGGTGGGAGGTCTTCGCGGCGAGGGATGCCGAGGCGCGCGTGGGAGCGGGCGTTGCGGCGGGCACGACCCTCGACGTGGGCGCGTGGCGCCTCGCGGAGCGGCCGGTCCGTGCCCTGGCTGACTCCGAGCGCTTCGGGTTCGCACGTGGCGGCGCAGTAGCCGCGAACAGCTTCGGGCGAGCGGCCTTCGCGTCGCGCTCGCGCAATTCGCGGCGGGTGAGGGCCGGAGCCTCTGCGGAGGCGTCGGGGACGATGGGCGACGTGGCGGTGGTGAACTGGGCGGCGAGGCTGCTCACGGCGTCGGTGTCAGGGCTGGCCTGAGCCGTGGTGTTGGGCGTCTCGGCCGGGGTCTGGGTACCGAGAAGGGAGTCGAAGCTGCGCACTACCTATCGAACCTCGAATGCCATGGGCGGTGTCGTCGAACTCGTCTTGATGCAGCATCCACGAATCGACAAACCCAAGCTCCTCAAAAAATAGGACCAGCTCAGCAATGCAGGCTGGTCCGGACATCTATGTGATTCCTCCGGGGAATTATCACCGAAAGATAACGAACGGGTAAAGACTAGCGGAAAAGGGCCTAAATACCCAAATTTTTCTGACTTGGGTGAAGCGCAGCCAGCAGCGTTTCGAGGGTTGCGGCCAGGCGGGGCGGGGCCGCAAGGAGAAATTCCCGTCCGGCCGGCGCGCCGCGCAGACCGGTCACTGTCGCACCCGCCTCCTCTGCAATCAATGCGCCGGCGGCATGATCCCAGGGCGCCAGGCCTCGCTCGTAGTAAGCGTTGATACGGCCGGTGGCCACCGCGCAGAGGTCGAGCGATGCCGTCCCGGCCCGGCGGATGTCGCGCACCTTCGAGATGAGGTGCACCAACACATCGGCCTGCTCGCGGCGCGTTTCGGCGGAATAGGCGAAGCCCGTTCCAACCAGGGCCAGGGGGAGCTCCGCCTCGATCACCCGCAGCCGACGGGCACCCAGGTACGCGCCTCCGCCCGCGCTGGCCGTGTAGACCTCGTCGATCGCAGGATTCACGACGGCTCCGGCGATCGCGCGCCAGGATGCCGGATCCGGGTCACCCTCGACGACGGCGATGCTCACTGCGTAGTGGGGCGCGCCGTAGAGGTAGTTCACCGTGCCGTCGATCGGATCGACGATCCAGGTGAGGCCGCTCGTTCCGGCATCCGCGTCGCTCTCCTCGCCGAAGAAGCCGTCCTGCGGCCGCGCCTCGGCGAGAAGGCTCCGGATGAGAGCCTCGGTCTCGCGGTCAGCGTGCGTGACGATGTCCTCCGGGGACGATTTGCTCGCGGCAACCTCGACGCCCTCGAATCGTCGCCGGGCCGCGAGCGCTCCGGCGCGGATGGCGGTATCGCGGGCGAGATTCAGAAGCTCTTCGACGGCCACAATTCTCCTCCTGGGAAACTTACGAAAAAAGGCCCGGCGTGACGCCGGGCCCTTCTCCCATCAATCTGTTCTGTGGCAAGTGCAGGATTCGAACCTGCGAAGTCTAAGACGGCTGATTTACAGTCAGATCCCTTTGGCCACTTGGGTAACTTGCCAGGTGCGCATCCGACCAAATGTAATCACCAACCGAAGGCGCGGATCAAGGATACAACGCCAGAGCGCCTCTTCAGAACGCCGCTAGTATCGGCTCACCGACCGAGGAGAGAGCAGTGCCCGGCATAGACGAGGTTGCCCTGCGGGCAGGAGTGTCCACAGCGACCGTGAGTCGCGCCCTGAGCGGCCGCGGCCAGGTTTCGCCCGCGACGCGAGAACGGGTCATCGCCGCGGCGAAGGAGATCGGCTACGTCGTCAGCTCCAACGCTTCAGGCCTTGCAACAGGGCGCACCCGGAATGTCGGCGTCGTCATTCCCTTCCTCAACAGGTGGTTCTTCTCCAGCGTCGTCGAGGGCGCCCAGAGTGCGCTCATGGGCTACGGCTACGATCTCACCCTCTACAACCTCGGCGGCGGCGGCGAGGAGCGCCGGAGTGTCTTTGATGACTTCCTGCTGCGCAAGCGGGTCGACGCCGTCATCGCGATCTCGCTCGAACTCACGAGGGACGAGGTGGCGAGCCTGCTCGAGGTGAACAAGCCGACCGTCGGGGTGGGCGGCCCATTGGCTGGCGTGCACACGCTGAGCATCGACGACGTCGAGGTGGCACGCCTCGCCACCGGTCACCTCATCGCCCTCGGGCATCGCGACATCGCCCATCTCGGCGGAAACGAAGACCGGGGCGCCGCGTTCCACCTGCCGACGAACCGCAGGGAGGGGTATCAGGCGGCACTCGAGTCCGCAGGGATCCCGGTCGATCCCGACCTCATCACCTACGCCGACTTCACGCTCCAGGATGGGTACGCAACGGCCAAACAGTTGCTGGGCAGTCCGCACAAACGCCCGACAGCGATATTCGCCGCCTCGGACGAGATGGCGATCGGCGCGATCCTCGCCGCCCGCGACCTGGGGTTGCGGGTGCCGCAGGATGTCTCGGTGATTGGCATCGATGACCATGAGCTGAGCGGGTTCTTCGGGCTCAGCACCGTCGCCCAGTTCCCGGCGCTCCAGGGCCGCCGTGCGGTCGAGATCCTCATGGACCAACTGCACCCCACCCGCGCGCCGTCGCCCTCCCTCAACACTCCGCTGCCGTTCGAGCTCATCGTGCGTTCGAGCACCGCGACGCCGGGCCCGACCGTCCACTGACCGCCGGCGACCAGGAGTCGATCGGAGGTTAAGCTGATCGCATGGCAGATTCCACTTTCGACATCGTCAGCAAGGTCGACCACATGGAGGCGGAGAACGCCGTCAACCAGGCCCAGAAGGAGATCGCGCAGCGCTACGACTTCAAGAACGTCGGGGCGTCGGTGCAGTGGAGCGGGGAGAAGCTCCTGCTCAAGGCTAGCGCCGAGGAGCGAGTGAAGGCCGTGCTCGAGGTTCTCGAGGCGAAGATGATCAAGCGCGGCATCACACTGCGGAGTCTCGACGCCGGTGAACCCTACCCCTCGGGCAAGGAGTACCGCATCGAGGTCGGCCTCAAGAACGGCATCGGGTCCGATGATGCAAAGAAGATCGCCAAGATCATCCGAGACGAGGGGCCGAAGACGGTCAAGAGCCAGATCCAGGGCGATGAGCTTCGCGTCTCGTCGAAGAGCCGCGACGATCTGCAGTCAACGATGGCGCTGCTCAAGGGCAAGGATCTCGACGTCGCCCTTCAGTTTGTGAACTTCCGCTGACAGCCGAACCCGCTCGGCAGCACTGACCAACGCGCGCCCGTCGATACACTTCGAAAATGGACTCCGCCTGGATCGTGCCGCTTGTCGCCGCGCTCGCGATCATCGTCGATGTGACGGTGCGCGTCGTCGCCCTCATCGTGGTGCCTATCAACCGCCGCCCCCAAACCGCGGCGGCCTGGCTCCTGGCGATCTTCCTGATCCCCTACGTGGGATTCCTGCTCTTCCTTCTGCTCGGAAGCACCAAGCTGCCGAAGCAACGTCGGGATAAGCAGCTCGAGATCAACAAGTACATCATCGAGACGACCGATGGAATGGAAGACGTCTCGGTCGACCCACCCTGGCCCGACTGGCTCAGGCCGGTCGTCGAGCTCAACCGCACGCTCGGAGCGATGCCCCTCGTCGGCGGCAACAGCGCGAGAATGTATCCCGACTATGACGAGTCGCTCGAGGCGATGACGCAGGCGGTGAACGAAGCGAAGAGGTTTGTGCACGCGGAGTTCTATATCATCTCCCTCGACCCCACGACGAAGCCGTTCTTCGACGCGCTCGAGTCCGCCGTGCAGCGGGGCGTCACGGTTCGGGTGCTGCTCGACCACATCGCCTCCCTGCGCGCTCCCGGATACCGGCGCACGATCCGCGCGCTGAAACGGATCGGCGTCGAATGGCAGCTCATGCTCCCGGTGCAGCCCTGGCGCGGGCGCTACCAGCGGCCCGACCTGCGCAACCATCGCAAGCTCCTCGTCATCGACGGCATCCGCGCCTTCACGGGGTCGCAGAACATGATCGACCGCAGCTACAACAAACCGGGCAACATCAAGCGCGGGCTTCGGTGGAAGGACGTCATGGTGCGCTTCGACGGGCCTATCGTCGCCGGCATCAACGCGCTGTTCGTCACCGACTGGTACAGCGAGACCGACGAGCTGCTGCTGCGCGAAACACAGCCGGTGGCGGATTCCGAGGAGCGGCAGGGGCTCGACGCGCAAGTGGTTCCGAGCGGCCCCGGATTCGACGGCGAGAACAACCTGCGCCTGTTCAACGCGCTGCTCTACAACGCGCAGGAGCGCATCATCGTCACGAGTCCCTATTTCGTGCCGGATGACTCGATGCTGTACGCCATCACGACGGCCGCCCAGCGCGGGCTCGACGTGCAGCTGTTCGTGTCCGAGGTCGCCGATCAGCCCGCCGTCTACCACGCCCAGCGAAGCTACTACGAGGTGCTGCTGCGGGCGGGCGTGCGCATCTGGCTCTACCCGGCGCCGACGGTGCTTCACGCGAAGCACTTCACGATCGACGAGGATGTCGCGGTGATCGGCTCGAGCAACATGGACATGCGGTCGTTCAGCCTCAACCTCGAGATTTCGATCATGGTGCGTGGTGCGACGTTCATCACCGCACTGCGCGAGATCGAGGACGGCTATCGGGAGGTCAGCCGCGAGCTCACCCTCGACGAGTGGCTCGAGCGGCCTTTCCGCTCCAAGGTGCTCGACAACCTTGCTCGGCTCAGCTCGGTCGTTCAGTAGCCCCAGTGCGGCAGCCGCAGGGCTCAGGCGCTCGTCGTGCTCGCCCTAACGGCGGTGGTCGTCTGGGGGCCTCTCCCAGGTGACGCTCGTGGCCGTGAACCGGCCTGGAAGGGGACGTGATGCAGCCGCCCGTCATCGTGGTCGCGCTGGTGGAGTCGCCATACTCACCGGGCTCGCCGGCGCCGTGGCGTGGCGTGGCGTGGCGTGGCGTGGGCGATCGTCAAGGTCTGGGACAACCCCGACGCCAACATTTCGTGGCGGAAGCGAGGCTGTGTCGCTGCGACCCGGCCCGCCCGTGCCGGACCGGTGGCACCGGTCTAGCCGTCCGCCCGCGGACCGGCCGCGGTGGCGAGAGGCGCGTTCGATACCCGCACCATCTCCTCGCGCGGGACAACCTTGACGCGCAGGCGCCCCTCCGCCTCGCCGAGTGCGAGCTCATGCTCGTCGAGGTGGCGCCAGCCGTTCAGGTCGGTGTACTCGACACCGCGGCTGCGGAGCAGCTCGGTGACGGCTGCCTCGTCGGGCAGGGCGGGGGACCACCAGTTCGCCTGGTCGTTGATGACGTTGCGGATGGTCTCCATGGCGTCGCTCTTGGTGTGCCCGATGAGGCCGACCGGGCCGCGCTTGATCCATCCGGTGGCGTACACGCCGTGGACCTGCTCGTCGTTGTCGTCGATGACCTGGCCCTCACGATTGGGGACGACACCGTGCCTGCTGTCGAACGGGATCTCCGGGAGCGGGGACCCGAAGTACCCGACCGCCCGGTAGACGGCCTGCACGGGAATTTCGCGGATCTCGCCCGTGCCGACGACGCCGCCCTCGCCGTCGGGCCGGGTGCGCTCGTACCGGAACGCCTCCACCGCATCGGTGCCGAGGATCTCGAGCGGCTTCGCCCAGAAGTGCAGGTGCAAGCGGCGGGAGGCACCCGTGGACTCGCGGGTGCGCCAGGAATTGAGCACTTTGTTGAGCACGAAGATCTGCTTGTTCGTCTCGATCGCTGCGATGGACGCGGCATCCAGCTCGAAGTCCTCGTCGTGCACGATCACGTCGACGTCGCGCATCTCGCCGAGCTCGCGCAGTTCGAGAGGGGTGAACTTGACCTGCGCCGGCCCGCGGCGCCCAAAAACGTGCACGTCGGTGACCTTCGAGCGCTTGAGGCCCTCGTAGACATTCGCCGGGATCTCGGTCGACAGCAGGTCGTCCGCGGGCTTTGCGAGGGTGCGGGCGACGTCGAGCGCGACGTTACCGTTGCCGATCACCGCGACCTCCCGGTGCTCGAGCGGCCACTCGCGCGGGAAGTCGGGATGCCCGTCGTACCAGCTGACGAACTCCGCGGCGCCATAGCTGCCGTCGAGTTCGGTTCCAGGAATCGGCAGCGCGGCGTCCCTCACCGCGCCGGTGGCGAAGATCACGGCGTTGTAGTGCTTCTTCAGGTCGGCGAGCGTGATGTCGCGGCCATAGAGAACGTTGCCGAAGAGGCGGATGCGGCCGGTGTCGAGCACCTCCCGCAGGGCATTGATGATGCCCTTGATCCGCGGGTGATCGGGCGCGACACCATACCTGACGAGGCCGTAGGGCGCGGGAAGCTGCTCGAACAGGTCAATGGAAACCTCGAACTTGCGCTCGGCCTTCAGCAGGATGTCGGCGGCGTAGATTCCGGCCGGACCGGCGCCGACGATGGCGAGTCTGAGCTTGGTCATGGGGTCCTTTCTAGCTGCTGCGCTCGACGATGGAGTCGGCGAAGCGCGTGAGCGCCTTCTTCACCGGCCCCTCGGGGAGCGGCGCGAGAGCCTCGACGGCTTCCCTCGCCCAGCGGTGGGCTTCGGCAATGGTCTGCCGGGTGACATCGTGCTGGCGAAGTTCCGCGATCGCTGCGGTGAACTCGTCCTCGTCGGCTGCGCCGTAGTGCGCCGTGTTCGCGTCGCGCTCGATTCGCGTGAGCAACTCCGCGGCATCCGCGTCGGTTCGGGCCAGGCGGCGCAGGTAGAGCAACGGCAGCGTGGCGACACCAGAGCGAAGGTCGGTTCCCGGCGTCTTGCCGGTCTCATCGAGCGGCGGCGCGAGGTCGATGACGTCGTCGACGAGCTGGAAGGCGACACCGACCTTCTCGCCGAACTCGGTCACGGGCACCCGGTATTCTGCTGGGGCCCGGGAGAGCACCACACCCAGCTGGGCGGCGGCGGCGATGAGCGACCCCGTCTTGTCAGCGAGCACGCTGAGGTAGTGGTCGATCGGGTCCTCGTCGTCGCGCGGGCCCATCGTTTCGTGCAGTTGGCCGAGGCAGAGGCGCTCGAAGGTCTCGGCCTGCAGCCGGATGGCCTCTTCGCCGAGACCCGCGACGAGCTTGCTCGCCCGCGCGAAGAGAAGGTCTCCCGTGAGGATCGCGACCGAGTTGCCCCACACCGATTGGGCGCTCGGAACGCCGCGGCGCATTTGTGCCTCGTCCATGACATCGTCGTGATAGAGCGACGCGAGGTGGGTCATCTCGATGGCCTCCGCCGCGGCGATGACCGCCGGGGAGTTACCGTTGCCGAGCTGCGCGGTGAGCAGGGCGAGGGTTGGGCGGATGCGCTTGCCTCCCGCGTTCAGAAGGTACCGGCTAGTGGTGTCGGCGAGGCTGTCGGCGAACGACATCTCCTCGAACAGGCCGGCCTCGACGACGTCGAGCCCGTCCTCGACGGCGGACGCGAACCGGCGGTCCCCCGCAGACGCGAAGAGCTTCTCACCGAGGCCCAGCGCGGAGCTCAGACTGCTGGCCTTGCGCACGGCCGGGCGGCTCACATTCACTGTCTCAACCTTTATGTTCTCTGCGGACGAAGCCTTATAGCTTCGGAGCGCCCTGCTCGGAGGGCGGGGTCGCGGCCGACGCGCGAGAGCGGCGCACGCGCGGCGCGGTCGCGCTCTTGCGACCTCGGTGCAGCGCGACGACGCCGACGGTGAGGTTGCGGTGGGCAACCCTCGAGAAGCCGGCGCCGCGAATCCACTGGCTCAGGGTTCCCTGGTCGGGCCACTCACGGATCGAGTCGGCGAGGTAGTCGTACGCCTCGGAGTTGGAACTCGCGACCCTCACCACGATCGGCATGAGGTACTTCAGGTAGGCGTTGTAGCCCGCCCGGAAGATCGCGCGCGGCGGCTTGCTGAACTCGCAAATGACGAGCCGCCCGCCGGGCTTGAGTACGCGGTGCATCTCGGCGAGCGCCTTCTTCGGGTCCTGCACATTGCGCAGGCCGAATGAGATCGTCACGGCGTCGAACTCGCGGTCCTTGAACGGCAGTGCGGTGACATCCGCTTGGACGAATTCGATGTCGGGATGCCGCGCACGCCCGACGTCGATCATCCCGGCCGAGAAATCGACGGCCGTGACCGTCGCGCCGCTCTTGGCGAGCGCGACCGAGCTGGTGCCCGTTCCCGCCGCGAGGTCGAGGATGCGTTCGCCCTGCTTGGGCGCCACCGCCCGCACCGTGGCGATTCGCCAGAGTGCGTCATTGCCCACAGAGAGCACCGCGTTGGTTCGGTCGTACCCCTTCGCGACCTGATCAAACATCGTCGCGACATCGCTCGCTTGCTTGCTCAAATCTGCTTTGGCCACCTGTCAAGTCTAAGTGCCCGAGCCTGCGTGTTTCGCGGCGAGCGGAGCGGGCGGCGGATGAGGCGTCGCGCCCGCGCACGGGCGGGCGCTCAGGCCCCGAAGGTAAGCTCCGATCGTGACCATAACGGAGCATCCGATGCCCGCGCTCAGTGTCGAAACGACCGCCTGCCGGGAGCTCGGATCGCTCCTCCCGCTGCTCGACGAAACCCAACCGCTGCTGTGGATGCGTCGCGGCTTCGGGATGGCGGGCGTCGGCACGGCGCTGCGACTCGAATTCACCGGGCCGAACCGCATCGCGGACGCCGCCGCGGCCTGGCAGCGTGTGGTCGCCGCCGCGACCGTCGTCGATCCGGTGGCGCTGCCGGGGACCGGCCTGATCGCGCTCGGAACGTTCGCCTTCTCCGAGAATTCCGCGCTGACGAGCGTGCTCGTCGTGCCCGCCACGATCATCGGTCGCACCGGCGGGCAGAGCTGGATCACCCGCATCGCCGTGGGCGACCTGCCTCCTCTCGTCGTGCCGCCCTCGCGCCCGCTCGGCGCGGAGGCGCGCGTCACCCTCGCCCCCGGCGCATTGTCGGCCGCCGCCTACCGCGACGCCGTCGGCACCGCGGTGACAAGCATCCGAAACCACGAACTCAGCAAGGTCGTGCTCGCCCGCGACCTCACCGGGCAGCTTCCGGCCGGAGCCGACCTGCGATCGGCCATCGGTACCCTCGCCCTGGGCTACCCCGACTGCTGGACCTTCGCGATCGACGGGTTTATCGGGTCGAGCCCCGAAACCCTGGTCGGCGTCACCGGCGGATCGGTGACCGCCCGTGTGCTCGCGGGCAGCGCCGCGCGGGGAACGGATGCCGCGTCGGACCAGGATGCCGCGACCGGCCTCGCGACCTCGGCGAAGGACCTCGACGAGCACCAGTACGCCGTGCAGAGCGTTCTCGGATCGCTCCGCCCGCACAGCCCCACGGTCATGGCGAGCGAGTTGCCGTTCACTCTCAAGCTCCCGAACCTGTGGCACCTCGCGAGCGACGTCGAGGGAACCCTCGTCGACGGCTCGACCGCGCTCGATCTCGTCGGGGCGCTCCATCCCACCGCAGCGGTCGCCGGCACGCCGACCCCGCTCGCGCTCGCACTCATCGAACAGCTCGAGCCGTTCGATCGCGGGCGCTATGCCGGTCCGGTCGGGTGGGTCGGAGCGAACGGTGACGGCGAATGGGCTGTCGCGGTGCGCTCCGCCCAGGTCGGGCCACACGGCGACGTCACCGCGTATGCGGGGGCCGGCATCGTCGGGGACTCGGTCCCCGAGCGGGAACTGGTCGAGACCCGGCTGAAGTTCCGACCGGTCGTGGAGGCGTTCGGCTGAGCGCCCCGCCATCAGCGGCTCGTTAGCTCAGGGCGAGACGCTCCTTCGCCTCGGCGACGTCGAAGTCGGCCACCGGCCACTTCAGGTCGAGGCCGCGGAATGCGTCGATGAGCAGGTGCTGTACCGCCAGTCGCGCGTACCACTTGCGGTTGCCGGGAACAACGAACCACGGCGCATCCGGTGTCGAGGTGTGCTCGATCGCGAGCTGGTAGGCCTCCTGATAGTCCGGCCAGAGCGCGCGTTCGTCGAGGTCTCCGAGGCTGAACTTCCAGTGCTTGTCCGGCCGTTCGAGGCGCTCGGCGAGCCTGGCCTTCTGCTCGTCCGCGCTGATGTGCAGCATCACCTTCACGATCGTCGTTCCGCTCGCGGCGACCTCCGCCTCGAATTCGCGGATGAGCCCGTAACGCTCCTCGATCACCTCGGGAGCTGACAGGCCGCGCACGCGGTGGATGAGCACGTCCTCGTAGTGCGAGCGGTCGAAAATGCCGACGTAGCCCGCCTCGGGCAGCCGGTTGCGAATGCGCCAGAGGAAGTCGTGCCGGCGCTCAGCGGGCGTGGGTGCCTTGAACGCGGTCACGTGCAGGCCGAGCGGGTCCATCGCCCCGACGACGTTCCGCACGATCCCGCCCTTTCCCGCCGTGTCCATGGCCTGCAGCACGAGCAGCACACTCCTGGCGCCGCCAGACCGGCTCTCGGCCCACAGCTGCTCCTGAAGCTCCGCCAGCCTGTCGCCCTCGCCCTTGAGCGCTGCCCGGCCGTCGCTCTTGCCTCCCCCGAACCCCGGTGTGCCGTTCGGATCGATGCTCGCGAGATCGAACCCGGCCCGTGCCCGCAGAAGGTCACTCGGGCTGTCGTCCCAATCCGTTTTCGCCATAGGGGAATGCTACGTCGCCGGTCACCCGCGCGACAGGGGAACCTCCACGAGGGTGGGGCGCTCGCACGGCGCGAGCGCCTCGTCGAGCTCGCCCCGGTTTCCTGCGAGCCGGTAGTCCCAGCCGTACGCCTCGGCCAGAGCGCGGAAGTCGACGGACTGCGGGGTGTAGAGCACACGGTCGAACGAGCCAGCGGGCGCGGTCTGGGCCACCTCGAGCGCGTCGAAGATCGTCCCGCCGCCGTCGTTGCCGACGATGACCTGCAGGCGGGGGCGCGGCTCGCCGCCGCCGTAGAGCATGGATCCGGCATCGTGCAGCAGGGTGAGGTCGCCGAGCAGCACCCGGGTCGTCCCGGCCGACCCCGACGCCTCGCTCGCGAGGGCGATTCCGGTCGCGGTCGCAATCGTTCCGTCGATTCCGGCAAGACCGCGGTTGGCGTGCACCGGGATCGCCTTGCCCGGCACGGCCCGGTCGGCGTCGCGGACGAGCCGGGACGCCCCGAACACGAGCCGGTCGTGCGGCCAGGTCACGCGCCAGACCGCCTCGACCAGCATCCGCCTGGTCACACTCTCGCGGAACACCGCGAGCTGCGCGCGGGCGAACTCGGCGACGGCCAGGCGGTCGTCGGTGCGCGGATCGGGCGTCTCGGTGCCGCGCACCTCGAGCAGGGCGCGGCTCGCGTGCACCCAGGATCCGGCCCAGGCTCGTTCTGCGGGCTCGCCGTTGTAGCGCGTGGCGTCGATGTGGGTTGCCCGCCGCGCCGGATCGTAGTCCTCGAAGCCGGGCCCCCGCACGACGATCGTCTCGATGTCGGAGCGCTGCAGGAGCGCCGGGACCTCCCGGCTGAGCGTCGGGTGGCCGAAGACGATGGCACGGCGCACACGGCCACCGAACTCCCGGTCGGCGAGCAGCTCGCGGTAGGCGACGACGAGGTTGGGGCCGAAGCGGGCACCGCTGGCGACCTCGGCGATCAGCGGCGCGCCGAGTTCGCGCGCGAGCACCTCCGCGCCCGGTCCCGCGCCCTGCCCCGCGATGACGATGGTCTCAGGTGCCGCGGCGAGCTCGGTGACGCGGGGCGGGCGGCCACCAGAGACCCCGTTCGCGGCGGCGACGACGGGCAGCGTGGCGACGGCCGCAGACAGCGGCTCGCGGAAGGCGAGGTTCAACTGCACGGGGCCGGCGGGCGACGAGTGGCCCGCAGCGGCGGCGAAGGCCTCATGGGCGAGTTCGCCCGGATACTCCGGCGAGAACCCGGTCGAACTCGGGGCGGCCACGTCGCGGACGAAGTGCACCGCCGGCCCGAAGATACCGAGCTGGTCGGTCGTCTGGTTCGACCCGATGCCACGCAGCTCCTCCGGGCGGTCCGCAGTCAGCAGGATCAGCGGCACCCCGGAGTGGTGCGCCTCGAGCACGGCGGGGTGGAGGTTGGCGACCGCCGTCCCCGACGTCGTGATCACGAGCACCGGCATCCGGGTCTCGACAGCCAAGCCGAGCGCGAGGAAGCCGCCGACCCGTTCATCGATCCGCACTCGCAGGCGAACGAGCCCGGCGAGTTCGAATTCGGCCGCGGCGAGAGCGAGGGCCTGCGAGCGCGCGCCGGGGCTCAGCACGATGTCGCGCACGCCGAGGGCGATGAATTCGCCGAGCAGGGCCACCGAGAAGTCGGTTGCCGGACTGCCTCCGGGGCTCACTCCTTGGTGCTGGAGTCGTCGTCGAGGTCGGCGAGTTCCTGCTCAAGGCGACGGATGCGCTCCTCCTGCTCCTTCTCGGTGCCGAGGCGCCGGAGAAAGTCGGGGTCGTCGTCGGGCGCGGTCTGGCGCACGACCGGCTTGCCCTTGCCTCGGTCTTTGCCGAGCGTGAACCAGAGAACAGCACCAATCACCGGCAAGACGAGAATGACAAGCACCCAGACGAACTTGGGGAGCCCCCGGGTGCGGCGTTTGTCGGTCATCAGCGAGTCGACGGCGGCGTAGATCGTCAGGGCGATGATGGCCAGCCCTGCCACTATGTAGACGCGTACCATGTCGCAATTGTAGGTCCCGCAACTGGGCGCCGCCTGCGCGGGTTCTTGCGATCGCGCAACGAATGGCCAGCGAGGGGTGCCTAGACTGGGCGGCGTGAAATCGTCGCGCCAGTGGGTCAGCTACTCCCTTCTCCGGTTGGGCATCTTCGCGGCCGCGCTCATCCTGCTGCTCACTCTGCGGATCGAGCCGTGGATCGCCGCGACCGTCGCCGCAGTGGTCGGCCTCTGCGTCGCCTACATTTTCTTCCGCCCGCAGCGCGATGCGGTGGCCCGCAGCTTCTGGGAGTTCCGCACGACGGAAAAACGCGATGCTGACTCGGACACCGAGAATGACGCACTCGACGCCGCCACGGCGCCGAGCACTCCGCCGTTAAAAAGCGAGAGCGGCGGCGAGACCGACGCCGAAGAGCAGCGCCGTCAGGCTCGTTAGCTTGAGCGCGAGCACGAACTCCGGTGCGGTCTTGCCGGTGAGCGTGATGATCACCGCCGGTAGCCCCGCGAGCAGCGCGAAGTAGACGTAGACCGCGAGCGGAAACACGACCGCGTAGAACCCGAGGATCCCGAACGGCACCAGCGTGAAGACCGCGAACAGGATGCGCGCCGCCCGATCGCCGACGAGAACGGCGAGGGTGCGCTTGCCGGCGACCCTGTCCTGCCTCAGGTCGCGGATGTTGTTGACCATGAGCACGGCGCACGAGAGCAGCCCGATCGCGACGGCTGCGCCCCAGGCCTCGGCGCTGACCGCGCCGACCTGCACGAACATCGTGCCCGCCGTGGCGACGAGCCCGAAGAAGATGAAGACGAACACCTCGCCGAGCGCGTAGTACCCGTAGGGGTGCTTGCCGCCGGTGTAGAAGTAGGCGGCGACGACACAGGCGGCACCCACGGCGATGAGCCACGGGAATCCGCTGATCACGCTGACGGCGACCCCGGCGACGCCGGCGACCGCGAAGAACGCGAGCGCAACGGTGAGCACCTGGCGGGGCTTCGCCGCGCCGGACCCCGTGAGCCTCGACGGCCCGACCCTGTGCGTGTCGGTGCCGCGGATGCCATCGGAGTAGTCGTTGGCGTAGTTGACGCCGATCTGCAGCCCAACCGCGACAACGAGGCAGAGCAGCGCACGTACCCAGTGCCAGCCATCGTCGTTGGAGTACAGGTACGCGGCCCCCGTGCCCAGCGCGACGGGTGCGATTGCGAGGGGGAGGGTGCGCAGCCGCGCGCCGCCGATCCAGTCCCTGGCGGTGGCCGGGCGGATCGCGGGAGCCGTCGGCGGTCGCCCTCCAGGACGCCCGCTCGGCCGGCCGGTGCGCACCGCGCTGCCACTCCCGGAGTTGGTGCGTCCCGAGCCGGCGCGAGTCTTGGTTCGATTGCCTTTGTTAGCCACGAGCAGAGTCTAGTTTCGGCGTCCGACGATCTCCCGCAGCGCGACGAGGTCGGGCTTGCCCGTCGGAAGCAGCGGGATGCTGTCGAGAACCACGATCCGGTCCGGCGCGGCCTCGCGGCCGAGCGCGGCCGCGACCTCGCCCCGCAGCACCGACAGGTCGACCGGGCTCGTCGTGACGATGACGGGCACCTCTCCCCAGCGGGCGCTCTCCGCCGGAACGGCAACCGCGTCGCCGAGTCCGGGCATCCGGCGCACGACCCGCTCGAGCTCATCGAGCGAGACCTTGACCCCGCCGGAGATGACCACCCGGTCGAGGCGCCCGGTGACGGTGAGCACGCCGTCGTCGAGGCGCCCGGCGTCGCCGGTCCGGTACCAGCGCGCCCCGTCGGACATGACGAAGCTTCGCTCGGTGCGGGCGGGGTCGCCGAGGTAGCCGTCGGCGAGCATCGGTCCGCCGATCTCGATCTCACCCTGCCGGATGCGCAGCTCGGTGGTGCCGATCGGGACACCGTCGTAGACGCATCCGCCGGCCGTCTCGCTCGATCCGTAGGTGCGCGTGACGCGCACGCCGAGGGCGTCGGCCCGCTCGATCAGCTCCGACGGCACCGACTGGCCGCCGACGAGGATGCGGTCGAACGACCGCAGGGAGGCCAGGGCGGCGGCGTCCCCTGCAGCGTCGTCGCCCGCCACGTCGAGCAGGCGGGCGAGCTGGGCGGGCACCACGGACGTGAAGTGGCGGGTGGCGGGATCCATCGTCGCGGCGGCGGCGAGGAGCTCCCCCGCGTCGAAGTGTCCGGGCGGCAGGATCACCGGCTCGGTCTGGGCGGCGATCGACCGCACGAGCACGTTGATGCCGGCGATGTAGTGCACCGGGAGGGCGAGGAGCCACTGGCCAGGGCCGCCGAGCGCAGCGCTGGAGGCCGCGGCGCTCGCGAGGAGGGCGTTGGAGCTGAGTTCGACGCGCTTGGCGGTGCCGCTCGAGCCGCTCGTCTGGACGACGACGGCGATCGGCTTCGGCACGGACGGCGGTGGCGGTTGCGGCACGCGCGCGCCATCCGGCAGCCCCGCCCGCGGCCCCTCCGGCGGGAGCGGCAGGATCGCCGGCCCTGCCGCGCTCAGCGCCAGCCGCAGGGCATCGAGCACCCCGACCGGGTCGCTCGCGTCAATCACGATGAGCTCCCGGGTCACGACGACCCCTCCGTACCGCCCATCCCGCGAGCTGCCCACTTATGTCCCCTCTGACACCCCTGAAAGGACATAACTGGGCAACTCGTGGGGGTGGCCGGGGGCATCAGTACTGCCAGGGGAACGGCGACCAGTCCGGCTCACGCTTCTCGAGGAACGCATCGCGTCCCTCGACCGCCTCGTCGGTGCCATAGGCGAGCCGGGTCGCCTCGCCCGCGAAGACCTGCTGGCCGACCATGCCGTCGTCCACGGCGTTGAAGGCGAACTTCAGCATCCGGATGGCCGTGGGCGACTTGGTGAGGATCTCATTCGCCCAGTCGTAGGCGGTGGCCTCGAGTTCGGCATGCGGCACGACCGCGTTGATGGCGCCCGTGTCGAGGGCCCGCTGGGCGTCGTACTCCCGAGCGAGGAAGAACACCTCGCGGGCGAACTTCTGGCCGACCTGTCGCGCAAAGTACGCGCTGCCGTAGCCGCCGTCGAATGAGCCGACGTCGGCATCCGTCTGCTTGAACCTGCCGTGTTCCGCACTCGCGATCGACAGGTCGCAGACCACGTGCAGGGAATGCCCGCCACCGGCGGCCCAGCCGGGGATCACGGCGATGACGACCTTGGGCATGAAGCGGATGAGGCGCTGCACCTCGAGGATGTGGAGTCGGCCGGCGCGGCCGATGTCGGGCCGTGATGCGCCATCAGGTCCCTCGTACTTGTAGCCGTCGCGGCCGCGGATGCGCTGGTCGCCGCCCGAGCAGAACGCCCAGCCGCCATCTTTGGCGCTCGGGCCGTTGCCGGTGAGCAGAACGACGCCGATCCGCGAGTTCTGCCGCGCGTCGTCGAGCACCGCGTAGAGCTCGTCGACGGTGTGCGGCCGGAAGGCGTTGCGCACCTCGGGGCGGTTGAACGCGACGCGCGCCACCCGGCCCGCCTGATCGTGGTGGTAGGTGATGTCGGTGAGCGCGTCGAAGCCCGCGACGGGCCGCCAGACGCTCGCATCGAAGAGTTCGGAAACGTCAGGCATGTGGCCAGTTTAGATTCCGTCGAACGTGCGCAACACGACGACCGCCACGAGCGGATTCGCGAGGATCCCCAGCACGCAGCCCGCGATCCCCCAGCGGCGACCACGCTTCAGGACGATCGCCACGACACCGGTCACGATGGCCGCGATCGAGCAGCCGATTGCGAGTTGGGCGAGCAGGGTCGACGCGGCGAAATCGCCGGCGAGCGCGACGGCGACACCCGCCACGACGAGTCCGGCGCAGGCGACGGCGAACACGGCGGCGAGAATGCCCAGCCAGGCGCCGGGGCGGGGGTGCGGCCGGTCCGGAATCGCGTGGACGCCGGCGTGCGCATCCGGCGGCGCCGCGTCCATTAGGTCGGCGCCCGCCGGCTCCGTGCCCGGATTCGTGTTCGCGTCCATGACCACCCCGATCCTCCCCGCCAGCCTGCCAGCAGCGCGGGCGACGGGCAAACCGGCTCAGAACACGCGGATCGCGATCTCGGCCGGGGCCGCGAGCAGCTGCTCGATCTCGTCATCCAGCCGCACGAGGGTGAGAGAGGCCCCGGCCATGTCGAGGGAGGTGCAGTACTCGCCGACGTAGTTGCGGCCGACCGTGATGCCCCGCTGCGACAGCGCCTCGTGCGCAATGCCGTAGAGCAGGTACAGCTCGCTGATCGGGGTGCCGCCGAGCCCGTTGATCATGACCGCGACCCGGTCGCCGCTCTCGAACGGCAGGTCGCCAACCACGGCATCCATGAGCACGTCCATGAGCTCGTTCGCGGGCGCCCAGGTGCCGCGCCGGCGTCCGGGCTCGCCGTGGATTCCCACCCCGATCTCGATCTCGTCGTCGCCGAGCTCGAACAGCGGCGAGCCTTTCGCCGGCGGGGTGCAGGCTGTGAGCGCGATGCCCATCGTGCGGGTGACCGAGTTGACCTTCTCGCCGATGCGGATGAGCTCATCAAGATCGGCCCCGTTCTCGGCTGCCGCTCCGACGGCCTTCATGACGAAAAAGTTGCCCGCCACACCCCGGCGGCCGACCGTGTAGGTGGAGTCCTGAACCGACACGTCGTCGTCGATGAAGAGCGTGCGCACCTCGAGGCCGTCTGCCTGGCTCATCTCCTGGGCCATGTCGAAGGCCATCCGGTCGCCGGTGTAGTTGTTGACGAGCAGGAGCACCCCCTTCGGCGAGGCGAGGAGCTTCGTCGTCTCGTAGACGTAGTCCATCGGCGGAGCCGCGAAGACGTCTCCCGGGCACGCGCCGTCGAGCATCCCGCGGCCCACCGTCATGACGTGGGCCGGTTCGTGGCCCGACCCCGACCCCTGGATGATCGTGACCTTGTTCGGGTTGGGCGCGTCAGCCCGTGCGATGAGGTTGTACTCGGGCACGTACCGCAGCGTGTCGGGGTTCGCGAGAGCGATGCCCTTGAGCATCTCCGGAACGAACTGCTGGGGGTCGTTGATGAACTTCTTCATGGCCTTCTCCGCGTCTTCTCTGGGGTGGGTGTTGGGTGTGGATGCTGGGTGGTGGGTGTCGTCTAGAGCGCGCGCGCCTTCCACTCGGCCGCGATGCGCTCCGCGATCACGGCGACCGCGATCGCGCCGGGGTCGACGGATCCGATGCTGCGTTCTCCGCTGTAGCTCGCCCGGCCGCGCTTCGCCTGCATCTGGACGGTGGCGTCCGCCGCCCGCCTCGCGACGGCGGCGGACTGATCGAGCGCGGTGGCGGTGTCGTCCCCGTCGGCGATCGACTGCTCGAGCGCATCGACAGCGGGGATGATCGCGTCGAGCAGCGTCTTGTCGCCGAGATCCGAATTCCCCCGCGTCTTGATCCCCTCGATGCTCGCCCGCAGTGCCCGAACCACATCGGCGCGAGTGGGCGAGTCCTCGCCCTTGAGTTGAGTGCCGGCGCGCATGAACGCGGTGCCCCAGATCGGGCCGGACGTTCCACCGATCCGGCTGGTGATCGCCACGGCGATCTTCAGCAGGAAGGTGCCGGGGTCGGCGCGGTCGAAGCCGTCCCAGTCGAGGAGGATCTTCTCGAAGCCGCGCGCGAGGGAGTAGCCGAAGTCGCCGTCGCCGACGACGGCGTCGAGGTCGCCGAAGTACTTCTCGTTCTCGACAGCCGTGGTCGCGATGGTGCGCACGACGAATTCGGTGTCCTCGATGGCGGTGCTGGTCATGGATGCTCCCTGATCGGTGTGGCGAGTAGAGCGGCGATGTCGCTGATCCGCACGAAGTCGGTCGGCCGGATTCCTGCATCCGCCGCGAGCACGGTGGCGGGCTCGTCTGGGTCGCCGAGCGAGGAGAGGACGAGGGCGGCCCCGCTGAAGTCCTCGTCCGCGGTGTAGCTGCTGACGGTGACGATGGTGCGCAACCCGGCGGCGAGCGCCGCCCTCAGCCCGTTGGCGCTGTCTTCGACGACGACGGCCTCGTCGGCGCGGATCGCCATCTCGCGAAGCGCGAGTTCGTAGATGTCCGGCGCCGGTTTCTTGGCCGGCACGATGTCGCCGGCAAAGACCCGGAACCGGGCCGCCAGCTCCGCCCCGACGGCGTGCCTGAGCACGGCGAGCACCGATGCTTCGGCCGATGTCGACGCGACCGCGAGGTGGAAGCCGGCCTCGGCCGCCTCGCGGGTGATTCTCGCGATGCCGGGGCGCGCCGGCAGCTCCCCCGCCTCGACGATGGCGGTGTAGATCGCGGTCTTGCGGCGGTGCCAGGCGGCGAGCGCATCCCCCTGCCCGTCGGGGTCGGTGGGGAGCGAGTTCTGTCGCACGAATCTGGGGGTCAGCAAGGTGGCCATGCGCTCCTTGCCCCCGCCGATGCGCAGCTTCTCGGCGTAGTCGTCCTCCGACCAGCGCACATCGAGCCCGAATTCCTCGAAGGCGCGGTTGAAGGCGGGCAGGTGCCCGTGGCGCTCCGTGTCGGCGAGCACCCCGTCGCAGTCGAAGATGAGCGCCGGCATGGCTAGCGGGCGGTCCCGGCGCTGCCGAAGGTCGTCGCGAGCGTCGACGTCAACGCGCGCACATCGGCCGACACAGCGTCGAACAGCGTGGGCGGGTCCCACTTGTCGGCGGCTTCCGCGGCCCTGAGCTCGCGCAGCGTCGACTGCATGTAGGTCATCTTGAGCGCGGTAGAGATGTTCACCTTTGCGCAGCCGCGCGCGATGAGGTCACGGAACTGGTCATCCGACATCCCGCTGCCGCCGTGCAGCGCGATCGAGATCGGCTCGGCGGCGACGATGTCGCTCACCCGCTGGAAGTCGAGCACCGGGGCCCGCCGGTATACGCCGTGGGCGTTGCCGATCGCGGGCGCGAACACGTCGACTCCGGTCCGGCGGATAAAATCGAGCGACACCTCCAGGGTCTGCCGGGCCGACTCGGCGTCCGACCCCACCCCGTCTTCGACCCCGGTGATCGACTCGATCTCGCCCTCGACGTGAGCCCCGTACTGTCGGGCCTCGGCGACGACCTCGATCGTCTGTCGTAGATTCTCCTCGACGGGAAGGTGCGAGGCGTCGAAGAGCACGGAGTTCCATCCGGCCGCGAGGCATTCCGTGATGACGGCGCGATCGGGGCAATGGTCGAGGTGGAGTGCGACCGGCACCTCGATGTTCGCCGTCATCGCCTCCCACATCGCGAAGAGCACGCGCGAGCCGATGGACCTGACTGTCTTGACCGAGGTCTGCACGATGACCGGCGAGCGCGCGTCGACCGCTCCCGCCAGAACGGACCCGAGGGTGAGATCGTTGACCACATTGATGGCGGGCACGCCGTACTTGCCGGCCACCGCTGAATCGAGAATCTCCTTGAGCGGCACGACCGGCATGGCGGACTCCTTTGTTGGTCTGGAGCGGCATCCGGCTCGCGTGTCCCGACATCGCGTTCGATGTCGCCCGAACGGCACCGCCCTTCATGATGCATTATCGAGATCCGTCGGCGCGAGGGGTTGCCCGGGCCTCGGACTCCGTGCACGCGGGCGACCCGGGGCGGCGCTGACGGGCGACTCGCGAGAGCCCGCGGGCGCACGGTGGGCGGATGCGGGCGCTAATGGGGGCAGACTGATCCCATGCTGCCATCGTTGCCAGACCTGACGGGTTCCGCCCGTGCCGTCTCCCTTCCGCTCCGCCAGCCGTTCCGCGGGATCACGAGCCGCGAGGCCCTGCTGTTCGAGGGGCCGCAGGGGTGGACCGAGTTCTCCCCGTTCGTCGAGTACGACGACACCGAGGCGGCGGCGTGGCTCGACGGGGCGATCGACTTTGGCTGGCTGGCGGCGCCCGCGCTGTTCCGCAGTCGCATCCGGGTCAACGCGACGCTCCCGGCCGTCGAACCCAGTGCAGTCGCGGGGGTGCTCGATACCTTCCCCGGATGCCGCACGGTCAAGGTCAAGGTTGCCCAGCTCGGCCAGATGCTCGCCGACGACGTGGCCCGCGTCGCTGCGGCGCGCGATTACGTCGGTGTCGAGGGGCGCATCCGCATCGACGCGAACGGCGGCTGGAACGTCGACGAGGCCGAGCACGCCATCCATGCCCTCGCGGGATTCGACCTGGAGTATGTCGAGCAGCCGTGCGCGAGCGTGGAGGAGCTCGCCGACATCCGGCAACGTGTGAAGTACATGGGCATCCCGATCGCTGCGGATGAGAGCGTGCGCAAGGCGAGCGATCCGCTGGAGGTCGCACGCGCCGGCGCCGCCGACCTGCTCGTGATCAAGGCCCAGCCGCTCGGCGGCATCCGCGCTAGCCTCGACATCGTCGCCGCGACGAAGCTGCCGGTCGTCGTCTCGAGCGCCCTGGACACGTCGGTCGGCATCTCGATGGGCGCCTATCTCGCGGCGGGCATTCCCGAGCTGGAATACGACTGCGGCCTCGGCACCGCTGCGCTGCTCGCGGGAGACGTCACGTCGAGTCCGCTCCTTCCGGCCGACGGATCGATCGAGGTGCGCCGCGTCCAGGTGGATGCTGCCCTGCTCGACCGCTACGCCGCCTCGACTGATCGCACGGCATGGTGGCTCGAGCGGCTGGGCCGCTGCCACGCGGTGCTGGCCGGGCGCCCGTAGCGGCGCTGCTTTCATTATTCAGGAGATGGGGCGAGGGCGGGCTTTCATTATTCAGGACTGACAGCCCACGAATGCCTGAATACCCGCAGATCCGCCCGCCCAACTCACCCATTTACCCATGGGCGAGGGATCGGGGCTGTCATCATCCTGAATAATGAAAGCCCGCCCGCACTCCGACTCCTGAATGATGAAAGCGGGGCGGGGCGGGGCGGGGCGGGGCGGGGCTCTAGAGGCCGCTGTACGAGTGCAGCCCCTTGAAGAAGAGGTTCACGACCGTGAAGTTGAACAGCACGGCGATGAAGCCGATGATCGCCAGCCAGGCGGATCGCGAGCCGCGCCAGCCGCGGGTGGCGCGGGCGTGAATATAGCCGGCGAAGATGGTCCAGATGATGAAGGTCCAGACCTCCTTCGTGTCCCACCCCCAGTACCTGCCCCAGGATCGCTCGGCCCAGATCGCGCCGGCCATCAGCGTAAAGGTCCAGAACACGAAGCCGACGACAATGACGCGATAGGCGAGGTTCTCGAGCACGTCGGCCGTCGGCAGCGTCTGCAGGAACTTCATCCCTCTGATCTTCGCCGCGTCGCGTCGGTTCTGTAGCAGCTGCATGAGGGACAGGCCCGCCCCCAGAGCGAAGAACGACGTGCCGAGAACCGCCACGAAGACGTGCACGACAAGCCATGCTGACTGCAGTGCCGGCGGGATCGGCTTGACCTCGACATAGAAGTTCACCGTGGCGAGACCGAGCGCGATTATCGCGAAGCCGGTGATGTAGGCGCCGAGGAAGCGAAGGTTCTGCCACAGCTGCACGGCGATGAACACGCCAACGATGATGGCGGTCGCGGTGAGCGAAAACTCGAACATGTTCGACCAGGGGACGTACCCCTGGGCGAATCCCCGCAGTGCTACCGCGCCGACGTGCACGAGCCAGCCGAGCACCGTCACCGCGAATCCGATTCGCTCGAACGCGAACTTGGGGGGCTGACCCCCGGTCGTGTCGACCTGATCGACCGTCAGGGTCGTCCCTGCCGGTCCGGATGCCCTGCTGCCCACTTTCGCCGGCGCAGCCGCCATCTGAGCCCAAGCCGAACGCTTGGCGAAATCGAGGGTGAACATGATGAACGCGAGAGTGTAGATCGCGATCGCCGACCACAGCGCGATCAACGACAAGGAGACAAGGGTGTCAGTCACTCTTTCACCCTAAGGCCCAACCGCTGGGAATGCCTCTCGGCAATGTCCCCTACCGCCCGCTCGAGTCCGGGGTCCTCGCCGCGGGCCAGTCCCGCATATTCGAGCCGCACTCCGCCGCCCTCCACGTCACTCGCCTTCACCCAGACCCTGCGCCGCGGAATGAACAGGGAGGTCATCAATCCCGCCAGAACGAGAATCGCAAACACCAGCACCCAGAGTTTGCTCGGGTCGCTCCTGATGTCGAAACTGACGAAGCGGGGAACGGAGTTCGACAGGTCACCGGCAGCGGCCCCCGGGTCGACATTCTCGAAAGTCACGGATCCGATGTTTCCCGGCAGATCCACCGTCTCGCCTGGCACCAGCTGGATCGATGGCGTGTCGGCGTTGCGTCCGGCGACTTCCGTCATGGCGTCGGTGTTCAGCGAGTACACCGAACGAGGCACGCCGTCATCGACCCCGAGGTCGCCGGTATAGACCTGCAAACTCAGCACCGGGTTTATCAGGTCCGCGAAGTTCGACGTCAACGCCCCGGTCTGCAGCGGCGCCGCCGTCGGGTAGAGGAACCCGATCATCCCGATCTGCTCGGGAAGGGAATCAGTGACCTTGATCACGCCGAGCGAGGTCAGGTTGGCGTCCTGCGGAAGGAACGGCACCGCATCGCTGAATGCGACGTTCCCGTCGCCGTCTCGCACCGTGATCTTCGGCGCATAACCGTTGCCGAGGAGGTACACAGTGCCGTTCCCGATGCTCAGCGGCTGGTTCACTTTGACGATGTCCTGCTCGACACGCTCGGTTCCGTCGGGCTGCGGGAGGTACTTGGTCACGCTCGCCGTGTAGTCGATGGGGAACCCGTAGGCATTGCGGTTCTCCGTCTCGTAGGTCACCGCAAGATTGTCGAGGCTCAGCCGGTACGGCGTCAGCATGCCCTCGTTGAACAACCGGCCGGGAAGGAACGATTCATAGGACAGAAGCACGTTGGCGAAGGAGTTGCCCTCGATGATCACCTTCTGTCCACCGTATGCGAGGCTCCCACCGATTCCGACGGACAGCAGCACCCCGATGAGCGCGGTATGGAAGACGAGGTTGCCCGTCTCCCTGAGGTATCCGCGTTCGGCGCTCACGGACAGGTCCCCGCGCATACCGGTGAACAGGCGCACCCGATAGCCGGACTTCTTCAGGATATCCCGGGCGGTCTCGATCGCGGCAGTCGATGTCGTGCCGCCCGCGGGCGCCTCGCTGGTGATGAAGCCCTCGAGGCGCTCGAGCCTGGCCGGGGTCTTGGGCGGCTGGCTGCGCAGGGCACGGATGTGGTGGATGGTGCGGGGGATAACACAGCCGATCAGCGAGACGAAGAGCAGCAGGTAGATGGCGGAGAACCACGGGGAGGAGTAGACGTCGAAGGCCTGGATCGAATCGAGCACGGGGGCCAGTTCGGGGTTGTTGTCGAAGTACTGCAGAACCCCGTTCGGGTTGGAAATCCGCTGGGGAACAAGCGATCCGGGGACCGCCGCCACGGCAAGCAGGAGGAGCAGGAACAGCGCCGTTCGCATGCTGGTGAGTTGCCGCCAGAAGTACCTGGCATAGCCGGCGAGGGTCAGCCGCGGTTGGCTGATCGCGTCCGGCCCGTCCCGATCGGGCGGGGGGAGGACCGGAGAGTCGAAGTGATCAGATGGCCGGGACAAATCCGTTGATCACCGACCCGAGGCGCGACATCAGCATCTGCCAAATTCCGGACACCATCAGCACGCCGACGAGGATCAGCAGGGCCCCTCCTGCGATATTCACGACGCGGATGTTGCGTTTCAGCCAGTCGACAGATCCGGTGACCCAGTTGAACCCCAGCGCAACGAGCACGAACGGCACCCCGAGACCGAGGCTGTAGGCGAGGCCGAGCGCGGCGCCCCGCCAGACCGAGCCGCTGTCCAGGCTCAGCCCGATGACCACACTCAGGGTCGGCCCGATACACGGCGCCCAGCCCAGGCCGAAGACCACGCCGAGGAGGGGTGCGCCGCCGAGCCCGGTCGCAACCTTCCACTTCGGCTTGATTGAACGCTGCAGGAACGAGAATTGCCCGATGAACACGAGCCCCATGATGATGACCCCGACCCCGACGATGCGGGTGATCAGGCCCAGCCATGGGATCAGCATCAGTCCCGCGATCGAGAAGGCGAGGGTGAAACCGACGAAGATGACGGTGAAGCCGAGAATGAACAGCGCCACCCCGAGCATCAGGCGACCCCGGTCCGAGCGGTCGTTCGTGCCGGAGAACCCGCCGATGTAGCCCAGGTATCCGGGAACCAGCGGGAGCACGCAGGGCGACGCGAACGAGACGAGGCCGGCGAGCATCGCGATCGGAAGCGCGATGAGCATGCTCCCGCTCTCCACGATCTGCCTCAGCGGGTCGCCCACTCAGCTGCCCTCGGCCATCACGTCGCGGATGAGCGTGTCGAGGATCGAGCGTTCCTGCAGTTGGCCGAGGATGCGCGCGGCGATCCGTCCCTGTTTGTCGAGAACGAACGTCGTGGGCACCGCGTTCGGGGAAATGTCCCCCGCAAAGGCGAGCCGTACCGCACCGGACTCGGCATCGAGAACAGACGGGTACCCCACATCGAACTTGCGAGCGAAGGCCTGCGAGGTATCGGCCCCGTCATAGATGTTCACGCCGACGAATGATGCCCCGTCACCCTTCCACTTCTGGTACACCGCCTCCAGGTCGGGAGCTTCGGCACGGCAGGGCGCGCACGCCGCGTACCAGAAATTCACGACGAGGACCTCGCCCTCGTAGTCCTCCCGCGACAGCGTCTCCCCGGTGTCCGTCTCACCGGTGAAGGAGATCGGCTCAGCGCGCTCACTTTCGGGCACTTCGAGGATCCCGTCCCCGGAAATGTAGTTGCTGTTGCCGCCATCGAGATAGTCCTCGGCGAGCGGGTCGCTTGCGCATCCGCCGAGCAGTGCGGCCACGGCGACGACGGTGGCGGCGAGCAGCATCCGCCGGCTCATACGGCTCCCTTGTCGACCGCGCGCACGAGCAGCGCCGCGGCGGGCTCCTGATAGTCGACTTCCCGGTACCGGGGAGCGCCCGGAGCCGGATCGTCGATGCGAGCGAACGTCGTGACGCTGGACAGGCTGCAGCGGCGCCCCCGCGGGTCGTGCCAGAGGCGCTTGCCCGCGACGGCCCGCTGAGCCATGACGATCGGCATCTGATGGCTGACCATGACGGCCTCGCCGTCGGTGGCGTCCCAGGCGGCATCCATCGCGTCGATCATGCGCGCCGCGACCTCGGCGAACGGTTCGCCCCAGCTGGGACGGAACGGGTCGTAGATCCACGGCCAGGTTCGCGGGTGCAGCAGCAGCGACGGACCAAACTCGAGCGCCCCGCCCTCGAACTTGTTGTGCGGCTCGATCAGGCGGTCCTCGGTCGTGATGTCGCGGTTGAAGGTGTCTGCCCAGGGCGCGGCCGACTCCTGCGCGCGCTGCAGCGGGCTCGAGAAAAGGGCGGTGACCGGGCGGCCGACGAGGTGGTGGGCGGCCGCGGTGGCCATTGCGACGCCGAGCTCGGAGAGGTGGAACCCGGGGATGCGGCCGTAGAGCACCCCCTCGGGGTTGTGCACCTCGCCATGGCGGACGAGATGGATGAGAGAGGCTGCCACGGCACCTAGTCTACGTTTCGTGTGACTGCCAGATTGCCGAGAGCGGCACCGCCGGGTCCTCAGTGAAACCTGGGCGCGAGTCACCGGCAAGTAAAGTAGTTGCTCGTGACCCAACGCACCCTGATCAAGAAGCTTGTTTCCTCCGTCGACGGACCCGTCTCGGTCTCGGGGTGGGTGGAGACGGTGCGCGACCAGAAGAAGGTGCAGTTCGTCGTTCTGCGCGACGAGTCCGGCGCCGTTCAGCTCGTTCACCCGCGGATCTTCAACGATGACGGCACGCCGGCAGAGGACGCCATCGCCGAGGAGATTTCCGCGCTGAGCCAGGGCACGTTCCTCACCGCGACGGGCGGCCTCAAGCACGACGAGCGCGTCAAGCTCGGCGGCGTCGAGATCAAGCTCGACGGCCTCGAGATCGCCGCCCATGCCATCGCCGAGACCCCGATCGCGGACGACTCCGGCGTCGACAAGCGCATGGACTGGCGTTTCCTCGACCTCCGGGTGCCGAAGAACTCGCTGATCTTCAAGATCCAGACCACGTTCGAGCACGCGCTGCGGTGCTACTGGATCGACAACGATTTCGTCGAGCTGCACACGCCCAAGCTGATGGCGAGCGCGAGCGAGTCCCGCGCCGAGCTCTTCGAGGTCGAGTATTTCGAGACGAAGGCCTACCTCGCGCAGAGCCCCCAGTTCTTCAAGCAGATGGCGCAGCCGGCCGGCTTCGGCAAGATATTCGAGATCGGCCCGGCATTCCGCGCCGACCCGTCGTTCACGAGCCGCCACGCGACGGAGTTCACGAGCGTCGACGCAGAGATCAGTTGGATCGACAGCCACGAGACCGTGATGACGATGCACGAAGAGCTCATGGTCGCCGGCTTCACCGCGGTGAAGGAGAAGCACGGCGCTGAAATCGAGGCACTCTACGGCTTCGAGGTCACGGTTCCCACGACCCCGTTCCCGCGCATCCCGCTCGCCGAGGCCAAGCGCATCGTCGCCGAGCGCGGTTATGAGGTGCCGCGCCAGGATGACGACATGGACCCCGAGGGCGAGCGCCAGATCGCGGCATACGTCAAGGAGACCTACGGGCACGAGTTCGTGTTCCTGACCGACTATGCTTCCAGCATCCGGCCGTTCTACCACATGCGCAACGCGGACGACGGCGGGGTCACCAACAGCTACGACCTCATCTTCAACGGCGTCGAGATCTCGACGGGCGCGCAGCGCGAGCACCGCATCGACGTGCTCATCGAGCAGGCGAAGGAGAAGGGCCTCGACCCGGAGGAGCTCGACTTCTACCTCGACTTCTTCCGCTACGGAGTGCCGCCGCACGGTGGATTCGGCATGGGCCTCAGCCGCGTGCTGATGCTGATGCTGAAGCTCCCGAACCTGCGAGAGGCAACGTACCTGTTCCGCGGCCCGACGCGCCTCACCCCCTAGCGAGCGGGCGCACGCCCGCGATCGAGGCGCCCCGGCTGGTACCGTGACCGACATGAACACCACTGATGACCCCGCCCGCACCGCCGCCGTCCAAGCCGGCGAGGAACTTCTGCGACTCCTCCGCCTGCACGTCGACCAGATCGCGTCCGGGAACGATGACGACGAGGTCGCCGAAGACACCGACCGCGACCTGTGGGATGCCGTGGCGGCATACGGACATGCCGTCGACGACCTCTACGACGACGATGACGATGACGATGAGCCCGACGAGCTGACTTTCACGGTGCGCACCCGTTACGACTACACCGTGGTCGACGAGAAGGCGTTCCTCGCTGGCGGCCAGGGCATCGCCGGCGCCGTCGACGCGCTGCTGAAGCGCGCGGGAGGCAAGCCGGTGCCCGCCCTCGAGGTCGCGTCGCTCGAGACCGGCAGCGGGCTCATTACCGTGCACCTGAACGCCGAGCTTCTTACCGCAGAGAACTTCGCCGAGGCGGAGGAGCCGACCGACCTGCTGTTGATCGACCCGGACGAGTCGCTGCAGTTCGTGCTCGACGAGCCGGTCTTCGGCTCGCGCGCCGAGGCCGAGTCAGCCGCGCGCCGGTCCGAAGACTGAACCCCGACGCACGACGGCTCGAGGCGGCCGGCGAGGCTGGCCTCAGACCAGGAAGTCGACCGCCGCGCGCTGGGCGACGAGGGGACGGATGATCCCGACGACCCGCTGGTGCTCCGGGTGGTCGATATAGGTGCGCAGGGCCTCCTCGTCGTCGTAGTCGGCGACGAGCACGAGGTCCCAGTTGGTGTCGAGCGAGACGACATTCGACGCGACCGTGAGGCTGCGGATTTCCGGGATGAGCGGCACGAGCCCCTGGAGTGCCGTGGCGATCGTGGAGGAGCTCTCGAGCTTCGCCGCGGTGTCCTCGGCGGCGAGCTTCCAGGTGATGATGTGCCTCAGCATGGGTCTTCTTCCAGTAGGGCGGCGCGGAGCCGGGCCGGCTCGATGCGCCAGATGTTGTGCACCCGTCCGTTGATGAGCAGCACGGGGATCTCTTCCGAGTACTTCTCGAGCAGGTCGGGGTCGTCGAGAATCGACACCTCGTCGACGGTGATCGGCGCGCGCACCTTGTCGCCTGCTGCGGCGACCACCTCGGCGACGACCGTGCGGGCGTCGTCACACAGGTGACACCCCGGCTTTGACAGCAGGGTGAGGACGATGGGCGGCACGGTCAAAGCCTAGTTCGTGTGCCCTGTCCCTAGGATTGACTGCAATGTGCGACGCCGACCCCGCCTCCCCGGCAGAAGGCACCCCGAGCGTAACGCCCGTCGTCGCCTTCTTCGACGTCGACAACACGTTGCTGCGGGGCGCAAGCATCTACCACCTCGGGCGGGGAGCCAGGCGGCGTGGGATGCTGCGGCTGCGCGACCTCGTGCGATTTGGCTGGCACCAGGCCAGCTTTGTCGCCGTCGGCGAGAACCGGAGGCACCTGGTCGGCGTGCGCGAGCGGGCACTGCATCTCATCAACGGGAGATCGGAGCGGGAGCTCGAAGAGATCGCCGAGGAGGTCTACGACGACTTCATTGCGCGGCGACTCTGGCCCGAGACGGTGGAGTTGACCCGGGAGCACCTGCGCAAGGGCCACGAGGTGTGGCTCATCACGGCCACCCCGCTCGTCGTTGCCCAGGTCATCGCGGCGAGACTCGGGCTGACGGGAGCGCTCGGCACCCGCCTCGAGAGCGTCGACGGCCGCTACACGGGCGCCCTTGCCGGGCCGATGCTGCACGGCGAGCACAAGGTCGACGCGGCCACGACGCTCGCCCAATTCCTCGATTCGAACCTCGCCGACTGCTGGGCCTACTCGGACTCTCGCAACGACATCCCGTTGCTCGAACTCGTCGGCAACCCGGTTGTCGTGAACCCGGATGCGCTGCTCGCGCGCCACGCGCGAACGAACGGCTGGTCGACGCTCAGACTTCGACCCTCGAGCATCCGCCGGGCCCAGCGCCTCGTCCGCCGCGAGGCGAGCCCGGCGCGAGGCAATAAAAAACGCCGGACCTGACGGTCCGGCGTTCTTCGACGGCGTGGGCGAGATGCTCGCCCGATCGCCTGCTACTTCTTGTTGCGGCGCTGGTGGCGCGTCTTGCGAAGCAGCTTGCGGTGCTTCTTCTTCGCCATGCGCTTGCGACGCTTCTTGATTACGGAGCCCATAAATACCTCACTGATTCTGGAACGGATCACCGGGTCCGTTCAGAACCGCGGAAAAATTACCTCGGGGCAGTCTACTCCTTTTGCCGGGAGCAGTCGTTCCCGGGTCAGCCGACGTCAGAGATAGGGGTGTCGACGGCGGTCTGGACAGCGGATTCCGGCACCCGGAAGGAGCGCCCGAACCGGATGGCGGGTAGTTCACCCGAGTGCACGAGGCGGTAGACGGTCATTTTCGAGACGCGCATCATCTCGGCGACCTCGGCCACCGTGAGAAATCGCACCCCGGAAAGATCGCCGGCCATTTTTTGCTCCACATTCGTGCTTGGTGTTGCTCGAGTGCACTGTGACGGCTGTGACTGCTGTGACTGGAGTGCTGAAACGTAACGTTAGGGGTTCGCGGGACCGCCGCGCAATAGCCCGGCGTGACCGGAGCCTACCTGCCGAGCAACTTCCGGAACGGCTCGAGAATGCGCTGCCGCACGCCGGCCGTCGCGCCCTCGACCACGGAGCGTGCCTGGTGGGAAGCACCAGCGGCAGCCCGCCCAATCGACGCACCCGCCACACCACCGCTCGGCAGTGCCTGCGCGACCCGCCTAATCGGCCCGGGCACGCCCGAGCCAGACCACGCGGCGAAGACCGCGATGCCCCCGTCATTGGCCGCTGCCTCGAAGTGCGACGCAAGAAATGGGACGAGCCAGTCCTCGACCGCCTCCAGCGGCGCCGGGTCGAGGCTGTAGTAGCGGTGCTGGCCGCCCTCGCGCACTCGCACGAGGCGGCTGTCGCGCAGCACCTTGAGATGCTTCGACACGGTCGGTTGGCTGACCGCGAGCAACTCGACCATCTCCCCGACACTCAGCTCCCCGACATCGCCGTCGGAGGCCACAAACTTGTCAAGGAGCACTTGAAGGAGGTCTCGCCGCGTCGCGTCGGCGAGGACGTCAAAGATGTCGGCCATCCGCTCAGGCTAGCGGGCCGCGCGCGGGGAGTACCATGACGAAGTCGTTGAAGCATGTTCAGCCGCCGATCTTGCGAGGGGAGACAGATGGCCACCAAGCCGGTGTCGCATCGGTCGTTGCTGGGCACGGCGCGCGACTGGATCGACGACTTCGCCGCATCGACCCCTGCGCGCTTCGCGATCATCATCTTCACCGCACTGGTGCTCGTTTTCACCCTCCTGCTCGGCCTGCCCATCTCCAACCGGACCGGCGACTTCACCCCCCTCGCCGACGCCTTCTTCACCGCTGTATCGACCATTTGCGTCACCGGCCTGGTGACCGTCGACATGGCAACCTACTGGTCGCCCTTCGGTCATGCCGTCATCTTCATCGGGGTGGAGATCGGCGCGGTCGGCGTGCTCACGCTCGCCTCGATCCTCGGCCTGGTGATCTCCCGCCGGCTCGGCCTGCGGGCGAAGCTCATGGCGGTCGGTGACAGCAACCCGCTTCGCATCCGGCGCGGGGCGGTGGCGGAGGGACAGGCTGTCAGGCTCGGCGAGATCGGCGGGCTCCTCGTCACCGTCGCGGTCAGCATGCTCATCATCGAGCTCGCCATCGCACTGCTGCTCTTCCCCCGCGTTCTCGCCGAGACAAACGACTTCCTCGACGCCCTCTGGGTGTCGTCGTCGTTCGCCGTGATGTCGTTCACAAATACGGGCTTTGTGCTTGTGCCAAGCGGTATCGCGCCGTACGCCACCGACGTCTGGTTTCTCTCGATCATCATGATCTCGGTGTTCCTGGGCGCGGTCGGGTTTCCGGTCTTCTTCGTGCTCGCCCGAAACCTTCGCCAGCCGAAGCGATGGTCTCTGCATGTGAAGCTCACCCTCGTGACGACGGTGGTCTTGTTCTTACTCGGCACCCTCGCCTTCTTCGCGCTCGAGTTCAACAACCCCCGAACTTTCGGCGCGCTCGACTTCGGTCAGCGGGCCTTGCAATCGTCGTTCCTGTCGATGATGACTAGGTCAGGAGGATTCTCCACCTTCGATATCGCCGAGCTGAACAACGCGAGTCTCCTTGTCGGCGACATGCTCATGTTCGTTGGCGGCGGCTCGGCCTCGACCGCGGGCGGCATCAAGGTCACGACCCTCGCGATCCTCTTCCTCGCCGCCTTCGCGGAGGCGAGGGGAACCGATTCAATGGAGGCCTTCGACCGCCGCATCCCGTCGGACGTGCTGCGGGTCTCGGTCAGCGTCGTGCTGTGGGGCGCGACGACCGTCGCCACGTCCACGATCCTGGTGCTGCAGCTCACCGACGCCTCGCTCGACCACGTGCTCTTCGACGTCATCTCCGCGTTCGGCACCTCTGGTCTCAGCACAGGGCTGACGCAGAACGCACCAGACTCTGCCCAGTACGTGCTTGCGATCACGATGTTCATGGGGCGCGTTGGTACAGTGACTCTCGCCGCGGCGCTTGCCGCGAGTACTCGCCGGCAGTTGTTCCGGCGCGCAGAAGAAAGGCCGATCGTTGGTTGAGCGCATCCCCCACGACGCCCCCGTGCTGATCATCGGCCTCGGCCGATTCGGTGCTGCCACCGCGGGCCAACTCGACCGGCTCGACCGCGAGGTGCTCGCCGTCGACGAGAATGCGGGCCTCGTGCAGAAGTGGTCGGAGCGGGTCACCCACGCGGTTCAGGCGGATGCGCGCAGCATCGACGCCCTCCGCCAGATCGGCGCGCAGGACTTCGCGGTCGCCGTCGTCGCGGTCGGCTCGTCCGTCGAGGCGAGCGTGCTCATCACCGCGAACCTCGTCGACCTCAAGATCCCGCAGATCTGGGCAAAGGCGATCAGCCAGTCGCACGGCAAGATCCTCGCGCGAATCGGCGCGAACCACGTCATCTACCCGGAGGCCGAGGCCGGCGAGCGCGTCGCGCACCTCGTCTCCGGCCGCATGATCGACTTCATCGAGTTCGACGACGACTTCGCGATCGTGAAGATGTACCCGCCCAAGCCGATTCGCGGGGTGAGCCTGGCCGAGTCGAGTGTCCGCCGCAAGTACGGCATCACCGTCGTCGGGGTGAAGTCGCCCGGCAAGGAATTCACCTATGCGACGCCCGATTCGGTCATCTCCAACCACGACCTCATCATCGTGAGCGGCAACTCCGTCGACATCGAGAAGTTCGCCGCCCTCCAGGCCTGAGCGCGGCTCAGGACGCCGCCAGCTCACCCGCCCGCCTGATCGCGGCATCCGTCGCCCTGTCGAACAGCGCGGAGAGCCCGGCCTCCTCGAGAACCTCGATCGCGCGCTCGGTGGTGCCCTTGGGGCTCGTCACCCGGCGGCGCAGCTCTGCCGGCGTCTCCCCCGAGGCCGCGAGCAGCTCGGAGGCGCCGAGGAACGTGTTCTCGACCATGAGTCGAGACTCCTGCCGGGTGAAGCCGAGCTTGAAGGCCGTGCGCTCGAGCTCCTCGATGAGCAGGAACACGTAGGCGGGACCTGAACCCGAGATGGCGCTGAGAGCGTCGATCCGACTCTCCGGCACCTCGAGCACGGAACCGACGGTGCCGAACAGGGCGGTCACGACCGCGACATCCGCGTCGGATGCGCGGTCCCCCGCGCTCACCCCGGTCACCGCACGGCCGACCGTCGCGGGCGTGTTCGGCATTGCACGGAGCACCGGCACATCGACGATCGCCTGCATCGTGTCGATCCGCACTCCGGCCGCGACGCTCACGACGATCGCGCCCGGGTCGATCGCACCTGAGATCTCCCGCAGGAGGTCCGGCACCATGTGCGGCTTGACGGCGACGAGCACGACGCGGGCCCCGGCCACCGCCGCGAGGTTGGCGCCGCGGTCCTTCTCGATGGCGAGGCTCGTGACGGAGGGCGAGCGCAGGGCCGCCGCCTTCCGCTCGGATCGGTTGGTGACCCGGATGCCGCCGTCAACGGTCACCCCGGGCGCGAGCAGCCCGCTGAGGATCGCCCCGCCCATCGAGCCGGTGCCGAGAATTGCGATTGAAGGAAGGTTGACCATCTGCCCATCCTAGGATTGGGCCATGAGCGCATCTGGCGGAAACAAGGCAATCGTCGCGGCACTGTTTGCCAACCTCGGCATCGCGATCACCAAGTTCATTGCCTGGTTCTTCTCCGGGTCGAGCGCGATGCTCGCTGAGGGCGTGCACTCCCTCGCCGACACGAGCAACCAGGTTCTCCTGCTCCGCGGCGGGGTCAGGGCGAAGCGCGCCGCCACTCCCGAGCATCCGTTCGGCTACGGACGCGAACGCTATGTCTATGCGTTCGTGGTGTCGATCATCCTGTTCAGCATCGGCGGGATGTTTTCCATCTACGAGGGGATCGAGAAGCTGGCCAACCCGCATCCACTCGAGAACGCCTGGCTGCCGATCCTCGTGCTGGTGATCGCGATCGTGCTCGAGTCGTTCTCGCTGCGCACCGCCGTGCGCGAGTCGAACCTCGTGCGCGGCAGGCAGAGCTGGGTCGAATTCGTGCGCCGCTCGAAGGCACCGGAGCTTCCCGTCGTGCTGCTCGAGGATCTCGCGGCCCTGCTGGGCCTCGTCTTCGCGCTGACCGGCGTCGGGCTGACGATCATCAGCGATGACAGCGTCTTCGATGCCATCGGCACCCTCGCAATCGGCGCCCTGCTCATTGTGGTTGCGATCATTCTCGGCATCGAGACGAAGAGCCTCCTGCTGGGCGAGGGGGCGAGCGCCGCGGATGCGGTGAAAATTCGCGACGCCATCAACGCCGACCCCGAGGTCGATGCGCTGATCCACATGAAGACCCTGTACCTCGGACCGGATGAGCTGCTCGTCGCCGCGAAGATTGCACTCGCGAGCCAGTCGAGGCTCACCGACATCGCCGCGTCGATCAACGCGGTCGAGGCGCGGATCCGCGAGGCGGTTCCGGTAGCGCGCGTGATCTATCTCGAACCCGACATCTACGTCGACCACTCCACCGAGAATCCACCGACCGACGCGATCGTTATTAAGGCGGCCGACTAATGGGAACCATCGCAACCGGCAGGGCCGCCGTCGTGATCCGCCACCTCGACATTGCCCACCTCGGCAGCTTCGACGGCCTGCTGCGCGAGCGCGGCTACGAGATCACCACCATCGACGCGAGTGACCTAGGCCCGGGCAGCGTCGAGATGATCGACGCCGACCTCGTGGTGGTGCTGGGTGGCGACATGGGCGCGTACCAGACCGATGAGTACGGCTATCTCGTCGACGAGCTCGAGCTCCTGGCGAAGCGTCTCGAGAACGAAAAGCCGACCCTCGGACTCTGTCTCGGCGCCCAATTGATCGCGCACGCGCTCGGCGGTCGCGCGAGCAAGGGCAAGTCGACGGTCATCGGCTTCCGCGAAGTGAACCTCACCGAGGCGGGGCGCGATTCTCCACTTCGGCACTTCGCGGGTGTGCCGGTCATGCAGTGGCACGGCGACAGTTTCCGGCTCCCCGCCGGCGCGACCCGGCTGGCGAGCTCGGCCGACTACAGCAACGAGGCCTTCCGTCTCGGTGACTACGCCCTTGCCGTGCAATTCCACCCCGAGCTCACCGGCACGATGTACGAGGAGTGGATCGCGCAGGGCACCGCCGAGCTCGAGAAGCACGGCATCGACGCCGCGGAGCTGCTCGAGCAGCGCGACCGTTACGCCGAGCAGATGGAGCGCGCGGCACTCGCGATGCTCGGGGAGTGGCTCGACACCCTGTAGCGGATGCGCAGGTCAGCGGCGCGACTGGAAGAAGTCGAGCAGCAGGGTGCCGCACTCCTCTGCAAGTACACCCGCTACGACCTCGACCCGGTGGTTGAGCCGCCGATCGCGCAGCAGGTCGTAGACGCTGCCGACCGCCCCCGCCTTCTCGTCCCAGGCGCCGAAGACGACGCGGGGGATGCGCGCGGAGAGGATCGCCCCGGCGCACATGATGCAGGGTTCGAGGGTGACGACGAGGGTCGCATCGGTAAGGTGCCAGTCGCCCGTCGCGCGCGCCGCCTCGCGGATCGCGACGATCTCGGCGTGCGCGGTGGGGTCGTGGTGGAGCTCCCGCTCGTTGCGACCGCGGCCGAGCACAGTGCCGTCGGCGGCGATGACGAACGCGGCGACGGGCACATCCCCCGTGTCGAGCGCGAGGCGGGCGTCGGCGATGGCCTCGCGCATCCAGCCGTTGTATCCATTCATCCCGCGCCCCTCCGATAGATTGAGCCTATGCGAGTACATGTTGCCGACCATCCGCTCATCACCCACAAGTTGACGGTGCTCCGCGACAAAACGACCTCGTCGCCGACGTTCCGCGCGCTCACCGAGGAACTCGTGACACTTCTCGCCTACGAGGCGACACGCAACGTGCGCGTCGAGACGGTGACCGTGCAGACCCCGGTGGCCGAGACGCAGGGCGTCGCGATCGCCCTGCCGCGTCCACTCGTCGTGCCGATCCTCCGCGCCGGACTCGGGATGCTCGAGGGCATGGTCAAGCTCGTCCCCACCGCCGAGGTCGGCTTTCTCGGCATGGTCCGCAATGAGGAGACGCTCCAGCCCGACATCTACGCCGAGCGCCTGCCCGACGACCTCTCGAACCGCCAGTGCTTCGTGCTCGACCCGATGCTCGCGACCGGCGGGTCGCTCATCGCCGCGATCGAGTACCTGTTCGCGCGCGGTGCCGTCGACGTCACCGCGGTGTGCCTGCTCGGCGCGCCGGAGGGCCTCGCCGCCGTCGAGAAGGCGACCGAGGGTCGCGAGGTCACCATCGTGCTCGGGTCCCTCGACGAACGCCTCAACGAGCACGGGTACATTGTGCCCGGCCTCGGCGACGCGGGCGACCGGCTCTATGGCACCGTCTAGCGGCCAGCGCTTCACCGGCGAGGACTGGCACGGCCGCGAGCTCGGCGCGGTGCGGTGCGGTTCGAGGCGTGCGTGTTCACCGACTGTGACCTGACCGAGGCCACAACGTCGGGCGCCGTCTTCGACCGGTGCGAGTTCCTCGGCGCCGCCTTTCACGCCTCGGTGCACGACACGACGCGCTTCGACAAAGCGACCTTCCGCGGGGCGAACCTCGTGAAGGCCACCCTCCGCGGCGCCTCGATCGACGGCGCGGTGTTCACGGGCGCCGACCTGTCCGGGGTGCAGCTCGCCGGCCTCGACTGGCGGCGCACGCGCGTCGATGGGCAGCTCGCGATGCAGATCGCCGAGTCCCTCGGTGCGACCATCGACGCCCCGTGGCCGCGCAACGGAGCGGAACCGGCAACTTGACACGACACGCCCTCGTGCAAGACACTTGCACTATGACCATTCGCCTGCACGCCCTGACCTCCTTTGAGGCTCGTGGGACCGCTGGCGTGATGTGTTGTCGAATGTGCGCCTAACGGCCAAATCCTTGCCGAGCCGCACCGTCGTCGAATCTCTTCTCGACGAGTGAGCTCCCCGGGCCGCCTCCTTCATAACGGATGCGACCCGCACTGCACGACCCGCACTTCCCCGAAGGATCACACCCTCGTCATCAGAGGCCCTTCACACCCCTCAAGGATCCGTTAACGATGTCACTCGCACCCGCAAACCTGACCCGCTCCCACACAACCCCGGCCGCCGAGACTACCGAACCGGCTCCCACGCGCCACCTTCGCGCCGTGCCGGCCGGCACCGAGCCGCGCGGCTTCGTGCTCTACGTCGGCATCGACGACGCGAAGGCCGCCGCGGCCGGCACCGATCTCGGCGCCATAGTCGAACAGCTCAAGAAGCTCACCGCGCAGCTCGTTCCCACCGCGGAGACCTACGCCGCCGTGGCACTGGCCCCTGCCGGCGCCGGCGGGCGCGACGTGGACGTCGTGCGTCTCGCCCTGCAGGACCCGTCGGCGCTCGCGAAGCACCGCCAGGCCCCCGAGCCGGAGCCGGAGAAGCGCGCCGGCGTCGTCATCGACCTGTCGCGCAAGCGCCTGGTGCTCGATGAGGAGACCGCCGGTGTCACCTATAAGGAGTTCGAGCTGCTGCAGTACCTCGTGCTGCGTGAGGGGCGCACGATCGAGCGCGCGGAGCTCATCTCCGCGCTCTGGTCCGACGGCGACGACGAGGACGCCCCCAACGAGCGCACGATCGACGTGCACGTGCGGCGCCTGCGCTCCAAGCTGGGCGCCTATGAGGACGTCGTGCGAACGGTGCGCGGTGTCGGCTACCGCTTCGACCGGCACGCCGACGTGTCGATTCGCTACGCCTCCACGCCGAGCCCCGACTTCTTCTAGGCCTCCGGCGCTGCCCACCGCATCGATTTCTGGTCACCCACCGTTCACCTCGTCGCCACGGGCGGTCGATAAACAGGGGCTTCCCTGCTCGCCCCCCGTATCGGAGACACCATGCCCAGAATCGGCGCCGCACCCCTCGCCACTGCCCTCGCTCTCGCCCTGCTGGGGCTGTCCGCACCCGCCGCGAACGCCGAGCCGGTCACCGCCCCGGTCGTCCTCTCGGCTGACGACGCCGCGCTGACCCTCTCGCCGATCGGGAGCTACGAGACCGGCGTCTTCGACGAGTCGGCGGCCGAGATTGTCGCGTACTTCGGCGACCGGCTCTTCGTCGTGAACGCCCTCGCGGGAACGGTCGATGTGCTCGACGTCTCCAACCCCGCGGAGCCCCTCAAGCTGTTCAGCCTCGCGAACGACGGCGTCGCCAACTCCGTCGCCGTGCGTGCCGACGGGCTGGGGGCTATTGCCCTCGAGGCGCCCACGAAGACCGACAACGGAACTCTCGCGTTTTTCGATGCGGCCGCGGACGAGGCGGATGCCGCTCTCGGCGCGGTCACGGTCGGCGCGCTCCCCGACATGGTCACCTTCTCTCCCGACGGACGCTTCGCCGTCGTCGCCAACGAGGGCGAACCGAATGACGACTACACGATCGATCCGGAGGGCTCCGTCAGCATCGTCACACTGCCGACGACGCGCACGGCACCCGGCCAGTCTGCCGTTCGCGCCGCCGGGTTCACCGAGTTCGAGCAGGGCGGCAGCCGCGTTCTCGACGAGCGGGTGCGCGTGTTCGCGGGCATCGCCGGCGACACGAATCCGGTCTCCCGGTCGCTGGAGCCCGAATACGTCACAGTGATCAAGTCGACCGCCTACGTCGTGTTGCAGGAAGCGAACGCCGTCGCCGAGGTCAACCTGCCCGACGCCGAGGTCACCGACATCCGGTCGTTCGGATTCAAGGACCATGGTGTCGCTGGGGCCGGCCTCGATCCGTCCGACCGGGACCCGCGCGGCGCGCCTGAGGTCGACATCCGCACCTTCCCAGGCCTGTTCGGCATGTACATGCCCGACGGAATCACCGCCTACACGACGCGCGGACGGGACTACCTGGTCACGGCCAACGAGGGCGACGCCCGCGAGTGGGGCGACTACGAGGAGGGCGCGCGGGCCGGGGATCTCGAGGTGTGCGCGTCGAGCCCCCTCGCCGCCTTAACCGGAGACGCAGACCTCGGCCGCCTCAACGTGACGACCGAGAACGGCTTCAACGCGGTGCTGGGCTGCTACGAGGAGCTGTACGCCTTCGGCGCCAGGTCCTTCTCGATTTGGACGCCCGACGGCGATCAGGTGTTCGACTCCGGCGACGCGCTCGAAGAGATCACCGCCGCCGCGCAGCCGGCCTTCTTCAACTCCAACCACTCCGAGTCGAACCTCGAGGGCCGCAGCGACGACAAGGGACCGGAACCGGAGAACCTCGCGATCGGCAAGGTCCGCGGGCACACCTACGCGTTCATCGGCCTCGAGCGGGTGGGCGGAATCGTCGTCTATGACATTACCGCTCCCGCCGAGAGCCGCTTCGTGACCTACATCAACAACCGAGACTTCTCCGTTTCCGTCGCGGATGCCGACGACCAGGGCGCCGCGCTGACGGCCGCCGGCGACCTCGGACCCGAGGGGCTGGCGTTCATCACAGCCAAGGAATCTGCGACCGGTCAGCCGATGCTCGCCGTCGGCAACGAGGTCTCGGGCACGACGACGCTGTTCTCGATCGAGGCCGTTTCTGTGGGCCAGCAGAAAAAATCCAAAAAATAACGTTTGGATAACTGGCGCTCGTTACCGACCTGTTATACATTCATAGAGCGGAAGTTGTTTGCTGTGGCAACTGAAGCGGAATGTGATTGCAGGACACTCTTGGTGCAAGGGAGAGGGTCGGTTTCTCGCCTCTGAGACCGACCCTCAATCCTGTTTAACGCACCCCTTAGCGGGCAATTCTGCGAAACCTGCATCGTGTGACGACAGCCGCTATGAGCTGCCACGGATGTCCGTAGAGTGGGGTTCGTGAGAATGAGCCGGCCATGAGCGACAAGCGCGTCGCGGTATCCGCGTGGGAATCGCTGTTTCGCGCCCAGGTCTCGGTCATGCGGCACCTCAACGCCGAGTTTCCGACGAGCGAGCTGTCACTCAACGAGTACGACGTGCTGTTCAACCTCTCGCAACACCCCGGGTGGAGGCTGCGCATCAAGGAGCTCAACAAGTACCTCCTACTGACCCAGCCGAGCGTGAGCCGGTTGATCGACCGTCTGGCCGCGCGGGCCCTCGTGACCAAGTCGAGCGACCCGAGCGACGCGCGCGGGATCATCGTCGAGATGACGCCGGCCGGCTTCGACCTCTTCCGCCGGGTCGCCGTGACCCACATGAAGTCGATCTCCGACCGGGTCGGGGCGGCGCTCACCGACGAGGAGCTGCTCCAACTCCAGATCCTTACCGACAAGCTCCGGCGCGCCGAAAAGAAGTAGCGCGCAGCGATTTGCCCTCAGCGCACCTGAGCACGCGGGCGGCCTCCGATGGAGGTCACCGCTCGCTCGGCGACCTGCACGCCCGCGGTCGCCGCCGCGACGGCATCCGGCACCATCGCCCACGCCGCGAGGAACCCGGCGCAGAACGCGTCGCCGGCCCCGGTGGGATCGAGGATGCGGGAGCGTACCGCGGGGATGCAGACCGGAGCGCCGCCGTCCTGCACAACGATGGCACCGTCTGGGCCGAGCGTGAGGGCGACAACGCGGAATCTCCGGCCGAGGGATGCGGCGACCTCCAGCGGGTCGCTCTCACCGGTGAGCGCGCGGCCCTCGTCGAGGTTGGGGAACACGAGCGTCGCGCCGGACATCGCGTCGAGGAATCGCGGCACGCCGAAATCGACGATGTAGCCCGCGGAGGCGGGGTCGACCGAGACGGCCACCCCGCGCAGGGTGGCGCGGCGCACCAGATCCTCGAGCGCGGCAGCGTCGGGCGCGTCGACCATGCTGTAGCCGGTCAGGTGAAGCACGACGGCGTCGTCGAGGAGCTCGTCGGTGACGCGGCGCGGGTCGAGCAGCGAATTGGCCCCGCGCTCGGTCAGCATGGTGCGGCGTTCGCCATCGACGATCACGACGATCGTGCCGGTCGGCAGCTCCGGATGCCCGTCGATGAGCGCGCGCACGCCGAACGCCGCGAGCCCCGCCGTGTGCCGGTCGACGTCGTCCACGCCGACCATGCCGACCAGGTCGACGGGCGCACCGAGCGATCCGAGCCAGGCCGCGACGTTCGCCGCCGACCCCCCGGCACGGTGCCGGATCGACGACGACGTATCGGTGTCCGGCCGGACCGGCTCCTGTGGGACCACGACGATGTCATCGATGACATCGCCGAACACGACGATGCGGCCGGGCAGCCCTGCGCTGGCCGGGTCAGGCGCCGACATCGCGTCCACGGGCGGAAAAGGCGAGCGCGATCTCTCCCGCGAGACGCACGTTGTTTCGCGCGAGGTCGAGGTTCACCTCGAGGCTGCGGCCGCCCGACGCGTCGACGATGAATCCGAGAAGGAACGGAGTGACGGCCTTGCCCGTCACTCCCGCCTCGGCGGCGGCGGCGAAGGCGAGTTCGAGTACCCGGTCGTGCTCGGCCGGGTCCCACTGCTGCTCGCGCGGGATGGGGTTGGCCACGACGATGCCCTGCCCGTGGCCGAGGGCGTCCTGGCTGCGCATGATCGCCGCGACCTGCCCTGCATCCTCGACCGACCAGTCAAGGCTGTACGGCGACTCGCTGAGCCAGAAGCTCGGAAACGTCGTCGTGCGATAGCCCACGACGGGCACGCTGAGGGTCTCGAGCCGCTCGAGGGTCGCGGCGATGTCGAGCACCGACTTGACCCCTGCGCTCACCACGGTGACGGGGGTGCGCGCCAGGGTGCCGAGGTCGGCGGACTCGTCGAACGTGTCGGATGCGCCGCGGTGCACACCGCCGAGTCCGCCCGTGGCGAAGACGCGGATTCCGGCGAGCGCCGCCAGGTGCGCCGTGGCCGCGACGGTCGTGGCGCCCGATGCACCGTTCGCGGCGAGGATGGGCAGGTCGCGCACGCTCGCCTTCGCGAGGTCGTCCTCCGCGATCCGGCGCACGCCCTCGGCATCCAGCCCGATGCGGGGCACACCGTCGAGCACGGCGATCGTGGCGGGGGTGACGCCCGCGCCTGACAGCATCCGCTCGAACTCGAGCGCCGCCTCATGATTGCGGGGCCGCGGGAGCCCGTGCGAGATGATCGTCGACTCGAGCGCCACGACGGGGCGTCCCTCAGCGAGTGCGGTGGCGACGGGCTCCGAGACAGCGAATGGAAGGCTCATAGATTCTCAACCTAGCGCCATCGGATCCGCGCGGGCGTCGACACGAATGGGGCTTGCCAGCGTCTTGCCAGTTTCGTGCCGACCAACCGGTCAGTCGCCGCCCCGGCGGGCATCGGCGGGGCGGGGAACCTGGGCATGCCGCCCGTGGAGGTGCGCCGGCGGGCGGTCCGACCAAACCGAATTCCACTCGCCTCCGGAGCACCAACCGGGCCAGGGAATACCTGGACCCGATCGACCGGGGGTCTCCTCCGGTCACAACGTAAGGAAATAGCCACTATGAACATCTTCACGAAGAAGTCCGCATTTGGTGCCATCGCAGTTGCAGGAGCAGGACTCATCATTGCGGGCGCCGCCGCCCCCGCCATGGCCTCCACCTCCAGCGAGCAGGTCGGCTCGCTCACGAGCTCGAGCGACCGCGCAGCACAGGCCGGCCTGCTGGAGAACCTTTCGGTCGGCGACCTCACGAGCAACTTCGGTCTGACCGGTGGCGAGCTCTCCAACTCCTCGCCGCTCGTCTTCTCCCCCGAGGTCACCACCGGCGACGTCGAGACCGGAGACGTGTCCACCGGCGACGTTCTCAGCGGCGACAACCTCTCGGGCAACGCTGTCGCGTCGGGTAACGACGTGACCGCGCCCGTCGCCTCGGGTAACGACATCCCCGTCACCACCCCGGTTAATGCCCCCGTCACCGCGCCCGTTGCCTCCGGCAACGAGACCTCGACGAGCAGCGACTCCGGCGACGTCGTCACCGACGTGGTCGACGGAACGGTCGACACGGATGCCCTCGTGGACGGCATCCTCGGCGACACCGACCTCACGTCGGTCCTGGGCGACTAAGCACTGCCACCTCCACGAAGGCCCCGTCGAGCACCCCGCGGCGGGGCCTTCGTGCTGCGCGGCGCGACCGGGGGCAGAGCCGTTGAGTGCGGCATCGAGGCGGCGTAGCGTGTCGGAGTAGGTCAGCAGCAACCGCGCAGGGAGAGGAACTCGAGCCATGAGCAGAGAATACGAACCGAATCTCGATGACGAGCGCGTGGTCGACCTGGCGGACGAAACCGACCCGCCTCCCGCGCCGGCGACCATCGACCCCGACGAACGGGTCGAGGAGGACGAGGAGGAAACCCCGCCTCTCGACGACGACCGGGAAGAGGCGGGCTAGGCTCTGCAGGGGCTGGCCGTGCCCCACCTCTCAGCCGGGCATCGACGGGGCGGCTGTTAGGATCAATCCCCATGACTGCTTTGCTCTTCGGGATCGAATTCCTCGACGCCGACTGGCTGATCCGCTGGTTCGGCCCATTCGTACTCCTGGGCGTCGCCGCCATCGTCTTCATCGAGACCGGCTTCATCGTGCTCTCGTTCCTGCCCGGCGACTCGCTCCTGTTCACCGTCGGCCTGCTGACGGCAACGGGCTTCGTGAACTTTCCGCTCTGGGTCACGGTGTCGGTGATCTTCGTCGCCGCCTTCGCTGGCGACCAACTCGCGTATGCGATCGGGCGCAAGGCCGGCCCGGCGATCTTCAAGCGCAAGGAGAGCCGTCTCTTCAACCCGGAGAACGTCGAGCGAACCAACGCGTTCTTCGCCAAGCACGGCGGCAAGGCGATCATCCTGGCGCGCTTCCTGCCGGTGTTCCGCGCCTTCGTGCCGGTGGCGGCGGGCGTCGGCAAGATGAAGTACCGCACCTTCGTGATCTTCAACCTGATCGGCGCCTTCCTCTGGGGCGTCGGGCTGACCTGCGTGGGCTTCTTCCTCGGACAGATTCCCTTTGTGGCCGCGAACGCGGAGTACTTCATCATCGCGATCGTCCTGCTGTCGGGCATCCCGATCCTCATCGAGCTCACGAAGGCGGGCCGTTCTCGCTTCAGCCGCAAAGGCCGCCACCCCGCCGACGAGATCGCCGACGTGATTGCGGACGCCGAACAGGTGAACTGATCCGCACGGCCGTGCGAGCGGATTTCGCTCGGGCGCGCCCAACCGGAGAAGGGCGGCCCGCGCGACCGGGACAACAAAAAGCCCCGCAAACATGACGTTTGCGGGGCTTTTCCGGTGTGCGCCCGGAGGGATTTGAACCCCCGGCCTATTGATCCGTAGTCAATTGCTCTATCCGCTGAGCTACGGGCGCATCTTCGGCTTCGAAGCCGACTTAGAGACTATACCAGCGCGCGGGAGCCTCTCGCGCCCACGCCTCGCGTCAGGCCGTCAGGCCGTCAGGGCAGGGATGATCGCCCCGGAGAAGACCTGCCACGAGAGGAAGCTCTTCGCCACCAGGCTCAGGGTGATGTAGGTGCGCTCCCCCTGGAGGTAGTTGGACCACCTGCCGACCCGGCGATACTGAAGCACCTGGTTGACCGCGAAGGTGTTGAAGAAGACGAACAGCGAGAAGATGATGCCAATCACGAAACCGGGAACCTCGGCGGCGGTCTCCGATCCCGGCTGCAGGAGGTAGAGGAAGACCAGCAGCCACGGCACGATGCCGACCATCGAGCCGAAGATGAAGGGCAGGAACTGCCCATTGCCGGGGGTCTCGTACTTCTCCTGCAGGGCGCCGAACATGATCATCGCGGCGTTGACCGCGAAGATCGCGACGAGGGCGCCGATGTCGGAGATGCCGGCGAGCTGGGCAATCAGCCAGATCATGATGGAGGAGCTCAGCGAGTACTCGACCCAGCGGAAGTAGTTGTGGTTTGCCTTCACGCCCCTCGAGTAGCGGGGGAAGAACCAAGGGGTCGAGATGAGGAAGTGGAAGAACGCCGAGAGGGCGAGGAAGGCTACAATTCCGGCGCCGATGTTGATGTCGAACAGGGTGACCGTCTCGGGCGGGCTGTCGAAGCCGGGAGGTCCGGTCGGGTAGTCGGCGGAAACCCCGAACAGCACCTGCGAGTCGAGGAACGTGAGTGCGATGCCGAAGAACGCCGCCTGCAGTGCGTGGGCGGTTCCGGCCACGATGTTGTAGGCCCTCAGGCGTGCGATCTGGGATTCCTGATCTCGGACTTTGCGTGCCATGGGGCGACCCTTCGTTATGCGCTCAGCTTAGGGTCGCGCGCCCGTCCGCGCCGATGAGCTGCGCGATGCGGTAGCCCATCAACTCCTGCATGACGAGCCCGGTACTCGTGCGTTTGACGCCGTCGATCGAGAGGATGCGGCCGGCTATCCGGTAGAGGTCGTCGGCGTCGCGCCCCACGACGTGGATCAGCAGGTCGGTGACCCCGGTCAGGCCGTGCACCTCGAGCACCTCGGGAATATCGGCGAGCGCACCGCCGATGGCGGTGAGCTTGCGCTGGGTCACCTTGGTCACCACGTACGCCCGCAGCGGGTAGCCGAGGAACGCGGGGTCGATCCGGCGCTCGAACGAGCGCAGCATTCGCTCGCGCGCGTAGCGGGCGAGCCTCGTGCGCACGGTGTTGCGGGCCAGGCCTGTCTGCTCCGCCACCGCAATATTCGTCGCATCCGGGTCCCTGATGAGGGCCGCCAGTATTGCCGCGTCGATCGCGTCGGCCGTTCGATCCGTGTGCATCGTGACCACGCCACACCGCCCTTCTCCTTCACCGCGTAATCAGAATGATCACCGAGCAGTTCCACTATTGCGCAGGAGTGACTTGAGTGGTCGACTCGGAGCGAGAAATGTGCAGGATGCCCGCATCCATGCCGCGCAGAGCCGCGCCACCACGAACGCTAGGACCACCATGGAACCGATCCGCGCACAGGGCGACAGCCCGGCCGCGCCGGTGTGCCGCTACGGCGACGCCCACCTCGACACGCTCGCTGAGATCGAGCGGCGGGTTCTCTGGCTCGCGACCTCGATCGTGCACCACGCCAACCGGGTGCGCCCGAACACGTCGGGCATCAAGGTCGGCGGGCACCAGGCCTCGAGCGCATCGATGGTCTCGATCATGACCTCGCTCTGGTTCGGGCAGCTGCGGTCGGAGGACCGCGTCTCGGTCAAGCCGCACGCGTCGCCGGTGCTGCACGCCATCAACTACCTCCTCGGCAGCCTCGAGGAGAGGTACCTCGAGACGCTGCGCGAGTTCGGCGGCCTGCAGAGCTACCCGAGCCGGTCGAAGGACCCCGACCCGGTCGACTACTCGACCGGGTCCGTGGGGATCGGGGCCACGGCTCCGATCTGGGGCGCGATCTCGCGCCGGTACACCGAGACGGTCACGGGCACGCCCAGCCGCGGCCGGCAGTACTCGCTCGTCGGCGACGCCGAGCTCGACGAGGGCGCAATCTGGGAGGCAGTGCTCGATTCGAGCGTCGTCGATCTCGGCGAGATCGTGTGGATCGTCGATCTCAACCGGCAGTCGCTCGACAGGGTGGTGCCGAATATCGCCGCGCGGCGAATCGAGCAGCTGTTCACCGCCGCCGGATGGCAGGTCATCCCGGTGCGGTTCGGTCACCTGCTCGAGAGCCTGCTGCAGCGCGAGGGCGGCGATGCGCTGCGCGAGCGCATCCTGTCCATGTCCAACCCCGAATACCAGCGCCTGCTGCGCTGCACCGCCGCCGAGCTGCGCGACCGCCTTCCCGGGGCGGCAGATGGCAGTGAGGCGATTGTCGGGCTCGTCGCATCCGTCGACGACGCGACCCTGCTGCAGGCCATCCGCAACCTCGGCGGCCACGACCTCGGCGCCCTGCGCGAGGCGTACGCGCAGATCGACGACTCGAGGCCGACGGTCATCATCGCGTATACGGTCAAGGGGCACGGGTTGCCGACCGAGGGACACCCCCAGAACCACTCCTCACTTCTCACCGTCGAGCAGTACCGCGACCTCGCGACAGAGCTGGGCGAGAACGCGGATGCCCCATGGTCGCGGTTCGGAGGGCGCAGCGCCGCCGGGCGGGTGTGCGCCGGGGCGGCAGAGCGACTGCGCCGGGAGGAGGAGCCGGCCCTCGCGCCGCCGCACGTGCCCGCCGATTTCGGGCGCACACCATCGGGGATCGCGACCACCCAGGCCGCACTCGGTCGCGCGCTGCTCGACCTCACGCGCGCGGCGCCGGAGGCCGCCCGCCGGGTTGTCACAGTGAGCCCCGACGTGAGCTCGAGCACCAACCTGGCCGGCTGGGTGAACAAGGTCGGCGTTTGGTCGACCGAGGAGCGCCGGGACTGGTTCAGCGACGACTCGGAGACGATCATGCACTGGCGGGAGAAACCGACCGGGCAGCACATCGAGCTCGGCATCGCCGAGGTCAACCTCGTGGGGCTCATCGGTGAACTCGGCGCGACCTGGAGCCGGTGGGGGCAGCCCCTCTTTCCGATCGGCGTGCTCTACGACCCGTTTGTCGAACGGGCACTGGAGCCGTGGTCGTACGGCATCTACGCCGGGGGGCAGTCGATCCTCGTCGGTACCCCCTCTGGCGTCACGCTCGCTCCGGAGGGCGGCGCCCACCAGTCGATCAAGACCCCGTCGATCGGCCTCGAACAGCCGGGCTGCACGAGCTACGAGCCGGCGTTCGCCATCGACGTCGAGTGGACTCTGCTGGCGGCGATGTCGCAACTGGGGCGCCCCGACGGCACGTCCGCCTACCTGCGGCTGTCGACCAAGCCCGTCGACCAGAAGCTCGCGGGCGTGCCCGCCGACCCGGCCGCGCGCGAGCGACGCCGCCGCCAGTCCGTCGCGGGCGGCTATCGGCTGCGGAGCGCCGGCACGCCGCGGGCGACCATCGTGACGATGGGCGCGCTCGTGCCCGACGCCCTCGCGGCGGCCGACCGGCTTGCGGGGCTCGGCACCGATGTCGACGTCGTGTGCGTCACGAGCCCGGGGCTCCTCTACGAGGCCGTCCAGGGGCGCAACGGCCAGGGCGAGGCACCGAGCTGGATCCTCGACCAGATTCTCCCGCAGGACCGCGCCGCCCCGATGGTGACCCTGCTCGACGGCCACCCACACACCCTCGCGTTCCTCGCCGGGGTCAACCAGGTGAAGAGTCGCAACCTCGGCGTCAGCCGCTTCGGCCAGGCCGGGGACGTGCAGGACGTCTACCGGTACCACGGAATCGACATCGACAGCATCGTGCGGGCGGCGCTCGACGTGATCGCCTGAGTCGCCTGACGTGAGGTCTCGCCCCTCGCGCTACCGCTCCGGGGCGTGCAAGCGCGAGATGTACCGATCCGCGCGGGCGGGCACCCGCCGGCGGTTCGCGAGGGACACGAGCACGGTCGTCGCGATCGCGAGCGGCACGGTCCATGCGGCGGGCTGATCGAAGGCCGCGACGGCGATCGGATGCTGCACCAGACCGAAGCCGCTGACGACGAGCGAGACAGCGGCGGCGACCCCGCCGGTGATCATCCCGGCGCCCGCTCCGCTCGCGGTCAGCCCCCGCCACCAGACACCGAGCAGCAGTACGGGCGACAGGCTCGATGCGGCGACGACGAACACGAACCCGACGCTGTTGGCGAGGCCACCCGGCACCGTGAGGAAGGTGACGAGGAGCGGGACGGTGGCGCACGCGACCGCCGAGATCCGGAACGCCCGCACACTCCCACCGAGGAGGTCCTGGCTGACCACGCCCGCGAGGGAGACGACCAGGCCCGACGAGGTCGCGAGGAACGCCGCGAAGGCGCCCGCCACGATGAGCGCGGTGACGAGGTCGCCGAGAAGGCCCGGCAGCAGCCGCGACGGCAGGAGCAGCACCACCGAGTCGGCCGTGGCGGGATCGGCCAGATCCGGTGCGAAGACCCTCCCGATCATGCCCATCGTGCTCGAGAGCATGTAGAAAGCGCTGATCATGACAATCACGATGACGGTGGTGCGGCGGGCCGAGGCCCCGTCGGGGTTCGTATAGAACCGCACGAGGACGTGCGGGAGCCCCATCGTGCCGAGCAGGAGCGCGAGCAGAAGCGACGTGGTGCGGTAGAGGTCCTGGCCGCCGGGCCCGGACTCCAGCGGGAAGACCAGGGCCGGGTCGATGGCCGCGGGCACCGTTCCGGCGGCGAGGAGCAGCACGACGACGGGCACCCCCATCGCGGTGAGCTTGAGCCAGTAGTGGAACGCCTGCACGAAGGTGATGGAGCGCATCCCGCCGGCCGCGACGATCACCCCGACGATCACCGCGATGGCGACTGAGCCGACCCAGGGCGGGAGGCCCGTGACGACGTTGACGGTGATGGCGGCGCCGTGAAACTGCGGCACGATGTAGAGCCAGCCGATGATCAGCACGAACAGGCTGGTCACCCGCCGGGCGCCGACGGAGTCGAGCCTGGCCTCGATGAAGTCGGGGATGGTGCGGGCGCCGCTCCGGCGCAGCGGCGCGGCCACGAACAGCAGCAGGAGCAGGTACCCGGCGCTATAGCCGATCGGAAACCAGAACGCGTCGGTGCCCGACAGCAGCACGAGCCCGGCGAGGCCGAGGAAGGTCGCCGCCGAGAGGTATTCGCCGCTGATCGCCGACGCGTTCATCCACGGCCTGACGGTTCTGGATGCCACGAGCAGATCGTCGGTGGTGCGTGAAATGCGCAGCCCGTAGAACCCGATGACGACGGTCGCGACGAGCACGAGCACGATCGCGGCGATCGCCAGCGCGGCGCTCACTGGCGCCCCTCAAGCAAGCGATAGCGCTGTTCGTTACGGGCCGCGCCGCGGGCATAGATGACCGCGAACGCGAGAATGAGGGGGTACATCCCGTACGCCTGCAGCGCCCACGACCACGGCACCCCGAACACGTAGCTCTCGTGCAGCGTGGGCACGGTGGCGAGGATCACCGCCACGGAGGTGAGGGTGAGCACGAACCCGATGCAACAGGCGACGGCGAGCCGCAGTTGGGCGCGGATGAGCGACCGCAGGTAGATCGCGCCGACGTCACGCGACGTCGCCTGGGCCTCCGCCGGTCTGCGGATGCCCGGAGCCGGGGCCCGGCTCCGGGGGCCGGTGATCCGCCGCCTCGGCGGAGGCGTCACGTCGCGCCCGCTCATCGGCCGGGTCTCATCCCCTGGGCGGCGAGCGCGTCACGCACAGCGGGGAGCAGTCGCCGGCTGACCGGCACGTCCACCCCCGCGACGGTGACCACGGGGTGCGGCCCCAGCTTCAGCCGCGTGACGCTGGCGAGCGCGACGAGGAACGAGCGGTGCACGCGCAGGTAGCCGGAACCGGACCACTGCTCCTCAAGGTCGGAGATGGGGATGCGCACGAGGTAGCTGGCGCCGTCGGTGTGCAGCCGGGCGTAGTCGCCCTGGGCCTGGGCGTAGCGCACGTCGCCACGGCGCACCCGCCGGAGTGTCGCGCCCACCATGACCGTGATCATCTCGTCGGGGCGCGCCTCGACGGGCGCGGCGCCGGCCGCGACCGCTCCGACAACGCGCGAGATGGAGCTCTCGAGCCGCGCCTCGCGCACGGGCTTGAGAAGGTAGTCGACGGCCGCGAGATCGAACGCCTCGAGGGCCTGCTCCTCGTCTGCCGTGACGAACACGATCGCGGGCTGCGTGGCGAACCGCTTGATCGCCCTGGCGAGGTCGAAGCCCGACAGCCCGGGCATGTGGATGTCGAGGAACGCGGCGTCCACGCGCACCGTCGTGAGCAGCTGGATCGCCTCGGCACCGGATGCCGCGCGGTGGATGGTCCCGATGCGCGGGTCCCTCCGCAGAAGGAACTCGAGCTCGTCGAGCGCCGGTATCTCGTCGTCTGCGACGAGCACGTCGATCATGAGCCGGACCGATCCGGCATTCGCAGCCGGTCGTCGGCGTTGGCCTCCACGGTGTCCGTGTCGTTCATCGGCTGGGACTGGGGAACGAGCAGCCGCACCAGTGTGCCCGCGCCCAGATTCGTCTCGACGACGAGCCCGTAGGCGTCGCCGTACACCTGGCGCATCCGCGAGTCCACGTTGCGCAGCCCGATGTGATCCGCGCCCCCGGACCCGCTGAGCAGCGCCTCCACGGCATCCGGATCGACGCCGGCGCCGTCGTCCTCGACCGTGATCTGCACGTTCATGCCCGCCGCCTCGGCGCTGATCGTGATCCGCCCGCCGCCCTCCTTGCGCTCGAGGCCGTGCCGCACGGAGTTCTCGACGAGCGGCTGAAGGCTGAGGAACGGGATCACCGTCGAGAGTGTCTCGGGGGCGATCTGCAGCGTCACCTCGAGCCGGTCGCCGAACCGCGCGCGTTCGAGCAGGAGGTAGGAGTGGATGCTGCGCAGCTCCTCGGCGAGCGTCGTGAAGTCGCCGTGCCGGCGGAAGGAGTACCGGGTGAAGTCAGCGAACTCGAGCACGAGCTCGCGTGCCTTGCTCGGATCGGTGGTGATGAACGAGGCGATCGCGTTGAGCGCGTTGTAGATGAAGTGCGGGCTGATCTGAGCCCGGAGGGCCCGCAGCTCCGCCTCGGCGAGGGCGGCCCGGGAGGCGTCGAGCTCGCCGAGGCGGAGCTGGGCTGACACCCATGCCGCGACCTCCCCCGTGGCACGGATCAGTGGCGCCCGCCGCGACGGGGCGAAGACGATGACCATGCCGGCGACGTGCCCGTCGGTGACGATGGGAGCAGCGATTGCATAGGTGCTGTCGCGGCCCGATGCCGCGGGCACCGACACGACCTGGGTTCGGGAGGCCTCCGACATCCGCTCCGCGATCGAAGCCGCGACCTCGCGGAGGGGCTCCCCGGGGCCATCGATCACGATTGAGCCTCCCGCGTCGGCGATGGCGAGGATGTCGCAGCCGAGCAGCGCGCGGAGGTGCCGCGCCGCGCGGCTCACCTCGTCGGCGTCGAGCCCGCCCCGCAGGTTCTCGGCCGCCTGCGACGCGAGGTGGAGCGTGCGATAGGTGGCGTGCTCCCCGTCACTGCCAAGTTCGCGTGATCCGCGGGCGTACCGCCAGGCGAGAAGCACGCCGAGAGTGAGGACGGCGCCGATCGCGCTGCCCGAGAGCAGCGCGATCAGCGTCGATTCGTTCATCTGGCGAGCCTAGCCCGGTGTGGTCAGCAGCACCGTGGTCAGCAGCACCGCGACCCGGGAGTGAGGTCCTGCTCGCGGTACCGTTCCTTCCAGAACTCGCGTTCGTTCAGCGGCGGCTGTCCGTCATGCGTGCTCCGGTGGTGCGCGACGTAGTTGCCGTACGCCCTGTCTCCCATGAGGGATGTGACGTACCAGCGGACGCCGCGCACCGCGCGGTTGAGTGTTGCCGAGACTGCGGACATCAGATGCCTCAGTGCCCGCGCACGGTCGGCTTGCGGTCGGCGGGCAGCGCCTCCCACTCCGCCTCGAGTGCCTTCTCCGCCGGGGTCGCGATAAATCCCGATGGAGCGTAGATCCGCGACGGGGTCGCCGGGTCTTCGGTGCTGGCGGCGCCGCGCGTCTGGAAGGACTTCACCGTCGCGGCGATCGCGGTGGCGATGACGATGATGGCGAGGGTGACGAACACGATCGACAGGGTGCCCTGCACGAAGGTGTTGCGCACCACCGCCTCCATGGCCTCGGGTGTCTTCGCCGCGCCGAAGCTCTGCTCGCCGGCATCCAGCGCATTCTTGAATGCGGTGTGGTTGGCCCAGTAGCCGACCGCGGGAACCGTCGAGAAGATCTTCAGGAACGACGCGGTGATCGTCACCACCGCCGCGAAGGCGAGCGGGAGCGCGGGGATCCACAGCCAGCGGAACAGGCCCTTCTTGGCGATGATGGCCATGCACACCGCGAGCGCGATTGCCGCGAGCAGCTGGTTGGCGATGCCGAACAGCGGGAACAGGGTATTGATGCCGCCGAGGGGGTCTGTGACTCCCATGATGAGGATCGCCCCCCAGGCGAGCACCATGATCGCAGTGCAGATCCAGGCTCCCGTCCGCCATCCGGTGTCCTTGAACTTGGGGATGAAGTTGCCGATCGTGTCCTGCAGCATGAACCGGGCGACCCGTGTGCCGGCATCCACCGCGGTGAGGATGAACAGCGCCTCGAACATGATCGCGAAGTGGTACCAGAAGGCCATCATCCCGGCCCCGCCGAATACGCCCTGCATGATCTGCGCGAGACCGACGGCGAGGGTGGGCGCGCCGCCGGTGCGGGAGACGATGCTCTCCTCACCCACGTTCGCGGCCATCGTCGACAGCATCTCGCCGGTGAGGTTGACCCCCGCCAGCCCGAGGCCGTTGACGAAGGCAACAGCGCCCTCGATCGTTCCGCCCGTTGCGGCGGCGGACGAGTTCATGGCGAAGTAGATGCCCCGGTCGATCGACAGTGCGGCGACGAGCGCCATGATCGCGACGAAGGACTCCATGAGCATGCCGCCGTAGCCGATGAAGCGCGTCTGGCGCTCCTTCTGCACGAGCTTCGGTGTGGTTCCGGATGCGATGAGCGCGTGGAACCCGGACAGCGCGCCACAGGCGATCGTGACGAAGAGGAACGGGAAGAGCGAGCCCGACACGATCGGTCCGTCGGAGCGGCCCGCGAACTCGCTGAACGCGGGAACGGTGATCTCGGGGCGAACGACGACGATCGCGGCGGCGAGCATCACCATCGTGCCGATCTTCATGAACGTCGAGAGGTAGTCGCGCGGGGCGAGGAGCAGCCAGACGGGCAGCACCGCGGCGATGAAGCCGTAGACGATGATGCCGATGGCGATCGTGGTCCGCTCGAGCGAGAACAGCGCAACGCCCCAGTCGGTCTCGGCGATGACCCCGCCGCCAATGATCGCGGCCATCAGCAGCACGAAACCGATGATCGAGACCTCGGTGACCCGGCCGGGTCGTATGTAGCGGAGGTAGACCCCCATGAACAGCGCGATCGGAATTGTCATCGCGACAGAGAAGACGCCCCAGGGGCTTTCACCGAGTGCGTTCACCACGACGAGCGCGAGGATCGCGACGATGATGACCATGATGGCGAGCGTGGCGATGAGCGCGGCGGTGCCGCCGATGAGGCCGAGTTCTTCGCGGGCCATCTGGCCGAGCGAGCGTCCGCCGCGGCGCATGGAGAAGAAGAGCACGAGGTAGTCCTGCACCGCACCGGCGAAGATCACCCCGATGATGATCCAGATGGTTCCCGGAAGGTAGCCCATCTGCACGGCGAGCACCGGGCCGACAAGCGGGCCGGCGCCGGCGATGGCGGCGAAGTGGTGACCGTAGAGCACCCGGCGGTCGGTGGGGACGTAGTCCTTGCCGTCGGCCTTGTACTCGGCGGGGGTGGCCCTAGTGTCATCCGGCATCACGAGCTTGCGCTCGATGAGCTTGGAGTAGAAGCGGTAGGCGATCAGGTAGGTGCACACGGCCGCGAAGACGAACCACATGGCGTTGACCGTCTCGCCGCGGACGATGGCGAGCATCGTCCAGCTGACTCCGCCGAGGAGCGCGATCGCGACCCAGATCGCGACCTTCATCGGTGTCCATTTCGGAGCGAGGTCGTCCGCAGGCACCGCGGTCGGTGGCAGCGCGACAGACCGGGGCGACGAGGCGCCCTCCGATGCCGTCGGCGCTGTTGTGGGCTTGTCGGACATGTGTGCACTCCTCGTCACTCGCGTCATTGCGTGAGTCGAGCGTAGGAGGGCGGCGGCGCGGTCAGAGCGACGGTGCGCCGAGCGGCAGGCGCGCGGCGACGAACGGTAGCGTCCGTGCGCCGAGCGCACGCCGCGCTGGCCAGTTTTCAGTGCGCCGAAGGGCCGGACGCGTCAACGACGTCTCAGCGGCGCACGATGGAGCGGAGCAGTCGGAGCGCAACCGACAGCGACGCCATGTCGTCCTGGCCGAGCGCATTGACCTCTTCGAACACGCTCCTGGCTCGCCCCAACTGGTCGGCGTTGAGCGCCTCCCAGACGAGCAGGCGCTCCGCGGCCGGGCCGGGGTCGGTCTCCTGCAGGATGGCCGTCGTCATGTCGGCCACGGCCGAGTAGAGGTCGTCGCGCAGCGCAGCGCGGGCGAGTGCCTGCCACCGGTCCTTGCGCGGCAGCGATGTGATGCGCTCGAGGAGGTCGTCGACGCCGAAGCGGTCGTAGACGAGGTAGTAGACCGCGGCGACATCGACCATCGGAGCGTCCGTGCCCGCCGCGATCTTCGCGACATCGAGCAGCGCGAAGGCCTCGAAGAGTTCGGCCCAGCGACGGCTGAGGCCTTCCGGGAGACCCCATTCCCGCCCCTTCTCGAGCAGCGACCGCACGCGTGCCAGGTCAGAGCCGTGAAGGTAGTCGACCAGTTGGGCGCGGATCAGGTCGATCTGCGGCTTGTACTGGGCGACGACCTCGTCGATGGGAAGGGATGCGCCGCCCTGGTTGACGAGCCAGCGCACCGCGCGGTCGAGCAGCCGGCGGATGTCGAGGTGGACGGCCGTCCAGTGCTCGGTCGGGAACGACGACGGCAGCTCGTTCAGCTCGTCGACCATCGTGCCCAGCTCGAAGACGTGGCGCAGGGTGACGAAGGCACGGGCGACCGCGGCCTGGTCGGCGGAGGTCTCCTCGATCGCGCGGAACGCGAACGTCACCCCGCCGAGGTTGATCATGTCGTTTGCGATGACGGTCGTGATGATCTCGCGGCGCAGCGGGTGCGTGTCGAGTTCGGCGTCGAACCGCTCGGACAGCTGTCGGGGGAAGTAGCCGCGCAGGGTCTGCCCGAACCACGGATCGTCGGCCAGGTCGCTTTCGCGCAGTGCGGTGGCGAGCTCGATCTTGGCGTACGCGCCGAGCACGGAGAGCTCGGGCGAGGTGAGCCCTTGGCCCTGGTCGAGCCGCTCCCGCAGCACGGCCGTCGTCGGCAGTGCCTCGAGGTCGCGCCCCAGGTCGCCGGACGCCTCGAGCCAGTCCATCAGCCGCTCGTAGCTCGGGCTCCAGTTGATCACCTTGGCGCGGTCGTTGAGCAGGAGGATGTTCTGATCGATGTTGTCATCGAGCACGAGCCGCGCGACCTCATCGGTCATCCCGGCCAGGAATTCGGACCGGTCCGCCTCCGCCAGCCGCCCGGAGGCGACCATGCGGTCGACGAAGATCTTGATGTTGACTTCATGGTCGGAGCAGTCGACGCCGGCGGAGTTGTCGATCGCGTCGGTGTTGAGGATGACGCCGCCGAGAGCGGCCTCGATGCGGCCGCGCTGGGTCAGCCCGAGGTTGCCGCCCTCGCCGACGACCCGCACGCGGAGGTCCCGACCGTCGACGCGGATGACGTCGTTGGCCTTGTCGCCGACGTCCGCGGACGTCTCCGTGCTCGCCTTGACGTAGGTGCCGATGCCGCCGTTGTAGAGCAGGTCGGCAGGAGCCCGAAGTATGGCGCGGAGCAGCTCCGGCGGGCTCAGCTGGGTCGTGCCCTCCGGCAGGCCGAGCGCGGAGCGCACCTCGGCCGAGATCGGAACGGCCTTCGCCTGGCGCGGGTGGATGCCACCGCCGGCGCTGATCAGGCCAGCGTCGTAGTCGGCCCACGAGGAGCGCGGCATGTCGAACAGCCGCCGCCGCTCGGCGAACGACACCGCGGCATCCGGGCTCGGGTCGAGGAAGATGTGGCGGTGGTCGAAGGCGGCGATGAGACGGATGTGCCTCGACAGGAGCATCCCGTTGCCGAACACATCCCCCGACATGTCGCCGACCCCGACGACCGTGAAGTCGTCGGCCTGCGTGTCGACGCCGAGCTCGCTGAAGTGTCGCTTGACCGACTCCCACGCGCCCCTGGCGGTGATGCCCATCGCCTTGTGGTCGTAGCCGATGGAGCCGCCGGAGGCGAACGCGTCACCGAGCCAGAAGCCGTACTCGCCGGCCAGGGAGTTGGCGATGTCCGAGAACGTCGCCGTTCCCTTGTCTGCGGCGACCACGAGGTAGGTGTCTGTGTTGTCGTGGCGGACCACTCTCGTGGGCGGCACCACCTGCTCGCCGTCGGCCGTCGTCACGAGGTTGTCGGTCAGGTCGAGCAGCCCACGGATGAAGGTGCGGTACGCGTCGACGCCCTCCGCCATCCAGGCGGCACGGTCGTCGGCGGGGTCGGGGAGCTTCTTGGCGAAGAATCCGCCCTTGGCTCCGGTCGGCACGATCACCGCGTTCTTGACCGTCTGCGCCTTGACCAGTCCGAGTACCTCGGTGCGGAAGTCCTCCCGCCGGTCGGACCAGCGCAGCCCGCCGCGGGCGACCTTCCCGAACCGGAGGTGCACGCCTTCGACCTGAGGGGAGTAGACCCACGTCTCGAACATCGGCCGCGGGAACGGCAGCAGGTCGATCGCGGTCGGGTCGAGCTTGATGCTCAGGTAGGGCTTGTACTGGAAGAAGTTCGTGCGCAGCGAGGCCTCGATGAGGGTGATGAAGGTGCGCAGCACCCGGTCGGCGTCGAGGGTGGCGACCCGTTCCATGTCCGAGGCGAGCTCGGTCCGCACTTGGAGGGTGCGGCGTTCGCGCTCGTCGGCTGCGAGGTCCGGATCGAATCGTGCTTCGAAGAGCGACACGAGGCCGCGCGTGACGCGGGGGTTCGCGAGCAGGGTGTCGGAGATGAACCCGTACGAGTTGGCGTTGCCCATCTGGCGCATGTATTTGGCGTAGCTGCGCAGGATCACGACCCGGTGCCAGGGCATCCCCTCGCGGAGCACGAGCCGGTCGAGGCCGTCCGACTCGATCGAGCCGCTGACAGCGGCACCGAAGGAATCGGCCAGGAGCTCGCCCGTCGAGACGGGGTCGACACCGGCCGGATAGTGCAGGCCCAGGTCGTAGAGGTAGAAGGCGCGTCCGTCGGAGGTCTCGATATCGAACGGCACCTCGTCGAGCACCTCGATTCCGAGGTTGTGGAAGAACGGCAGGATCTGGGTCAGGCTCTTGGACTCCATCATGTAGAGCTTGATCCGGGCATCCTCCCCTGCCTCGGTCGCCTGCGGGAGGTAGACGTGGAGCCCCGGGTGCGCGGGGCCCCCGCCGGATGCCTCCGCCTCGGTCGCCGCGGCGGCGCTCGCCTCGAATCGGGCGATGTCCTCGAGGGCATCCTCGACCTCGTAGTCGACGCGGTAGCTGGCGGGGAACGCGTCGGCCCAGAGATCGACGAGGTTATCGGCTTGCTCCGGCGGGTAGTTCTCGCGCAGCTCCTCGCTGATGCCCTCTGACCACGACCGCACCGCCAGCACAAGCCGGCGCTCAAGGTGCGCGGCGTCGACGAGCTCGAGGTGGGCGTCGCGCGGCAGCCGGATGCGGAAGAAGAGGCGCGCGAGGGCGGACTCGGTCATCCGTGCCTCGAAGTCGAGGGACTCGGCGTGGAACGTCTCGCGAAGCTCCTTCTCGATGCGCAGTCGCACGGCCGTGGTGTACCGGTCGCGCGGGAGGTAGACCAGGGCGGACATGAAGCGCCCATAGATGTCGGGGCGGAGGAAGAGGCGGGTGCGGCGACGCTCCTGCAGCCGCTGGATCGCGAGCGCCGTCGCGACGAGGTCGGACACTTCCATCTGGAACAGCTCGTCCCTGGGGTAGGTCTCCATGATGCCCAGCAGGTCCTTGCCGCTGTGCGACCCCGGCGGGAAGCCGACCTGCGCCATGACGGCATCCACCTTCTCGCGGAGGATGGGCACTGCCCGCACCGAACTCGTGTAGGCGGTGGCGGCGAACAGCCCGATGAACCGCTGCTCGCCGTTGACGTTGCCGTGCTCGTCGAAGCTCTTGATGCCGATGTAGTCAAAGTAGGCGGGACGGTGCACGCTCGACCGGGAGTTCGCCTTGGTGATCACGAGAGCGCGCCGCTCGCGCGCCATCTTCCGTCCGGCCTCGGTCAGGTGCTGGAGCTGGTGCCCGTCGTCGACGGAGCGCAGAAGGCCCAACCCGCTCCCGTCTCGGATCGTGAGGACATCCTCCCCCTCCACCGTCTCGAGGTCGTATTCGCGATACCCCAGGAAGGTGAAGTTGTCACGATCGAGCCACCGCAGCAACTCCTGGGTCTGCCTGAGGTCGGGTATCTCCTCCGCCCCGGCCACCCTGCCGAGCGCGTCAGCGATGAGCACCGCCTTCGCGCGCATGAATTGCCAGTCCTCGACCGCGGCGCGCACGTCGTAGAGAACCCTCTTCAGCCCCTCGATGAGCAGGGCCACGGCCTCATCGCTCGCGCGATCGATCTCGATTGCGATCCACGACTCCATGTGGGAGGCGTCATCCTCGGAGGCGAGCAGGTGGGAGATGTCCGGCATCGACGAGGTGTCTCCGCTGGAGATGCCGATCTCGGTCGGCATCCGCCGCACGCTGACGATGTCGTTCGTCTGCCGGCTGCGCGCCACGACCAGAAGCGGGTGGACGACGAGGTGGATGGCGGAGCTCTGCCGCACGAGCTCGGCGGTGACCGAGTCGACGAGGAACGGCATGTCATCCGTGACGACGTAGACCACGCTGCAGCCGCGCTCGTTGAGAATCTGCACGTTGGCGGTCTTCGGGGTGCGGGTGTGGGCGACCCGCCAGTGGTCGACCGCTCGCGCCCGCAGCACGTTCGGCTCGTACGCCTGCGCGTCGTCGCTCGCCAAGTGCTGGTAGTAGGCAGCTATGAAATCCTCGAGCTGGTCCCCTCCCGGAGCCTCAGCGGTCAGACGGGTCGGTTCAGACGGCACGAGGATAACGCCTCCATCAATTCACTTCGTCGCCGCGTCAGCGCGGCTGGGCACCTCAAGCGGGTGGCAGTGGAGCCCTGCCTCTCATCGTAGTTGCCCGCATGGCATTCGTTCGGCTCCGCAGGGACGAGACAAAACAAGCCCCCGAATGGCTTCGAGGGCTTGATGGCGGAGACGGTGGGATTTGAACCCACGGAGCCCATCAAGGGCTCTCCATCTTAGCAGGGTCAGCGACGTATGCAGATGATGCAGAAATCGTATGATCCTGCACGTGAAACGCGTTGGATTCGGGGTTGTCGCCGAGTGCCGGGACCCTCACGGGGCCCTTGGGCGTGACGATGTAGGTCGGCCCCACCCTGTTCAGGGACATCCAAGCCTCAGACGAGCAGGTCGTTGCTGTGACCGAAATCACCTAGTGAGGACGGCCTCGGGAAACGACGATCACTACGGCATCGGATCGGAAAGGAAATCGATATCGAGTTGTTCGGAACGACGAAAGCTCGACAATGAGAAGGTGTCATCGGAGCTCAGTTCACCTTCAACTGAGTCGACCGCATCACGAACCGCAGGGTTCTCCGCGTCCCGTCCCTTTGGAGAACATCGTTGTGCGAGGGCGTCAGGGAATGCGCTCCAAAGCACGGCGCGGCGAATCACATCTTCTTCGTTGAGGATCGCCTGGCAAAGTGCATCGAGATCATTCGGGAGGTGTCCAAGTCCTGACAGATCTTGATCCTCTGGAATCGTCGGAACAACACCCGCTTTGACAATCACGTGCAGTTTGATCGCCACTGGTAGCGAGTCCCAGGAGGGAGCCTCCACTCGAATCTCTGTGACGTCTTGGAGCAAGCGACCGAGAGCGCTCTGCGAGCTGTCGTACTTCTTACGAATAAGTTCTTGGACAGGTGCGAGCCATGGCTGCACCTCGTCGGGGAATGCGAATCTGCTGAACCAGCGACCCACGGCGAGCCCAAATTCACGTGCGTCACGAGCATCTGCGATCTCGAGTTTTGAAACGATGCTGGCGTCTACTATGGCCCGCTTCTCAACGCTGGTGAGCCTCGCAAGATCGGCAAACAGGCCCTCGTTTACGGCGGATACCAAGGGGTATCGGGGGTTCACCTTCTTCAACGCACCACGTCGAACTTCAGCGTCCGGAATAGAAACGAGTGGCGCGAGTTGAAGTAACTCCCGCTTGGGCTGAACTACATCGCAGCTCTGTGAAACGACAATAAAGTCTCCATGAAGGCCAGCCTCCCCAGTGAGCTTGATTACTTGCGCTTGGCGCAGCGATCGAAAAAACGGGTGGTCCATACCGTCCGATCACACGTCCGCAGCGTAGATTTCTGCGGGCCTGCTGATATCACTCGTCGTAGACGCCAGGTTCATTCGATGCCGGTCAAGCATCGCAAAGAATTGCATGCGTTCATCAGCAGGGGCAGCCACCTTGATTGCGCGCACTTCCTGTATAAGTGCCGCAAGGTGTTCTTCATTGCGGGAGGCCATGTTGCCGCCAGCAGCCCAAAGATGGACGGTACGCCGAGAAACTCCGAAAAGCTTCGCTACCTGGTCCCAGGTGAACGTCGTACTTGCGCGGAGTTCTGCAATCGCCGCTGGGATAGTTGCGGGTAGGTCAACCTCGGCCGTTGAGGATACGGCGGTTGATGCCAGGCTTGTATGTGGCGATGCGATGAACGACGGTCGGATGATTTGCGGCTCGGAAGGCCGCGCGAGTGGGATCGATGTACCGAGAAAAACGAACGCAGCAACGCCAGCGGCTGTGGTCCAGATGAGTTTTCGGGAGTCGATACGCTGTGCGGTTGTCATGCGTACCTTTCGTAGAATTTTTCGGTAACCACTTCATTGAAATGCTGATGCGCGATACCCGCGAGTTTTTCGCAACGATCTGCTATCCGGGCAACATCGAAGGGCGTGCGCTGTTCCTCGTATGCGTCAAGATCAAGAATCCAACTGTCTTCATCGACAGGCGGTAGCGACGGGTCGATTGACTCATTCGCGCGAACCCTGGCGGATCGAATCAGTAGTAGCGCGTCCTCAGCACTGAATACAGTCTCGGTAATGGTGTGAAGGAGAGTGTGATCCGACACTGCCGCCCCCATTCCGCCAAGCACACTTGGCGCAAAACGAGCCGGAACACTATCGATATCGGCTTTTCCCGTAACACGATTTGTGTAGCGATATCCGATGCGTTCAGTCAACGGAATGCTGGCCACCTCGGTCAGCGCATCTAACACGACGCGGAGCCGTTCAATGAAGTCGGTGTGACCTTCGTACTGGTTTGTATCGAGAGCCAGAAAATTGTTCCCCAACGAGATATTCCAGGCTTCATCGACGGATGTGAAGCGGATGATATGACCAGTCTGTTGTTCTTGTAGTCCCGTTGACGTGAAGGTGACTTGCATCTCCGCTTGGCGCGACATGAGCGGATAAGGTGCGCCAAGAGCACGGCTCATCGCGGATGCGACACCATCGAGATTGAAGCTTGTAAGCATCGGCCATCGGATCTGAACAAGAACTCGTGCAAGCGGTGAATTCATAAGAATGGCAGAGTGCGTGCCAGCATTTTTGTCGTCCGTACTCATACTTCACACTGTACTTCACACGACTCGGCCCAGTCTACCGAAGGCTCAAACTACCTTACGATTCCATGGTCCAGCTCTTGTCTATGTTGAACTTGATGCAGCGATTCGTACCCTGATGCTCGGCCGCGAGCAGCACGATCCACAGCAGCGTGGTCAGCCGCCACCTGCGCTTCCGCTTGTTCACGGATGAGGGTCGCCACTTGGTCGATAGGTAGCGCATCGATCTGCGCGAGAAGACTGCGCGCCTGCTCGGCCCGCTTGGCCCATTCAACGGCGTGGGTCGTGACGCTACCCGAGATACGGGTGCGGGCGCAGATACCAATGCGGAGCGCGTCGCGATCACTCCCCTGCCGCGCGTGAAGGTCTTGCGACTCTTCCTTTACCTGCGCGACGTGCCGCTGCGCATCGAGCATGCGTGAGTCGTCCTCGACGAGGCGGCCGACGGCAGTCTCTGCCCACGCCTGCACCGCTCTGGGGGTCACAGGCGTCGATCCCCAACGGCGACGTACGGCCGCCTCCTGATCGTCGTATTCGCGGACCGCCTGAGTCCGCCTGCGGTCGGCGGATCGGCGCAGGATGGGTGAAGGGCGAGTGTTCGACGCGTCCCACATGCGTTCCCGAGCCACGAGAAAGGCCACCCCATCGTCTGCCGCCTGCGTCATCAGCGAGGTGGCGACTTCGGCGCGGATCCTCTCCGCGTTGCCTTCTGCCGAATCAAGGAGTGTCCGCTGTTCGTCAACTTCTGCCTGGTGCTTGCGCTTCTGCACCTCCAGTGCGGCTGCTGCTCGCTTCCACTTGCCCGCCTGCGCATCGGCACGTTCGATCTCTTTGACAAGGCGGGCGCGTTCGTCGTTCACCAAGCGAACCGGACCGCCGGCCGCGAGTCCGGCCACAGCCGAACTAGCGGTCCGGGTTGCCGCGACAAGTCCCCGGTCGGCACGGACTCGCTCGAGTGCGGCCGTGAAATGCTCACGAGCGTCGTCCAGATCGGTCGCGACGATATGCAGGCGGTTGCTCTCGCGGCCGCGGGTCATTCCGACGTAGACGCCGGAGGCGTCGAGCGCATCGCTCAAAACGGTATGCGCTTCGGGCACGGTCGTGCCTTGCACGCCATAGGCGGTGGATGCGTAGGCGAGGTGCGTGTGCTCAGCGACATACTCAGCCGGAAGTCGAACAGTGCGTTGATGCTTCCGCCCGCTGCCGTTCTCTGCCACCCAGACAGCCCCATCATCACCGACATCCTTCACAGTCCAGGTCTGCCGATTCGCGACCTGCACGTCGGCATCGTTGCGACGGGTCTGGATCACGTCACCGCGACCAAACAACAGACCGTCGTTGCCAGCCACCGTGCGGACGTCATCGATCAGCCCGACACGCACCCGCTCCTCACGGATGCGTGCGTTCAGTTCTCGCGCCTCTTCGTTGGTCGAGACGATGATCGCATCCCCCTCGCTAGCATCACGGGCGATCACGTCGTGCACATCTTCGCTGCTGTTGTGCACGACGACCAGGCCGAGAGCGTGCAACCGGTCGAACACGAGCGAAGGGTTCCGACCTTCCCGCATTGCCAGGGTGAGTTCGGCGTACACCGGGTCAGTGAAGCGATGCACAGTCTTAATGCCGAACACACGACTACTGATCTGCGCAGCCATGTCGAGCACCCCGCCGCGACCCACGGCAGCGAGCTGCGCTCGGTCACCGACGAGGGCGAGGGTTGCCCCGTACTCGTCTGCAACAGCGAGCAGGGCAAGGGCAGTGTCCTGGTCGAGAATTCCAGCTTCGTCCACCACGATCCGCTCACCTCGCGCTAACTGTGCCGCATTCGTTGGACCGCTATAGGTGACACCTGTGCTGGGGTCGATGTCACCGGGCGCGAGACGGGTCCAGACGCCGTCGCTGTTCCACCGCCAACCGTGCTCGTGAACAAGCTTCGCCACACTGTCGGCGGGAACGCCGAGTTCATGGCGGGCAACCTCGGCAGCCTTCTTGGTCGGTGTCGCGACCCGCACCCAGCGCCCATGCTCTGCTGCGGCTTCGATAGCGGCACCGAGCATCTTGGTCTTCCCCGCTCCCGCCGCGCCTTCGACCACCACGAGGGGGTCAGCAGAAGCAATGGCAGTAGCGGCTTGCACTTGTCCGTCGTCCAACGCTTGCTCGGCCACCAAGTGGGTCGAGTCCGATACACGGCTCGTGCCAGCGTTCGCGCGTGCTTGGAGCATGTCACGCAGGCTCGTCTCGACCGCAACCACATGCAGCGATGTGAGGTGCGCGACGTGCTCGGGTTGGGCCGCGCCGGGGGGAAGCACGGAGAGGCAATCTTCGTACGCGAGGCGAGTGGTGATCGCAACAAAGCGGCTCAGTGCTTTCGGATCGGATTGCACGCCGGTCTCCGTGATGATGCGTGTGGCGTGCTCTTGGATGTTGTGCACGGTCCAGGTCGATGCTGCGGCGGCGCAGCGGTCCAGCGCCCGCGACGCGACCTGTTGCAGGCTCAGGTCATCCAGCGACACCGCCGGTTGCACGATCATGCGCTGTGGGTTCGGCCGGTAGCCGGCGTGATGCAGCTCAGCGCGCCAGGCGTCCTCGTGGCCAAACGCAGCCGGCCTTTTGTGCGGCCGTTCATGCCCCCACGCCATCGCGGTCAGCCTCGACCTGGCTACCGGGCCGGGCCCTCGCTCTGGATGCGATGCCCGCCATTCCTCCTCGAACCGCGCCAGGTTCCGCGCAACCTGCTTGCCTCGCTTCGACATGACCGCGTTGTAGGGCTGCAACTCCGCGACCTCGCCGGTGACAGGATCGAGGGTCAGGCCGTGAGCGTCGAGAACTGCCGCGAGTCGCGGGTGCGCGGCGATCACCGCCGTACCCAACGCACGAATCGCGCCCTGTTGTTTGAACAACGCTCCCGTGTCCAAACCCCGCCAGGCGCCGGCCGCCCAGACGCGCGCGCCGATCTGGAAGTGGATGTGTCGGTGTGGGTCACCAGCGCGGGAGGTCTTGTGCACCACGGAAACGGTTTCGAGTTGCTCGACCGGCACCACCTCCTGATTCCCCCGCGGGCCGATCCTGGTGATCGAGTGCTGACCGAGCCAACGCCGGATTTCCCCCATCGCGTCGCGCTGTGCCGCATCCAAGGCCTCGGACACTTCCGGGTGCAGGGCAGCGGCGATCGACAGGGATTTGGGGGCGTTCACCACAATCTCCGCAAACCGCGGAGAACCCCGCCGCCCATTCCCTGGCAGACGTGGCTTACCCATCGACTCCCGCGTGATCGGGTTGATCCAATCGACCCATTGGGCGTACTGGTCGGGTGTCAGCACGCCCTCACCGACCACGGCACCCTTACCGCCGACCACGGAGAACTCCGCCAGGGCTATACGGCCCTCCAAGTAATACTCGTCAGCGCGGGAACGGTCTGATTCCAAGTAGCGACGCGCGTCTGTGCCGGAGCCCCTGAATAGGATCACGCCGCCCTGCATCGTCACCCCTTAATTATCGCGTGTATTTGCCACTACCTACGGTAGCATACGTACATTCAACTGAGTTAGAGGGATCAGCAGGTCTGCGGAGTAGGACAAATACGTCAGGGCAGTCGGAACGATGAGAGAACAAGGCAGCGGTACTGCGCCAACATGCGACCTTGTCTCCGGTGCTGTCCGAGCCCGTCACTACACTCGAAGAGCACAGGAAGATAAGAGGGGGATCGATGACAACCAACCAATCCTCCGCGCGCCTCGTCAAGTCGAAGCAGCGTGTCGCAGACCACGGCGAGGTCTTCACGCCCAACTGGATGGTCGACGACATGCTCGACCTCGTCAAAGCTGAGTCCGAGCGCATCGATTCGCGCGTGTTGGAGCCCGCGTGTGGTTCGGGCAACTTCCTCGTACCAGTTCTCCGGCGAAAGCTTGCCACTGTCGAAGCGCGATACGGCAAGTCGGATTTCGAACGGCGGCACCAAGCTCTCCTGGCCCTGATGTGCATCTACGGGATCGAGCTACTCACGGACAACGCTGTCGAATGTCGCGAGAACCTCGTTGATGTGTTTGCCAGCTACCTCAATGCGAAGCCGAGTGATGACTGGCACCGGGCTGCGGAGCGCGTCCTCGCCGCGAACATCATTCGGGGCGACGCCCTCAGTATGACAACCGCCGAAGGCGAACCCATCGTCTTCCCTGAATGGGGCTACCTCGGGAAGGGTAAATTCCAGCGCCGCGACTTCCGATACGACAACCTCACTCAGCGCGCCTCGTTCCAGGGCACGCTCTGGGACCACCTTGAGGAGACCGAGATCTTTAGGCCGACGAAGGAGTATCCGGCTATGACCGTCGAGCAGATCGCGTCATGAACCAGGCGACCTTCACACTCCGAAGCCGGAATCCGGACGTGCTCACCTGCATCGCGAACCTATCGAACGATGAAGTGTTCACTCCACCAGAGCTCGCCAACCAGATGCTCGACTCGCTGGAAATCGCGTGGGCCGAGGAACACCACGGCGCGAGCATCTGGGCCGATTCGACCCTGACGTTTCTCGACCCGTTCACGAAGTCGGGGGTGTTTCTCCGAGAGATCGCCTCACGGCTGACTGATGGGCTCGCGACGACGATCCCGGACCTCCGGGAGCGTGTTGACCACATTCTGACGAAGCAGGTCTTCGGAATCGGGATCACGCAGCTCACCTCGATGCTCGCCCGCCGCAGTCTTTACTGCTCGAAGCGGGCGAACGGCAAGCACTCCATCGCAAAGTCGTTCACTTCCGAGGACGGCAACATCTGGTTCGCACGCACCGAGCACACGTGGGGCGGACGTAAGCGCGAGCGGCAGATTGACCCAACCCAGGGCGGTGAGATCATCGTCGAGCTCATCGATACGGGGCGCTGCGAGTTTTGCGGGGCGAACGAGGCCGAGTACGCACGAGGCGGCGGACTCGAGTCTCACGCCTACGCCTTCATCCACACCACGGACATCAAGACGCGAATCGCGCAACTGTTTGGAGCCAACATGCATTTCGACGTCGTAATCGGCAATCCGCCCTACCAATTGGGCGACGGAGGCGGCGGAAACGGCGCTTCCGCGACTCCGATTTACAACCTGTTTGTCAAGGCAGCCCTCGCGCTTGAGCCCCAATATGTCTCGATGATTACGCCATCCCGTTGGTTCTCGGGCGGTAAGGGTCTGGACGAGTTCCGCGACAAAATGCTCCATGACCACCGCTTCGTCAAACTGGTCGACTTCCCGCAGCTCTATGATGTTTTCCCTGGTGTGAAGATCCGTGGAGGGGTCTCGTACTGGCTATGGGGGCGCGATCACCTTGCGGGCTGCGAAGTAGTCACCATGATCGGCAACGAGGTCGTCGGAACCCCGGTTACCAGGCGGCTCGATGCGTACGACGTCCTGGTTCGGCGGAACGAAGCCGTGAAGATTCTGGACAAGGTGGCAGGCTTTCGACTCGGAGGCGCCGTCGAGCCGAGCCTCGGTGATCAGGTTTCGGCAAGGAAGCCGTTCGGCCTTACGAACCAGCGAGGCAAGACTAGTCCTGCTGGAATGAAGGATTCGGTGCTGGTTTACGGGAATCAGCAGACCTCCTATATGGAGCGCAGCGTCATCTCCAGCAATGTGGAGTGGATCGATCGATGGAAGGTCTTGCTCGTCAAGGCTCATGGAACGAGCGGTCGGGACGATGTGACGATTCTCGGCGAGCCGGTGGTCGCTGGCCCAAGTTCGGCATGCACGGAAACCTATCTCGTGATCGGTGTCTGCGATTCGGAGGAGCAGGCCAAGAACCTGGCTGCCTTCATGCGAACGCGATTTGTGCGCTTCCTGGTATCACTTCGGAAGATCACTCAAAACATCACGCGCGACTCGTATCATTTTGTTCCTGTACTGCCCTTCGACCGGGTATGGACTGACGAGGCTTTGTATCAGCGATATGGGATCGAACAATCAGAGATCAGCTTCATCGAGTCGATGATCGCAGAGCGACCCAGCAACGAGTTAGTCACGTCGAACGATGAGGACAATGATTAAGCACCTTGATGAACTGATGCCGGAGCGCCCCAAGGGGCAGCTCCGTATCTATGCCTACACGATCCATGACGAGCAGCACGAGGGCTGGCTGAAGGTCGGGCAGACGGCACAGGACGTAAAGACTCGTGTGGCACAACAGGTGAAGACAGCGGCGGTCACTAACTACTCGATAGAGATCGATGAGTCGGCGGTGCGCGATGATGGCACGTTTCTCCGTGATTTCGATGTGCGAGCGCGACTGAAGGCGAAGGGTTTTGCGAACCCGACGCTGGAATGGATGAAGTGCTCTGTCGCCGATGTGCGGACGGCGATCACCGAGCTGCGAACCGGACAGTCTGTCAGCGGCACGCACCACGAGACGTTTCCGATGCGTCCGGAGCAAAAGCGCGCGGTGGAGAAGACACACGATTACTTCCACTCGATCTGGAAGGAGGATATGCACGGTGTGCCGCGGTTCCTCTGGAACGCGAAGATGCGCTTCGGGAAGACCTTTACCAGCTACCAGCTCGCGAAGTCGCTCGGCGCGACACGGGTGCTCGTCGTCACCTTCAAGCCGGCGGTCGAGGACGCCTGGGCGACTGATCTGCTTTCGCACCGGGATTTCGACGGTTGGCAATACGTCTCCAAGTCCTCCGGCATCGATCCGAAAACCGTCGACAATAAGAAGCCGCTCGTCTACTTCGGATCATTTCAGGACCTGCTCGGTCGCGATAAGGCGACCGGGCTTATGAAGGCGAAGAACGAGTGGATTCACGCCATCAAGTGGGATCTCGTCATCTTCGATGAGTACCACTACGGCGCCTGGCGCGACAGCGCGAAAGAGCTCTTCGAGGGCGAGGACGAGAAAGAGGCGAAGAAGGAGCTCGCTGGGGAGTATGGCGAGGCGCTGGAGACCTTCGACGAGGAGCTCGAAGAGCTCGGAAGCGACGAGAACGATTTTCTGCCGATCACGACCCGCGCCTACCTCTACCTTTCGGGCACGCCGTTCAAAGCGCTGGCGACCGGGGAATTCATCGAGGAGCAGATCTTCAACTGGACCTATACCGACGAGCAGCGGGCCAAGGCCGAGTATGTGAAGCAGCACCCAAACAAGCTCAACCCCTATGGGGCGCTCCCTGAGATGCGACTGTTTACCTATCAGATGCCGGACGAACTGGTGAAGGTTGCAAGCTCAGGTGAGTTCGATGAGTTCGACCTCAATGCTTTCTTCGCCGCGACAGGCGTCGGCTCGAACTCTGCCTTTAAGCACAAAGATGACGTACAGAAGTGGCTCGACATCATTCGGGGCCAACATCTCCCCACCCAAGTCGACGCGTTCAAGGGCGGCACACGGCCGCCGTTCCCATACTCCGATGCGCGGCTACTGCCGTACCTCCAGCACTCGTTCTGGTTCCTGCCGAACGTCGCCGCCTGTCACGCAATGGCGAACCTCCTCGCGGAGAAGCAGAACGCGCCCTATTGGGGCCAGTACAGAGTACTCAACGTCGCTGGCCCCGGCGCAGGCATTGGACTTGAGGCGCTCCCGCCGGTGCGACAGGCGATCGGCAATGGGGTCGACACGAAAACGATCACGCTATCCTGCGGAAAGTTGACGACAGGGGTCACCGTCGCGCAGTGGGCGTCGATCCTCATGCTCCGCAACCTCAAGTCACCCGAGACCTACTTCCAGGCTGCATTCCGCGTGCAGTCGACATGGTCGATCAAGAACCCGAACGGCGACGACCCGAATGCCGAGGAGGTGCTGAAGCCGGTCTGCTTCGTCTTCGACTTCGCACCGACCCGCGCGCTGCAGCAGCTCTCCGACTACGGCATAGGCCTATCACCCGATGAGCCGAACCCGGAACGCGCAGTCGAGGAACTCGTATCGTTCCTGCCAGTCCTCGCGTATGACGGCGCGAATATGACACAGGTCGATGCCGGCGGCATACTCGACATCGCGATGGCCGGCACCTCGGCAACACTGCTCGCTCGCAAGTGGGAATCAGCGATCCTCGTCAATGTCGACAATGACACCTTGAGGAAAATCATGGGCAACGCCGCTGCGATGGCCGCGGTGATGAATATCGAGGGGTTCCGGGCACTGGGGGATCACGTCTTCGAGACGGTCGTCAACAAATCCGAGCTGGTCAAGAACACAAAGAAGCAGAAAGGTGAGACCCTAACCCCGAAGGAGAAGAAAGAACTCTCTGACGAGGAGAAGGAATACAAGTCCAAGCGCAAGCAGATCCAGGAGAAGCTGATCAAGTTCGCCACGCGCATCCCCGCGTTTATGTACTTGACCGACTACCGAGAGAACACGCTCAAGGACGTCATCACCAAGCTCGAGCCCGGCCTCTTCAAGGCCGTCACTGGTCTCACCGTCGAGGATTTCGACCTACTCGTCTCGCTCGGCGTCTTCAACGCAGCACACATGAACCAGGCGGTATTCGCCTTTCGGCGGTACGAGGATGCTTCTCTCTCGTACACCGGGATTGCGTCACACGACGGTCTGCGACGGGTCGGGCTGTACGACACGGTTGTCACGGTGGAACCGTAGAACAAGCACATGACACTGTTCGCCTCCGACTTTCCCTGGCCAGTGCCGAGTCTCATGATCACCGCTGAGGGCCGAGCGAACGCTGAGCTGGCCGAGACGCTTGTGGTTGGTGACCGCCTGATGCTTCGCATAGCAAACGGCTTCCCATACAATTCGGCGAGCCCATGGGTGAAGTTGCGCACGGAACTGAACGGACAGAAATCGGTCCTGAGCGGTCAAGCGATGGGCCCAACGGAATTTCGGGTCGACCAAATCTGGGTTGGCGTCGACGATATCCCTGAACTTGTCGCCGAGGTGTCCACGACGTTTGAGCACCTCGCGATCGCTTGCACACCGGTGAATATAGCCGCCCTGCACGCCGCTGTTGGGCCAATCACGATCCCTGGCTTTGACCGCACACGCCCAATGAGTCTTTCCATCGCGGTCGACGGAGCATCCCTGACGATCGCCACCGAAGAATGCGCCCCGCTCGACGAATTTGAGGTGCATTTCGCTGTGTTTCAGGACCTTTTGACCTTCCTTGTGGACGAGCCGAGCGGACGTGGCGCGCTGAACGTCAAGACCTCCTCTGGGGAGATCGCCGTTGTCCACGGTCGCGTCCGTTTCCCACGCGCAGTGCCGCCGGGCCATCGCATCAGTCGGCCGTTCGTCTCCCTGATAGGGCCTGGCGCTGTCCTAGTGATCGAGCGCTGGTGGGAAGCACGAAGAATGCTGCGACCCGTCACTGAGATCGCCGCCGCGTTGAGCTATGCACCACCGAGTTTGGTGGAGGCGGACCTCGCGATGAGCGCTGCTGCTTTGGACCGGCTGCTCAGCTTGTCTATCAACTTGCCCCGACGGTTCAGTAAAGCAGACGTCAACACCGCCACGAACGCGATCGAGGCGACCGAGATCGACCCTGCTGTGAAGACAGCGTTGCTTCAGGCGGTGAAAGGCACTCTGAACGCGACACCACTCCGCGCCAAGGTCGGCGAGATGGTCCGTCATCTGGGCCCGATCGTCCTTGGCAACGCCTTCCTCCAGGCCGACAAGTGGGTTCCCGTCTTCATGGAGGTCCGAAATGCCATCGCCCACGGTTCCGGAAGTACGGGAATCTGGACAGATGACACGCTGCTCCGCGCAACACGACGCGCCAACCGGATTATGTTGGTCCTTGCGCTCTTGGCGCACTTCGGTGCCTCCGGCCGCATTCTTTCGCTGGCAGCCACAGACCTCGGCAACAAGCACGCGAAGTGGCACCGGCGCGGCCCAATCTTTCACGTCCCGTGAACGAATGTTCCAGAGGCAGGGCCACCGATTGCCAGCAAAGGTGCTCAGAATCGCAAGCTGACCTGTTTCGACTTCCAGTATTCTGCCTTGGGATCGCGAATCTCGCCCTTAAGTGCGAGGCTCTCAGTGCGCCGACCACTTATGGCCACGAAACCGGATCTATCGTGGTCGGCCCGGAACCCTACCCGGCACGTCCGCGGCGCCCAGGCGGCAGCAACCTTCGCGTCCGTGCCTTGGCAACCCAGCCCTGTGCGGTGGTGAGGGCGACGCCGTTGATCTGCGCCATGGTGGCGCTCGGGTTCTTGTCGTCCTGCTGCACCAGACGCCCATGCTGAAGGGCGACTCGCTGGTAGAAATCGGGGTCCTGTTTTGCGGTGCCGCCGAGGGGTTTGAGCAGGTCGCGCTCGGCGATCTTCCGTCCACTGGGCAAGGTGATCTTCCCACCCGTGATCGTGTGCTTCCGCTTCATGGCGAACAGGCGCTTGTTGATCGCGGCCTCGATCTGCGCGGTCGGTAGTTCACGTAGGAGTCGGCTAGTTATGGGGTCGCCGGGGCGCCAGGGCAGGTAGACGACTCCGGTGATGCGCACCTCCTCCGGCACAGCGAACATCTGACGTTGCAAGCGAAGGAATACGCGAGTGCCTGTTACTGAGTGCTCGACATAGCGCCACCGTCCGTCGGTGGTCTCGTCCTGCGTCGAGCCATCGGACTCATCCGCGTTCGGGCCCGCAGTATTCGAGTCGTCGTAGCCGAGGATCGCGTCGATCTGCGTGCTGGCATCGTCGCTGCGTTCGCCTGGGAACCGGGTAGGCAGGTGCCACCCGTCCGGCAGGTCTTCCTGCAAGATCATGCCGTCCGCGTCCTGACGCGCATACGGCGAACTCGATTCCCTCATGCTCCAGATTGTATCGGCATGCACTACAAACTGATGGTCTTGCGCATACACGCGATATATGGTCTAATCGCGTGTATTGGCGCATACACACGTTTGAGCATGGGAGGCGCTCGTGGACACTAAGAGAACTGAGGGATCCGCACCGCAGGAGCGGCTGTTCTTCACCGAAGCAGAGGCCGCGAATGCGTTGCGGGTCCATCCGTCGACGTTGGGGAGGCTGGCGAAGACAGGGCGTTCGCCGGTGGAACCCGTCGTGACTGGTAGCCGACGACTCTACCCCGTCGCCGCAATCGAGGCGCTCGCACATCCGAGGAGCAACAGGTGATCGAGAAGCGCACCCTCAAGGACGGATCGGCGCGCTGGAAAGCACGCATCAAGAGCGGCGGCGAGATCGTCGCTCAGCAGACGTTCCGTCTCAAGGGCGACGCTGAGACCTGGGAACGCGAGCAGAAGCGCGCGCTCGAGCTCGGCACGTTCCTGCCACCCCGCAAAGCACGAACCCCACTTGACGAGGTGATCGCAGCGTTCCTCGATGCACGTGTATCCCAGGTTGCGGCGCACTCGCATCGCACCGACCGCGACAACCTCGCCGCCATTCCCCCGAAACTCCGAGCACGACCCATCGGCACCGTGAGCGAGGCGGACGTGCTCGACTTCCTCACCGACCAGCTCAAGATCAAGGAGCGGTCCACCGTCGCCAGAATGCGCACTTCGCTCAGCGCCCTCTTCACGTATGCGTTACGCGAGAAGTACGTGGCGACGCATCCCGTGCGTAGCGTCGAGCTGCCGCCCGGCGCGAAGCAGAAGCCGGCCGATGAGTGGTTCACAACCGAGAGTCTTGCCGCGACTCTGGAAGCCCAGCGCGCGCTCTCCGCCCACTACGCCACCGTCACGGAATGGACCTCCCTGACAGGGCTGCGCTGGTCGGAGACTCGCGCACTGCGGGTCTCCGACCTCCAAGACGCGCCCTTCCCGGCCGCATGGGTGCGAAGGGCACAATCGGAGGGATACGACGAGAAGGCTCCCAAGACCGACAACGGCGAACGCGCCGTGCCACTCACCGATAGGGCGCGCGAGATCGCGCGCGAAGCGGCAGCGGGTAAGCGATCCGAGGCCTACCTGTTCACAAGCCCGAAGGGTCGGCAACTGCGCATGACTCTCTATCGGCGCATCACGCGGTGGTCGGCCACAGCCCCGCGCAAGCGTCCGCACATGCTGCGGCATTACTGCGCCTCTAATTGGCTCCGCGCGGGAATCCCGATCAACCAGGTCGCCGAGTGGCTGGGCGACGACCCGCGCACGGCACTCAAGGTCTACGCGCATGTCTTGGGCGAGCGACAGACCATCGAGGGACTGGCCCGTCTCAACGAACTGGCCTCGGGACCCTCACGGGACCCTCGCCCCATTCCCGAGAACACGAACGGCATCGAAAGGAGTCTCGGGTCGTCAGATGAAAATCATGGCTGACCAGGCAAAATGAGCGGAGACGGTGGGATTTGAACCCACGGAGCCCATTAAGGGCTCTCCACCTTAGCAGGGTGGTGCACTAGGCCGAACTATGCGACGTCTCCAGTGATGAGCTCAGCGCTCGTCAGCAATCATAGCGGCACGACGCGCCACCGCCCATTCGAGGCGGCACGAGATCAGTTGTTCGACTTGGAACAGGTGTAGTCGGCGGCGGTCTGGCCCAGAACCCCGGAGAGTACCTCGGCGGTCGGTGCAGCCGCATCGACCGCATCCGGAGCCTCCGCCGGATCCGCCGGTGCTGCGGGGTCGACGGGAGGCGCCGGGTCGACGGGCGCTGCGGGATCGACGGATGCCGTGGACGGCGCATCCGGGTTCAGGATCGACCCGCGCCCGGTCCCCGCCGCGAGCGTGAAGGGCTCATCGGAGACGATCTTCGCGAACAGCGCGTCCGCCTGCGCCTTGATCGGCGCGACCTTGCCGGAATAGACGCCGCCCTGGCCCGTGGTTCCGGGGTACTGCACGAACGTGATCCGCTCGAGCGGGATGTCCTTGAGCACCAGCGACATCGACACCATCGTGTTGAGGTTCGCCAGCTGTGTCGACAGCTTCATGTTGCTCGTGGCCGCCGTGGCGATGCCGAACAGCTTCGACGGATCGTTCAGCGTGCTGTCGCTCTTGATCGTGCGGACGAGCGAGGAGAGGAACACCTGCTGGGAGCTGATCCGGCCGAGGTCGCTGCCGTCGCCGACCCCGTGCCTCGTACGGAGGAAGTTGAGCGCGTCCTGGCCCTGGAGCGTGTACTCGCCTGCCTCGTCACGCCTGAAGCCCGAGTAGCGGTCGTTGATCGGACCGTCGATGCACACCGGCACGCCGCCGACGGCGTTGCTCATGCCGATCACGCCGTTGAAGGTGATGAGTCCGGCGTACGGGATGTCGAGCCCGGTGAGCGCCTCGACCGTGAGGACGGTGCAGGCGAGCCCCCCGTAGGCGAGGGTGTTGTTGATCGGCTGGGCCGACATGGCGTTGTAGTACCCCTCTCCGTCCTCCTGTGGGCAGGACGGGATGGGCACCACGAGGTCGCGGGGAAAGCTGACGCCCACCGCGCTCGACTGGTCCGCGGCGATGCGGATGAGCATGGTCACGTCGTTGAGCTCGCTCTGGCGGTCGGCACAGCCGCCCACCACGTCACAGACGTCGCTGCCGACGACGAGGATGTTGAACCCGCCGTCGAACTTGCCGAGGGCGGGGGCCGCGGCCGTCGGCGTGACATCGTCATCGTCTCCGGCGAGGGTGACCGACTCGATGTTCCCCGACAGCTGCGCAACCGCGATGGCGGCGAGGGAGGTGCCGCTGACAAGCAGCACCGCAAGGCTCGCCGCGACCACCTTCGCCACGGCGACCGCGGCGTGGGACTTTCTTGCGCGGCCGTGCCTTGCCGCATGAGCACGGCGGGAACGGTCGTGCATACGTGGGCGCAGGTCGCTCAAGCAAATCCCCTCGACGTGATCACGGCAGCAATTGGAGCGGAGGGCGTGGGATTCGAACCCACGAATGCTTTCGCATCACCAGTTTTCAAGACTGGCTCCATCGGCCGCTCGGACAGCCCTCCCCGGAGTTCAGGCCCGATCATAACCGATTAATGTTTCGGTCAGGCGCACGCCGATTATCTAGATGCTGCGGAAGAGTTTGGCCACGCCGTCGTCCCAGTCGCTGGAGGTGTGCTCGTTGGCTACCTCGCGCACGACATCCGGTGCCTGGCCCATCGCGACGCCACGGCCGCGCAGGGAAGCCCACTCGAGCATGTCGATGTCGTTGCGGCCGTCGCCGACGGCCATGACGTGCGTGCGCGGGATGCCGAGGCTCGCACGCACCCGCTCCATGGCGGTGGCCTTGTTGACGCCGTCGGGGGCGATGTCGAGCCACGCCGTCCAGCCCACGTTGTAGCTGACCCGGTGGAGTCCCATCTGCTCGACGATGGTGAGGAACTCCTCCATGTCGTGCTCGGGGGAGACCACGACAACGCGGGTGGCCTCGTAGGTGAGCAGCTGCTCGAATTCGACCTTCTCGCTCAGGGCGCCGAGGGTCGTGTCGGGGAAGTAGCCGGTGTACCGGTAGAACCCGTCGGCGTCCTCGACGGCGTAGCTGGCCTTCTCGAGGCTCCCCCTGATCGTCGTGAGCACGCGGGCCGGGTTGAAGGTCTCGACGTGGTGGTGCACGTAGTTCGTCGGCTCGCTCTCATCGCGCTTGAGAGTGATCGCGCCGTTCGAGCAGACCACGAAGCCAGGGGTGAGCTCGAGCCGGTCCAGCACCGGGAGTGTCATCGAGACGGACCGGCCGGTCGCGAGCATGACCTCGTGCCCGAGGTCGCGCACGCGGCGCACCTCCGCGTGAACGTGATCGCTGATGACCCCGTCCTCGCGCAGCACGGTGCCGTCGATATCGAGGGCGATGAGGAGGCGCCCGTCGTGGCTCGCCGACGCCGTGCTCTCGGGCACGGAGCTGTCGGACGTCGTGCCGTCGGACGTCGTGCTGTCGGACGTCATAGGGAGTCCGGCTCGATGATCTCGAGGCCGCCCAGGTACGGGCGGAGGGCATCCGGAACCACAACGGAGCCGTCGGCACACTGGTGCGTCTCGAGGAGGGCCACGATCCACCTCGTGGTCGCGAGCGTGCCGTTGAGGGTGGCGACGGGGGCGGTCTTGCCTGACTCGGTGCGGTAGCGGATGTCGAGGCGCCGGGCCTGGTACGTCGTGCAGTTGCTCGTGCTCGTCAGCTCGCGGTACGCGCCCTGGGTGGGAACCCACGCCTCGACGTCGTATTTGCGCGCCGCGCTCGACCCGAGATCGCCGGCGGCGGTGTCGATCACGCGGTAGCTGAGACCGAGCGCGCCGAGCATGTTCTCCTGGAAGGCGAGCAGGCGCTCGTGCTCCGCCGCGGCATTCTCCGGCAGCACGTAGCTGAACATCTCGAGCTTGTTGAATTGGTGCACGCGGATGATCCCCCTGGTGTCCTTTCCGCCGGAGCCGGCTTCACGGCGATAGCACGTGGACCAGCCCGCGTAGCGGAGCGGGCCCGCGGTGAGGTCGAGGATCTCGTCGGAGTGGTAGCCGGCGAGGGCCACCTCGCTCGTGCCGGTGAGGTAGAGGTCGTCGGCCGGGAGGTAGTAGATCTCGTCGGCATGCTCACCAAGGAACCCGGTGCCGCGCATGATCTCCGGCTTGACGAGGGTCGGGGTGATGAGCGGGATGAAGCCGCCCGCGAGCGCGCGGTCGAGGCCCATGTTCATGATCGCGAGTTCGAGCCTCGCCCCGATTCCCCGGAGGAACGAGAAGCGCGCCCCGGACACCTTCGCGCCGCGACCCATGTCGATCGCGCCGAGCAGCTCGCCGAGTTCGAGGTGATCGCGCGGCTCGAAGTCGAACCGCGGCTTCTCGCCGACCGACTTGAGCAGCACGAAGTCATCTTCGCCGCCGGCCGGCACACCGTCGAGGATCGGGTTCGCGATGCTGCCGACGATCCGGTCAAACTCCGCATCGGCATCCGCCGCCGCCGCGCTCGCGGCCTTCACCCGCGCGGCGAGGTCCTGCGCCTCGGCCACGAGCTGCTTCTTCTCGTCCTTGGCCGCCTGCGCGACGCGCTTGCCGAACAGGTTCTGGCTCGCACGGAGGGTCTCGAACTCGTTGATTGCCGTTCGGCGGGCGGCATCCGCGACGAGCGCCTCGTCGACCAGCTCGACGGATGCTCCGCGCGCGGCCTGCGAGGACCGGACGATATCGGGATTTTCGCGTAGTAGCTGCGCATCGATCACTCCCCGATTCTAGTTGGAGCATGGGTTAGCGTTTACTCGTGACCATCGCTCCCGAGAACGACTCGACAGCTCAGCCCGCCGACCCCGCCGACGTTGCCGAGGAGGTGCTCGCCCCTGATGCCGGGCCAGCGGAGAAGAAGATCGCCAAGAGGACGGCGGTGAAGACAGAGGCGCAGAAGACCGGACATGCGGCGTTCGAGAAGGTTGCGGCCGTCATCTACAACCCGATCAAGGTCGACCTGCCGCTACTCAAGGCGGCCGTCGCCGCGGGCGAAAAGACCGCGGGCTGGCGTGAGACCCTGTGGTTCGAGACCTCGAAGGAGGACCCGGGACAGAAGGTCGCCGCCGAGGTCCTCAGCCACGATGTCGACGTGATCATGATCGCCGGCGGCGACGGTACCGTGCGCGCGGTGGCCGAGGCGGTGCGCGGGTCCGATGTTCCCGTCGGGCTCATCCCCTCGGGAACCGGCAACCTGCTCGCCCGCAACCTCAAGCTCACCCTCGACAGCCTCGACCACGCGGTGAGCACGGCCTTCGCGGGCACCGATCGATCGATCGACCTCGGACTGGTTGAGGTCGAGCGCGAGGACGCCACCAAGGAGAGATTCGTGTTTCTCGTTATGGCGGGGCTCGGGCTCGACGCGCAGATGATCGCGAACACCGACCCCGACCTCAAGAAGAAGGTCGGCTGGATCGCGTACGTCGACGCGATCCGCAAGTCCCTCAGGGGCGACAACAGCCTCAACATCCGCTACAACCTCGACCGGCAGGGCAACCGCACGGTCCGGGTGCACACGGTCATGATCGGCAACTGCGGGTCGCTGCCCGGCAACATCCTGCTCCTGCCGGATGCCGCCGTCGACGACGGTATGTTCGACATTGTGGCGCTGCGTCCCGAGGGTTTCTTTGGCTGGGTGCAGATCTGGGTGAAGATCGTGTGGGAGAACGGCGTGCTGCGGCGCAGCCAGGTCGGCCGCAAGCTCATGGGCATGACCAAGGAGGTGCGCACGCTGCGCTACCTGCAGGGCAAGGAGCTCGTGATGCGCCTCGACCGGGCGGAGGAGTTCGAGCTCGACGGCGACGGCTTCGGCAAGGTCGTCGCGGTCAAGGCGACTGTCGAGCACCTCGGCCTCACCGTGAAGGTGCCCGCCGGGTAGACCGCGCCGCGGCTAGGGCGTGTCTCGTAATGCCTTGAGCCAGATGATGATCGCGCGCAGGACGACTCCGCCGCGGTAGGTGATGGCGAGTTTGTCGTAGCGGGTCGCGATGCCGCGCCACTGCTTGATGTCGTTGAAGGACCGTTCCACGACGTTGCGGCGCTTGTAGATCTCCCGGTCGAGAGACGGCGGTCGGCCGCCTTTGCTGCCGCGTCGCTTCCGGTTCGCGATCTGGTCCGCAGGCTCGGGAATGACCGCCTGAATGCCGCGATCCCGGAGTAACTTGCGGATTGCCTTGGAGGAATACGCTTTATCGCCCAACGTCCGGTCCGGGGTCGTCCGCGGCCGCCCCCGACCGGCTCCGGCAACCCGCAAGCAGTCCAGCAGGTGCGGGAACATCGGGGCGTCACCGCCCTGACCTGGAGCGATGATCACCACCAGAGGGCGCAGTCTCGCATCACACAACTGGTGGATCTTCGTGGTCAAACCCCCGCGAGACCGGCCAATTGCATGATCAGGAGGCTCGAGCTGATAATTCTTGTAATTCGACAGACCCCCCTGTGTGGCGCGGGAGGTTGGTGGCGTGCTGGTGAGCCCGGTTCACCGTCGAGTCCACCGACACCTCCCACTCGATCAGGCCCGCAGATTCGGCATCGCCCAGCAGTCTCGCGAGGATCTCGTCCCAGGTCCCGTCGCCGGAGAACCGACGGTGACGTTTCCAGACTGTCTGCCACGGGCCGAAACTCTCTGGCAGATCCCGCCAGGGAATCCCGGCCCGATACCGGTAGATGATGCCCTCCATCACTCGCCGGTGGTCCCGGAACGGCCGCCCGGCACGACCTCCCGAGGAAGGCATCAACGACTCGATTCGAGCCCACTGGTCATCCGACAACACAGCATCACGCGTCATGCCGAAAATGATGCCAAACGATCAGACCAAGGATAGGGAGACACGCCCTAGTCGCTCTCGCCGGCGATGAGCCCGCGCAGCCAGTCGCGGGCGTCCGCGAAGGCGTCGTCGCCGTAGCGGTCGGTGACCTCGACGCGGATGCGGTCGGCCCGCGGGTACGAGCCCAGGAAGATCACGTTGGGACTGAACCGCTTGAGCCCGAGCAGCGCGTCGGCCACCCGCTCGTCGAGGATGTGGCCGTCGAGGTCGATCACGAAGCGGTACCGGCCGAGTGCGTCGCCGATCGGCCGCGACTCGAGCAGGCTCATGTTCACGCCGCGGGTGGCGAACTGCTCGAGCATCTCGAGCAGCGCCCCTGCCCTGTCGTCCGGCAGCTCGGCGATGAGGCTCGTCTTGTCCGCCCCTGTCGCCGCGGGGGTCGGAACGGTGCGGCTCACCAGCACGAACCTCGTCACCGCGCTCGGATTGTCGCCGATATCCTCGGCGAGCACGACGAGGTCGTGGTGCTTGGTGATGTTCCGCGGCGCGATCGCGGCGTCTGCCAGCCCGTTCTCGAACAGCGATGCGGCTGCGGCGACGTTCGACGTGGCGGGGATGTGCCCGTGGGACGGAAGAACGGCGTCGAGCCACAGGTGGCACTGCGCGTAGGCGACCGGATGCGCGTTCACGACTTTCACGTCGGCAAGGGTCGTTCCGGGCCTGGCCACGAACACGAAGTTGACCGGCACGAGGTACTCGCCGATGATGCGGAGGTTGGGCACGTTGGCGAGGGCATCCTGGGTCGCACTTACCCCGCCCTCGACGGAGTTCTCGATCGCGATCATCGCCGCGACGCTGCGACCGGAGACCACGTCGTCGAGGGCCTCGCCGACGTTGTTGACAGAGCGCCACGGCTTGCCGGCAGCCTCGGGGACCTGCGCGAGGGCGGCTTCGGTGAACGTGCCGGCGGGGCCCAGGAAGCTGTAGGTGTCGGATGCTGCGGTCGCTGGTCGGCTGGTCGGCTGGTCGCGTGTCGGCAGGTCGCTCTCGGGCATGCGTCGAGCCTAGGGCAGCCCACGCCAACGGCCCTCCTCGTCGGATAAATGCCGTGCAACCGGGCGCGGCGGGGCGGGGCGGTGCCAGACTGTCTGCATGAATGCTCGCGCAGGCCAGCAGGCCCAGGAATCAGACCTCATCGACGTGAAGGCGCTCGTCGCCGCGTACTATGCACTCGTCCCGGACGTCACCAATCCCGACCAGAAGGTCGCGTTCGGAACATCCGGCCATCGCGGCTCGTCGCTCGACAGCGCCTTCAACGAGACGCACATCTTCGCGATCACCCAGGCGATTTTGGAGTACCGCGCCTCGCAGGGGATCACCGGGCCGCTGTTCATCGGCAAGGACACTCACGCCCTCTCCCGCCCGGCCGAGACGACGGCGCTCGAGGTGCTCACCGCCAACGGGGTTCGCGCACTCGTCGACGAGTTCGACGACTTCGTGCCGACGCCGGCGCTGAGCCACGCGATCATCGCCTACAACCGCGCTGGACACGACGATCAGGCCGACGGCATCGTCATCACCCCGTCGCACAACCCGCCCCGTGATGGCGGCTTCAAGTACAACCCGCCGCACGGCGGCCCGGCCGACAGCGACGCGACAAGCTGGATCGCGAACCGGGCGAACGAGCTCATCGCGAACGAGAACCGCGAGGTGAAGGCCGCAGAGCCGAGCGGAGTCGAGACCTACGATTACCGCGGACAGTACGTCGCCGACCTCGCCACAATCATCGACTTTGACGCCATCAAGAAGGCGGGCATCCGCATCGGCGCCGACCCGCTCGGCGGGGCGAGCGTGCACTATTGGCAGCTCATTGCCGACACCTACGGCATCGACCTCACCGTCGTGAACCCCGTCGTCGACCCCGCGTGGGGCTTCATGACGCTCGACTGGGATGGGAAGATCCGGATGGACCCGTCGTCGCCGTCGGCAATGGCATCGGTTCTCGCCCACAAAGATGACTTCGACATTCTCACCGGCAACGACGCGGATGCCGACCGGCACGGCATCGTCACGCCCGACGGCGGGCTGATGAACCCGAACCACTTCCTCGCGGTGGCGATCCAGTACCTCTACACGCACCGCCCGCAGTGGAGCGAGGACGCCGCGATCGGCAAGACCCTCGTCTCGAGCACCATGATCGACCGGGTCGCCGAGTCGCTCGGCCGCCGCCTCTGGGAGGTCCCGGTGGGCTTCAAGTGGTTCGTCTCCGGCCTGATCGACGGATCGGTCGCCTTCGGCGGAGAGGAGTCGGCCGGTGCGAGCTTCCTGCGCATGGACGGCACCGCCTGGACAACCGACAAGGACGGCATCATCCTCGCCCTCGTCGCGAGCGAGATCCTCGCGGTGACCGGCAAGACCCCGTCGCAGCTCTATGCGGAGCTGACCGAGAAGTTCGGCGCGCCCGTCTACGAGCGGGTGGATGCCGCGGCGACGAAGGCGCAGAAGACAGCGCTCGGCAAGATCACCGGTGCCGCGATCACCGCGACCGAGCTCGCCGGCGAGCCGATCCTCGCGCGCCTGAGCGAAGCGCCCGGGAACGGCGCGGCGGTCGGAGGCGTGAAGGTGGTGACCGAGAACGCCTGGTTCGCGGCCAGGCCGAGCGGCACCGAGGACGTCTACAAGATCTACGCCGAGTCGTTCAAGGGCACCGAGCACCTGCGGCAGGTGCAGGCGGAGGCGAAGCTCATCGTCGACGCGGCCCTCGCCGGCTAGCAGCGCTTGCTTTCATTATTCAGGAGTGGGCAGCAGAATTCAGGAGTACCGGGGCCGGGCTGAGGTCACCGGCCTCGACCCTGCGCCGTGATTTCGGCATCTGCGATCCACCGCCTGGCTACCCCTCCGCTGCCAGTCCTGATTTCTGACAGTCACTCCTGAATAATGAAAGCGACGTCAGCCGGCGTAGTTTGCGGCGGCGGGCAGGCCGAAGAACTCCTCGAGCGTCTCGACGCCGCGCTCGCGCATCTCGGTCGACAGCTTGGTGCCGACGTAGCGGAAGTGCCACGGCTCGTAGATGAAGCCCGTGACATCCGTCATTCCGGCCGGGTAGCGCAGGATGAAGCCGAACCGGTAGGCGTTGCCGGCGAGCCAGACTCCCTCCGGCGTCTGCCCGAAGCACTCCTGGATGGAGCAGCGCGCCGGCAGCGAGGTGATGTCGACGCCGAAGCCGGTCTGGTGCTCGCTATGCCCGGGGCGCGCGCTCTGGGCATCCGCGCTCGCCTGGCCGACGCGCGACACCCAGTCGCCGTAGACGCGCACCTGCGTGTCGTAGGAGCGATACGCGTTCTGGATCTGCAAAGCGCCGGCGCCCTCTGCCGCCGCCGCGGCGAACATCACGGCGATCGCGGTGGCGGCATCCGGCCTCATGTACGGATTCGAGACGAACGGCACCGTGGCCGCAACGAGGTCGGGGGGCACGAACCCGACCGGGCTGAGCGGTCGGAGCTTGTTGCTCACGACCCACCGGCTCGCGGGGTCGTCGATCGAGTGGAGCGCCGCGTTGAAGCCCGGGTCGACGGGAGCGGGCGTGGGTGCCGGCGTGGGCTCGACCGGGGAGGCGGATGCCGACGGTGCCGGCGCACGGGACGGGGAGGGCGTGACCGAGGGTGTCGGCGAGGCCGAGCGCGACAGTGAATACTGCCAACCGTCCTGCGCGGAGAGGAACTCTGACTCGCAGGCAGTGAGGCCGAACGAGACGACGGTGACCGTGGCGGCCGCGACGAGTGCGCGGGCCAACCGACGAGTCACTCGGCGTGTCACTCGATCGTGCATTCCACGGCTCCTCACGAGGCGACGCATCCGGGGTTTCGGTATCAGCAGCGCACTTGCAGCACGCTTGCACAAGGTGTAACTTTGCAGTCTCCGCAAAGTTTTGCGCCAACGACGTGCGCCGCTTGCCTGAGCATATTTTACCAACGCCACCAGAACGAGGTTCCATGTCACGCGTCAAGTCCCAGGCGAGTTCCAGCGCGAGGAAGTCCGCCGTCGCCGACCCCGGCGCGGTCATGAGCCACCGCCAGATCCTGTTCGTGATCTTCGGCCTGATGGCCGGCATGTTCCTCTCGGCGCTGGACCAGACGGTGGTCGGCACCTCGATGCGCACCATCGGCGACGACCTCGACGGTTTGAGCCTGCAGGCCTGGGTCACGACGTCCTACCTGATCGTGGCGACGATCAGCACCCCGATCTACGGCAAGCTCAGCGACATCTTCGGCCGCAGGCCCCTGTTCATCATCGCGATCACGATCTTCCTCCTGGGCTCGCTGCTCGCCGGGTTCTCCACGAGCATGTACGAGCTCGCGATCTTCCGCGCAATCCAGGGCCTCGGCGCAGGCGGCCTGATGGCGCTGCCGCTCACGATCATGGGCGATATGCTCGCGCCGCGCGAGCGAGCCAAATACCAGGGCTACTTCCTCGCCGTGTTCGGGATCTCGAGCGTCATCGGACCGCTCATCGGAGGCTTCTTCGCCGGCACCACCGAGATCCTGTTCGTCACCGGATGGCGCTGGGTGTTCCTGATCAACCTCCCCATCGGCATCGCCGCGCTCGCGATCGTTCTGCGCTTCCTTCACGTTCCGCACTCCAAGCGCCCGGTTCGCATCGACTGGTGGGGGGCGGCCACCGTCATCCTCGCCGCCGTTCCGCTGCTGCTCGTCGCCGAGCAGGGCCGCGAGTGGGGCTGGGGCTCCGGCATCGCCATCGCCTGCTACGCCATCGGCGGGCTGGGCATTGCGGGCTTCATCCTGGCCGAGAAGCTTATGGGCGACGACGCACTCATCCCCCTCAAGCTGTTCTCGTCGCCGACCTTCTCGATGGCCACAGTGCTCGGCGTGCTCGTCGGCTTCGGCATGTTCGGCGCGATGATGACTGTGCCGCTGTACCTGCAGCTCGTGAACGGGGCGACCCCGACCCAGAGCGGATTCCTGATGCTGCCGATGATCCTCGGCCTCATGGTCTCGTCGATCGTCAGCGGCCAACTCATCAGCCGCACCGGCAAGTACAAGCCGTTCCCGATCATCGGCACCGCGTTCATGTCGGCCGGGTTCGGCTGGTTCACCTTCGCGACCTACGACAAGCCCGTGTGGTTCATGATGATCGGGATGCTGCTCGTCGGGCTCGGGCTCGGCCAGCTCATGCAGACCCTCACGCTCGCGAGCCAGAATGCCGTGGGCCCGCGGGACATCGGCGTCGCCACGTCGTCGTCGACCTTCTTCCGGCAGATCGGAGGCACCCTCGGCACTGCGGTCATCTTCTCGGTGCTCTTCACCCGCATCCCCGTTGTGCTCCAGGAGATCTTCTCCAACACCGCCACCCAGCAGTCCCTCGGCGCGGTCGCGAGCCAGCCTTCGGTGCGGGCGGATCCGGCCAACGCCCGGATTTTGGAGCTCCTGGCCGACCCCTCCGGCGTCGGCTCCGCGCTCGACGGCGACACCTCGTTCCTGAACACGGCCGACCCGCGCCTCGCCGCCCCGTTCCTCGAGGGCTTCGCGACGGCATCCGTCTCCGTGTTCTGGGTCAGCCTCACGGTCGTGCTCGTCGCCTTTGTGCTCAGCTTCTTCCTCAAGGCGACGCCGCTGCGTGAGAAGTCGGCGCAGCAGGAGGTGGCCGAAGCGGATGCCGCGGTGCTGGCCCAGAAGGCGGCGAACGAGACCGGCGCCCTGATCGAGCCATCGATGTCACGGCCGCGCGACCGGGACTGACCACCACTGCTGGCCACTGCTTGCCACTGCTTTCATTATTCAGGAGGCTGGCGGTGGCGGCATCCAAAATTCCGCGCGCACGTGCCTCAAACGCCGCAATATCGCGGAATAAGTACAGATTGCGGCAGATTCGTGCGTGTCCACGCCCCGACCGACCTGTCCACTCCTGAATGATGAAAGCCGACCTGCGGGGGATCGTTTGGTATCAATTTGGGAGCGCTCCCAAAAAGGGTTGACAGCTGGTGGGATCCCTGCGCTAGTGTGGCCACGATCCACTGAGAGCGCTCCCATGGCAAGAACTAGGAGCGCTCCCACGATCTCCCTATCCCCACGCACACAAAGGAGTGACCGTGAGCAAATCACGACGCACAACCGCTGCAGCAGCCATCGCCGGCGCGGCCGCATTCGCACTACTCGCAGCGGGCTGCAGCAGCGGCGGCGCCCCCGGCGCCGACGACGAGGTGACCGAGCTCACCCTCGCGACCTTCAACGACTTCGGGTACACCGACGAGATGCTCGCCGAGTACACCGAGCTCACCGGCATCAAGATCGTGCACAACAAGGCCGCCACGTCCGGCGACGCCCGCACCAACTACTTCACCAAGCTCGGCGCCGGCTCCGGCCTCGCCGATGTCGAAGCGGTCGAGATCGACTGGTTCGCCGAGCTGCTCCAGTACTCCGACAAGCTCTACGACCTCTCGAACGACGAGGTCGCCGATCGCTGGGTGCAGTGGAAGACCGACGCGGCCACCGACGCCGACGGCCGCCTCATCGCCTACGGAACCGACATCGGCCCGCAGGCCATCTGCTACCGCTCCGACCTGTTCGCCGAGGCCGGCCTGCCGACCGACCGCGAGGAAGTCGCCGCCATGATCGACGGCGACTGGGCCACCTACTTCGCCGCCGGCGACGAGTTCGTCGCGAACAGCGACGCCGCCTGGTTCGACTCGAGCGGCGCGATCCTCCAGGGCATCCTGAACCAGGAAGAGGAGACCCTCGAGTCCACCGACGGCGAGATCATCGCGACGACCAACCCCGTCGTCGAAGACGCCTACAACACCGTTCTCGATGCGAGCCCCGAGCTCTCCGCGCACCTCGCGCAGTGGAGCGACGACTGGTCGGCTGGATTCGCCAACGGCGCCTTCGCCACGATGCTCTGCCCGAGCTGGATGCTCGGCGTCATCGAGGGCAACGCTCCCGAGGTCGAGGGCTGGGACGTCGCGAACGTCTTCCCGAACGGCGGCGGCAACTGGGGCGGTTCGTACCTGACCGTTCCCGCCCAGAGCAAGAAGGCAGAAGCCGCAAAGGCCTTCGCTGACTGGCTGACCGACCCGGAGCAGCAGCTCAAGGCCTTCGTCGCCACCGGCAACTTCCCGAGCCAGACGAGCCTCTACGAGGCAGAGGAACTGCTCAGCGTGACTCGTCCGTACTTCAACGAGGCACCGACCGGTGAGATCTTCTCCGACCGTTCCGCCGCGATCACCGTCGCACCGTTCAAGAGCGTGAACTACTTCCCGGTCATGGACGCCCTGCAGAACGCGATCACCCGCGTCGATGTCGACAAGACCCAGGATGCGGACGCGTCATGGGAGCAGTTCGTGACCGACGTCGAAGCGATCGGCTAACACCCTCCTCGATGGGCCGGGTCGCGATTCACCGCGACCCGGCCCATTCCCCTGAGTTCCACCCCCTCTACCGCGAGGAGCAGTAATGACAACGCAGTCGCTAGCCGAGGATCGAGAGATTCGGCGCATCACGTTCAGTCACAAGCTGAACCGCTGGGACGTGAAGGTCTCGCCCTACCTCTACATCTCCCCGTTCTTCATCCTCTTCATCCTCACCGGCCTGTTCCCGCTGCTCTACACCGCGTACGTCTCGGTCTACGACTGGCACATCATCGGCGGCCAGGGTGACTTCGCCGGCGCCGGCAACTTTCAGTGGGTTCTCGCCCAGGACAAGTTCTGGGTCGCCCTCCGGAACAGCTTCAGCATCTTCCTGATCTCTGCGATTCCGCAGGTCATCCTCGCGCTGATCATCGCGGCGATCCTCGACCAGAACCTCCGCGCCAAGACCTTCTGGCGCATGGGCGTTCTCGTCCCCTACGTCGTCGCCCCGGTCGCCGTCGCCCTCATCTTCAGCAACATGTTCGGCGACCAGTACGGTCTGGTGAACAATGCGCTCGGACGCATCGGCGTCGACCCGGTCGGCTGGCACTCGCAGGTCGTGCCCAGCCATTTCGCGATCGCGACGATGGTGAACTTCCGCTGGACCGGCTACAACGCGCTCATCTTCCTCGCGGCCATGCAGGCCGTGCCCCGCGATTACTACGAGGCGGCCATGCTCGACGGCGCGGGCCGCATCCGGCAGTTCTTCTCGATCACCATTCCCTCGCTGCGCCCGACGCTGATCTTTGTGATCATCACCTCGACCATCGGCGGACTGCAGATCTTCGACGAGCCGCGCATGTACGACACGACGGGAGCCGGCGGCGCGAGCAGCCAGTGGCTCACGATCACGATGTACATCTACAACCTGGGGTTCGGCCCAGCGGGAGGCGGCCAATTCGGCCGCGCCGCCGCCGCCGCCTGGTTGCTCTTCCTCATCATCATCGTCGTGGGGCTCATCAACCTCGCGGCAACCCGCACCATCGCGACGAGCGGAAGCAGGAGCAGCAAATGACCGCCACAACCGAGCGTCCCGCTCCCCTCACCCCCGCAGGCCCTCCGGTGAAGGCCTACAAGACCAGCCGCAGCGCCAAGCGCCGCGCCAAGGCGATCGCGTCCAATAAGCCATCCACCCTCGGCTATGTGTTCCTTGTCCTGGTCATCCTCGCGTCCCTCTTCCCGCTCTACTGGTCGTTCCTCATCGGAAGCGGCGACTCGTCGACCATCAACAGGCAGGACATCGACTGGCTGCCGGGCGGCAATTTCCTCAGCAATGCCGCGAAGGTCGTGAACGACCCGAGCGTCAACTTCTGGAAGGCGCTCACCAACAGCATCATCGTCTCGACGGTCGTCTCCGCGTCGGTGGTCTTCTTCTCGACCCTCGCCGGCTACGCGTTCGCGAAGCTCAAGTTCCGCGGCAACAAGGGACTGCTGATCTTCGTGATCGCGACAATGGCCGTTCCAACCCAGCTCGGCATCGTGCCGCTGTTCATCGCCATGTCGCAGTGGCTCGGACTGAGCGGCAACATCATGGCGGTCATACTGCCGGCGCTCGTCTCGGCTTTCGGGGTGTTCTGGATGACGCAATACCTCACCCAGACGCTGCCGGATGAGCTCATCGAGGCCGCGAGAGTCGACGGCGCGAGCATGATCCGCACCTTCTGGCACGTAGGCGTGCCCGCCTCCCGCCCTGCCGCCGCGATGCTCGCGCTGTTCATCTTCATCGCGACGTGGACGAACTTCTTCTGGCCGTTCATCATCCTCGACAGCAACAACCCCACCCTCCCGGTGGCGCTGTCGCTTCTCCAGAACAACTTCTTCATCGACTACTCGATCGTGTTGGCCGGGGTGCTGCTGTCGACCATCCCGCTGTTGATCCTCTTCGTGGTCGCGGGCAAGCAGCTCGTCTCCGGAATCATGCAGGGAGCGGTCAAGGGATGACTCAGCTAACCAACCTCACACGGCAGGTCGAGACGCGGACGTTCCCGCCGGCCTTCCTGTTCGGCGCGGCGACCGCTGCCTACCAGATCGAGGGGGCGGCGCACGAAGACGGCCGCACCGACTCGATCTGGGACGCCTTCGCCCGCGTGCCGGGAGCGGTCGTCGGCGCGGAGAACGGCGACGTCGCCTGCGACCACTACCACCGGTACGCGCAGGATGTGGCGATGATGGCCGATCTCGGCCTGCAGACTTACCGCTTCTCGACATCGTGGTCACGGGTGCGGCCCGACGGCGGCCCCGTCAACGCGAAGGGCCTCGCGTTTTACTCGCGGCTCGTCGACGAGCTGCTCGAGAAGAACATCAAGCCCTGGCTCACCCTCTACCACTGGGACCTCCCCCAGGCGCTCGAGGACAGGGGCGGCTGGGCCAACCGCGACACCGCGTACCTCTTCGCGGAGTACGCCGCCTCCGTGCACGATGTGCTCGGCGACCGGGTCGACTCGTGGACGACTCTCAATGAACCGTGGTGCTCCTCGTTCCTGAGCTACATCGCAGGCGAGCATGCGCCGGGCCTGCAGGATCCCGCGGCCGGCCTCGCGGCAGCCCATCACCTGCTTCTCGGCCATGGCCTCGCGGTGCAGGAACTCCGCTCGCGCGACTCGAACCTCGAGCTGGGCATCACGCTCAACCTCACCGTCGCCGACCCGGTGGACCCTGACGATGCCGGCGATCTGGATGCGGCCCGCCGAATCGATGGCCAGTTCAACCGCTTCTTCCTCGATCCCCTCTTTCGCGGCTCCTACCCGGTTGATGTGCTGGATGATGTCGCGGGCCTCGGCTTCGAGGGTGTCGTGCGGCCCGGTGACCTGGAGATCATCTCCACCCCGATCGACGTCCTCGGGGTGAACTACTACCACGGCGAATCGGTGAGCGCCCATCCGGGACCGCTGGGGGAGAGGGCGGCGGCGCCGTCCGAGCGCCCGAAGCGCTCACCGTTCCCCGCCGCGGACGGCGTCTTCTGGCATCCGCGCGGCCTGCCTGTGACCGCGATGGACTGGGAGGTGCAGCCGGAGGGCCTGACCCGCCTGCTGGGGCGGGTGCACCGCGAGTACACGTCGCCGACCGGAACAGGCATTTACGTGACCGAGAACGGCGCGGCCTACAACGACGTCGTGTCCGACGACGGCAGCGTGCATGATGCCGACCGCGTCGAGTTCCTCCGCGATCATCTCGCGGCGATCTTGGACGCGATCGACGACGGCGTGCCCGTCGGCGGCTACTTCTACTGGTCGCTCATGGACAACTTCGAGTGGGCCTGGGGCTACGAGAAGCGGTTCGGCATCGTGAGGGTCGACTACGACACGCAACTGCGCACGCTCAAGGACAGCGCGCTCGAGTACGGCGCCATCATTCGGGACCGACGGCTGAACTAGAATTCCCTTATGATTGCTGCCCATCAGGCGACCCGTCGCGCCGCACCGACCCTCGAGGCCGTTGCGAGCGCGGCGGGCGTGTCGCGCTCCACCGTGTCGCGCGTCGTGAACGGTTCCACCCAGGTGCGCCCGGACGTGGTGGATGCTGTCAACGCGGCCATTGCCCGCCTCGACTACGTGCCGAACCGCGCCGCTCGATCGCTCGCGAGTCGGCAGACGATGGCAATCGCGCTCATCGTGCCCGAGGAGGCGGCGCGATTCTTCGGAGACCCGTTCTTCGCGGCGATCGTCCAAGGAATCACCCGCGGGCTCGAGTCAAGCGACTACGTTCTCAACCTCCAGCTCGCGAGCCGCACGTCCACGTCGCTCAAGACGAAGAAATACCTGCTTGGCGGCAACGTGGACGGGGCAATCGTCGTCTCGCACCACTCCGACGTCGAGTTCTTCTCCGAGCTCGACGCGACGATACCGGTCGTCTTCGGAGGCCGGCCTTTCCACCCGGAGCAACACAGCAACTACTTCGTCGACGTCGACAACGCCGCAGGTGCCGCGCTCGCCACCGAGTACCTCCTCGAAAAGGGGCGCCGCCGGATCGGGACGATCTCCGGTCCCGTCGATATGCAGGCGGCAATCGACCGCACCAAGGGCTGGGTCAGCACCCTCGCCGAAGCCGGGCTGCCCACCGACCTCATCGCGCACGGCGACTTCACCATGGCCAGCGGGGCGAGCGCCATGCGCGACCTCCTCGATCGCGACCCCAATCTCGACGCCGTCTTCGTCGCGAGCGACCTCATGGCCATGGGGGCCATCTCGGTGCTCCGCGAACGGGGCATCTCGGTGCCCGACCAGGTCAGCCTCGTCGGCTTCGACGACAGTCCCGCCGCGACGAGCACCGACCCGCAGCTCACGACGGTGCACCAGCCCTCGACCGAGATGGGGCTGCGGATGGCACACAACCTCCTCGCACTCCTTGCCGGCGAAGAGGTCGAGCGTCAGAGCATCCTGCCGACCCGGCTCGTCGTGCGCGACTCGGCTTAGCCGCGCGCCGCGAGAAGGGCCAGCGCCGAGCGCTGACTTCGTGCTCCCGGCCACAGGGTGCGGGCCCGCGATTCATCCTGTCCTCCCACGGGCCGCCGCGGCGCTCGTTCTCCGCTGGTTTCACGGCGACAACGGGATTGTCGGACCAATGTCGGTGGTCGGGTGTCGACTGTGTCCATGAACGGATTCGGGGTGTCGGTGCAGGGCCTCCGGTCTTCTGCGCGCGGCCATTTTCGGGTGCGTCGGATGTCGGTGGGTGGGTGTTCGCTATGGGTATGAGCGGCTATCGGTGGACGGTGGAGGAGGCGGCGGATTTGGCCGCGTCGATGCTGCAGTTCAATATTGAGGCGGATGCGGAGATGGCCGCCCAGGGGTACCGTCCGGGTGCTGGTTTGCCGTTCGAGGGGATGCCGGCGGAGTTGTTCCCGCATGATCCTGATCTGGATGATCCGCGCTGGGCTGACGAGGACGACTTGCCCGACCATTCAGGGCAGCCCGACTATTCAGGCCCGCCCGAGGAGGCCGGCCGGCCCGGTGCGGGGCTAGATGCCAGTCGTGGGTACCCGTATGGGGTCGCGGCGGGGCCGGGTGGTGCGGGTGAGGCGATGGGGCGGGTCATCGATGCCCTCGAGCGGGTCGAGCGAGGCATTGCCGGGCTGATGGGTGATCGGGTGGTGTTGTTCGAGCAGGCCCGGGTACTCGGGCTGACCGGGGATGAGCGCAGCCGGGCAGGCAGCCGGCAGTTGGCGTTGCGGAGTCTGCGGGCCGAACTGGGTGCGGCGCTGCGGATCCCGGAGCGCACCATCGACGCCTTCCTCGGTGTCAGCCACATCCTGGTCCACGAGCTCCCGGCGACGCTGGAGGCTCTGCGGTCGGGGACCATAAGCTTCGGGCATGCGAGGGTGATGGTCGACTTCGCCTCCGGACTGCCGGGCGAGGCCCGTGCGGTGTTGGAGGGGCAGGCTCTGCCTCATGCGGCTCGGTTGACGGTGGCGAAGTTCAAGCAGAAGGCCCGGATCCTTACCGAGTTGCTTGATCCCGAGTCGATCACGCAGCGCCACGCGCGGGCGCGGGAGGATCGGGAGGTACGTCTGGATCCGCAGCAGGACGGCCTTGCCCTGCTCTCCCAGCTGCTCCCGGCGCCGGAGGCCATCGCTATTTTCAACCGCCTCACCGATGCCGCGACCGCCCTGCAAGGACCCACCGAGGTGCGCACTCTGGCGCAGCTGCGCGCGGACATCTTCAGCGAGGTCATGCTCGACGGCACCAACACGGTCAGTAGCGCCGGCACGAGCAACGCCGACGACCGCCCGCTGGACACGGTGGCCCGCCGCACGCGGCGTACCCGGCGTGCTCGGCGTGCTGCTACCCGACGGAATCGGGCGGTCAGGGTTGCGCTGACCCGTGCGGGGTGGTCCGGGATCCGCGGGGGCGGGTCGCTGCGGGACCGGTACTTCCAAACGCGCCCGAGGCTGAGTGTGACGGTGCCCGCTCTGGTGCTCCTCGGGCTCAGTGAGGAGCCGGGGTCCCTGGACGGGTACGGACCGATCGATGCGAACACCGCCAGGCTGCTCGCCGCCGGTGCGCCGAGCATGATCCGTCTGCTCACCCACCCGGAGACCGGAGCAATCCTCTCGATCGGGCGGGACCGGTACCGGGTGCCCGCAGATCTGCGCGCGTTCCTGCGGGTGCGTGATGAGACATGCCGGTTCCCGGGCTGCTCCCGGCAAGCCGAGCTGTGCGACATCGACCACACCCTGCAGTGGCAGCACCAGCATCCGACAGCGCACTACAACCTTGCCCATTTGTGCCGCTTATGCCGATATCGGCATAAGGGGCATTATTCCGATGTCCGGATTATGCCGATGTTGACGGTGGAGCCCTTGTCTTTGCTGGCCTCCGGGTGGATGTTATCGGCATAATCACAGG